>JBFXKJ010000014.1:0-33714 GCA_050173895.1 Mangrovibacterium sp. | reverse complement strand
CTACGGCCGGGGAGTGGGTGTGGTGACCGGCACAGGAATGAATACAGAAGTCGGCAAAATTGCCGGTATAATTGAGGGGGAACAGGAGGTCAAAACCCCGCTTGAAAAGCGCCTGAACCATCTGGGGAAGATGCTGGGTAACCTGGCTATCGGAATCTGTGTCTTCATTTTTGGGATCTCGATGCTTCAGGGGCGCGATCTGGCCGAAATGTTTCTTACCTCCGTTTCTCTGGCTGTTGCCTCTATCCCTGAAGGACTGGCCGCCATCGTGGCTGTTGTGCTTTCGGTCGGTGTAACAACCATGTCGAAGAGAAATGCAATTATCAGACGCCTGCCTGCTGTTGAGGCCCTCGGATCGGTCAATGTGGTATGTTCGGACAAAACGGGAACACTCACGGAAAACCGGATGACCGTCGTGCAGTACTTTACTGCGGGGAAGGACATCCGGGTGGTGGAGGATCAAAAGGATCAGCCTGACGAATCGGCTGTGTTCCTGGCAAAAGCCATGATCCTGTGTTCCGATGCCACACTTGACGGAGAGAAAGGGACCGGCGATCCGACCGAAGTCGCTTTGCTCGTATTTGGCGACGAACTCGGCCTCGACAGGGAAAAGCTTTCTTCCGAAACAAAAAGGATCGGGGAATTCGCTTTCGACTCAGAACGTAAACTCATGTCAACGCTGGTCGAAGAAGACGGAAAATTGACCGTTTACACGAAGGGCGCGATCGATAATCTGCTGAAAATTTCAGACCGCGTATTGGTTAACGGAGAGCTTGTTCCACTGAGTGAGGAACAGCGGGAGAGTTTCCTGGAAGCGACCGAACAGATGTCGAATGAGGCTTTGCGTACACTGGGAGCGGCTTATAGACCCGTTGAAGAGGTTGTAAAAGGTGCGGAAATGGAAAAGGACCTGATCCTGCTCGGAATGACCGGGATGATCGATCCTCCCCGCGAGGAGGTAAAGGATTCGATCAGACTGGCGAAAGAGGCCGGCATCATACCGGTGATGATCACCGGCGACCATAAGAACACCGCATTTGCCATCGCCCGCGATTTGGGAATTGCCGGTGAAGCCGGCGAAGTGGTGACGGGTCAGGAACTGGATCAGATGAATGAAGACGAACTGAAATCAAAAATATCGGCTTACCATGTATTTGCCCGCGTTTCTCCTGAGCATAAGGTGAAGATTGTCAGGGCGCTGAAGGCCGGGGGGAATATTGTTTCCATGACAGGCGATGGGGTGAATGATGCCCCCTCCCTGAATGCGGCCGATATTGGCGTGGCCATGGGAATCACCGGTACAGACGTGGCCAAAGGCGCCTCCGATATGATCCTGGCCGACGATAACTTTGCGACCATTGTTTCAGCCATTGAACAAGGACGCAACATATACAGCAATATTAAAAAATCGGTGCTCTTTCTTTTAACCAGCAATCTGGGTGAGGTGATATCGATGTTTGTTGCCCTGATGGCTGGTATGGCAGCGCCTTTCCTGGCTACGCAACTTCTTTGGATCAATTTGCTGACCGATTCGCTTCCTGCCGTGGCTCTGGGTATGGATCCTGCCGATCCGGATGTAATGAAAGAAAAACCACGTGACCCCAAAGAGAACTTATTTGCCAGGGGAGCGGGCTGGCGGGCTGTTTTTGGCGGACTAACTATCGGCTTGGTCACGATTCTGGCCTTTTGGTACGGACACTATGAGCAGGGCTACAGTCCCTTTGACCGGGAGATTCCCGAAGATGCGCTGGAATATGCACGGAGCCTTGCTTTCATGACCATCATTTCCTGTCAGCTTTTTTATTCCCTGGCGTTGAGAAGCGATGTCCGATCGGTTTTTTCTGTGGGCTTCTTTTCAAATAAATACCTGACCGGAGCAATCCTCCTCGGGTTGGCGTTACAGTTGCTGGTGATAGCGATCCCGGCAATGCGTGATGCGTTTAAACTGCAAATGCTCGATGGAAAAGGATGGGGCATGGCCCTTGCTCTCGGCCTGATTCCCCTGGTGATCAGCGAAATCCGGAAGCTCGTGCTGAGACTGAAGAAATAAGGAGACTTTCTTCTTTTCACTGCCTGAACGATAAGGTGATCACTGTCTGAATTGCTGCTAAATCGATCAGCCTGCAGCTTTCACTTCTTTTTTTTGTGTTATATAACATAGCTTTGAAGATGATGTTTAAACGATTAAGCGATATCTTTGATTGCATTCTGATACGCTTTTAAGCGCGGGAGGATTTTTTTACGACAAGCTTAAGCTCATCATGGGAAAAAAAGTATCGCTCAAAGATATCGCGGAAAAAGTGGGGGTTTCGACTGCACTTGTTTCTTACGTGCTGAACGGACTCGAGAAGGAGAAACGGGTGGGGCAGGAGGTGGTGGCAAAGATCCGCCAGGCGGCTGCGGAACTGAATTATCAGCCAAACCAGATTGCCCGTAGCCTTCGGAAAGGATCGACAAATACCATCGGACTGATCGTGGCCGATATCGCCAACCCCTTTTTTGCGCATCTTTCCAGGATTATCGAGGATGAAGCAATTAAGTATAATTATGTGGTGATCATTGGCAGTTCCGATGAGAATTTTACCAAATCAGATTCGCTGGTCAGAACGTTTTTAAACCGCCAGGTCGACGGCTTTATTATTGTCCCGGCCGAAGGATGTTCTCCGCAGATCGGATCATTGCAGGAGAAAGAGATCCCGGTTGTTTTAATCGACCGGTATTTTCCTGTGCTGTCTTCAAATTATATCATCCTGGACAATTACCGGGCGACCTTTGATGCGACTTCCTATCTGATCGCCAATGGTTGTCGCCGGATTGAAATGATTGCCTATAAGTCGGCACTGATCCATATGAAGGAAAGGATCAGAGGATACCGCGATGCGGTAAACGCCCATTCGCAGACGAAAGGATTTGTCCGGGTGAGGGAACTCGATTTTCATCAGATGGAAGAACAAATGGATCGGATCATAGGAGAGATGGGCAAGAGGCAGGAAGCTGACGCCGTGCTGTTTGCCACCAACGCCCTTTCTATCGCCGGGCTCTATGCTATCCGAAAATATCAGATCCGTGTTCCTGATCAATTGTCTGTTATAGGCTTTGATGGAACGGAAGCTTTCGACTTTTTTAATCCGCAACTGACTTATATCAAACAGCCGCTGGAAGAGATGGGGAAGGAAGCAGTGAGGGTCTTATCCGAACAAATAAAGGGAGCGGGGAAAACGGTACACGTGGAACTGAGGCATCAGCTTATTTGCAGGGATTCCTGCCGGAAACAGGGTTAATCGTTTAGTTTTTTTGCAGGCATAGCCTGCTTAAGACTGGTTAAAAAAGGAGCTAAATTTAAACAGGATCAATAATGAAATAGCCATGATATTGCAACACCAACTGAAAGTGAGCATAAACACTACGTCATGGCTATTCCATGTGGCAATTAAAAAACAAATTATTCGCACATGAACTTTAAAAATAAACTTAAACTAAAAACCATGAAGAAGATTTTTGTTTTGGTGGCAGCATGCTTATTGTCGCTGGCCGGATTTCCGCAGGCCGGCTTTAACGGTCTGGATATGAATATGGGTAATCTGTACCGCATGTCCAACGCGAAAACCCGGTCCATCAGCCCGGAGAATTTTACCGGTGAAAAAGGAAAGGGTGGTATGGCCGTTCCATCCGAAAAAGATAACCTGAACACAGCCAATGCTTCCCATGCTGCCCGCGATCTGGGACAGGGCTGGAAGGTAAATCCGTTTATTATTATTAAGCCGGGACAAACCTTTACATTAGCCGAAATTGACGGTCCGGGAGCGATCCAGCATATCTGGATGACCCCCACCGGCAACTGGAAGTTCTCCATTATCCGGATCTACTGGGATGACGAAAAAGAGCCCTCGGTTGAATGTCCGGTGGGAAGTTTCTTCGCGATGGGATGGAACGAATATGCCCCCCTGAGTTCACTGGCCGTTTGCGTGAATCCCGGAAGCGCTTTCAACTGCTACTGGCCCATGCCTTTCCGCAGAAAGTGCCGCATTACGATGGAAAACGTAAATAATCAGGACGAAATGAGACTCTATTACCAGATCGATTACACCCTGACCGATGTACCTGCCGATGCCGGGTACTTTCATGCCCAGTACCGGAGGACGAATCCCAATACCACTTCCGACTATACCATTGTGGACAACATCAAAGGAAAAGGGCAGTTTGTAGGACTTTACCTGGCCTGGGGTGTCAACAACAACGGCTGGTGGGGCGAAGGTGAGATCAAGTTCTTCATCGACGGCGACGGCAAATTCCCAACCATCTGCGGAACAGGTACGGAAGACTATTTCTGCGGGTCCTATAATTTTGACCGCAACGGACAATATAAGGAATTCTGTACGCCCTACGCCGGTCTGCATCAGGTGATCCGCCCCGACGGAACCTATAAGGCACAGCAACGCTTCGGACTTTACCGGTGGCACATCATGGATCCGATCCGTTTTGAAAAGGACCTGAAAGTGACGATCCAGGATCTGGGATGGCGGCATGGCGGCCGTTATCTGCCCCAGCAATCCGACATTTCTTCTGTCGCCTTCTGGTATCAATCCGATCCGCACGCCAAATTTCCGCAACTGCCGGAATGGGAACAACTGGAAGTGAATTAAAATAAGAACCAGGATACAAGAATCAGGAACCAGGAACCAGGAACCAGGATACAAGAGTCCGGAACCAGGAACCAAGACAGGAGAAGTAGTGGGCGGCGAGTAGCGAGTAATTAGCGCTGTGCCCTATGTCCTGTGCTCTGCGCTCCAAAGTTCTGCGCGACCTTGATACCCTGCAGGCTTGCAATCTAAAATAATTTGAAGAAAATGACGAAGAACAGACTGATAGGACGGCTGCCGAAAGTAGGCATCCGTCCCGTGATCGACGGACGTGAGAACGGTGTCAGGGAGTCGCTCGAAGAGCAAACGATGGCGATGGCCAAAGCAGCCGCCCGTTTAATTGAGGAAAACCTGCGCTTTCCCTCAGGTGAGCAGGTGGAATGCGTGATTTCCGATACCACCATTGGCGGTGTTGCCGATGCTGCTTATTGTGCCGATCAGTTTGAACGTGAAGGCGTTGGCGTATCGCTTACCGTGACTCCCTGCTGGTGTTACGGCACGGAAGTGATGGATTCGAATCCCTGGATACCGAAGGCGATCTGGGGTTTTAACGGGTCGGAACGTCCGGGGGCTGTCTATCTGGCTGCAGCGCTGGCCGGTTACACGCAGAAGGGACTGCCCACCTTCGGCATTTACGGGCGTGATGTTCAGGATGCAGGAGACACGTCCATCCCGGACGACGTCAAAGAAAAGATCCTGCGTTTTGTCAATGCCGGACTGGCTGTAGCCCGGATGAGGGGCAAATCATACCTGGCAATCGGCTACACCTCGATGGGAATAGCCGGGTCGATGGCCGATCCTGACTTTTTCCAGGATTATCTCGGCATGCGGACTGAATTTGTTGAATCGGTTGAAATGATCCGCCGGATCGACCTGGGTATTTACGATCCGGACGAGTATAAACGGGCACTGGCCTGGGTGAAGGAAAACTGCAAAGAAGGATTTGACATTAACGCGAAACCTTACAGCCGGGAAGAAAAAGACCGACAATGGGAAATGGTTGTGAAAATGACGATCATCGCCAAAGATCTGATGCACGGCAACCCGAAACTCAAAGAGCTGGGCTTCGGTGAAGAGGCAAAAGGACACAATGCCATCGCAGGAGGCTTTCAGGGACAGCGGCAGTGGACTGACCACTATCCGGACGGTGACTTTATGGAGGCGATGCTGAATTCCTCATTCGACTGGAATGGCATTCGGCAGGCCTATGTTTTTGCCACGGAAAACGACAGCCTGAACGGCGTTTCAATGCTCTTTGGGCATTTGCTGACCAAAACGGCCCAGTTATTTTCCGATGTCCGCACCTTCTGGAGTCCCGAAGCCGTGAAGCGGGTTACCGGCCACGAACTGACCGGACTGGCCGCCAACGGGATCATTCACCTGATCAATTCCGGCTCAACCACGCTTGATGCCACTGCCCAACAGCGCGATTCGAACGGAAATCCGGTGATGAAACCTTATTGGGAAATCACGGAGGAGGAAGCAAAGAAATGCCTGGAAAAGACCCAATGGTGCCCGTCGAATCTCGGATATATGCGCGGTGGCGGTTTTTCTTCCCTGTTCCGCACGGAGGGACAGATGCCCGTTACGATGTGCCGGATTAACCTGGTCAAGGGGCTGGGACCCGTGCTGCAACTGGCCGAGGGATGGACTGTCGAGCTGCCTGAGGAGATCCATTCGGTGCTGGATAAACGTACCGATCCGATCTGGCCAACTACCTGGTTTGTTCCGCGCACCTCGGGTAGCGGCAAATTTAAGGATGTCTATTCGGTGATGGCAAACTGGGGTGCCAATCATGGCGCTATTTCATATGGTCATATCGGTGCCGATCTGCTTACCCTGGCATCCATGCTCCGGATCCCGGTCTGTATGCACAATGTTCCGGACGATCTGATTTTCCGCCCCAGCGCGTGGAATTCGTTTGGCAGCGACCCGGAAGGGGCCGATTACCTCGCCTGCAAAAACTACGGTCCCCTTTATTCATAACGATCAATTAACCTGAGATGAAGAAAAACAACACAGCAGCATGCGCAGCACTGGTCTTTTTGATGATCGGCTGCGCATCGCCCGGCAATAAAAAAAATACGGAAATGACGCAAAACACAGCCGAACTGTCTGAAGGAACCTATGGCTACGATGCCGGTTTTTTAAAGGAACACGATATTCAAACGATTGAACTGCAGGACGCAGCATCCCGGGCCCGCGTTTTGCTTGTCCCCGCCTGGCAGGGCAGAGTGATGACCTCGACGGCCGGCGGACCGGAAGGAGACAGCTACGGATGGATCAATCACGACCTGATCCGTTCCGGAAAGATAAGCCGGCAGTTTAATCCTTTCGGGGGTGAGGAGCGTTTCTGGCTGGGCCCCGAAGGCGGTCCTTATTCCATTTACTTTAAACCGGGCGAAGAGCAGGTTTTTGAAAACTGGCAGGTACCCCCTGTGCTGGATACGGAAGCCTTTGACGTCAAAGCTCAGACCCGCGCGCAGGTCACTTTCGTAGAAAATGCGGCATTGAAAAATGCCTCGGGAACTGAATTTAAAATCGGAATTGAAAGGACGGTTTCACTGCTTTCGCCCGATACCCTGAGCACCTTATTCGGCATGGACGTTCCCGCCGGCTGTGATGTGGTGGCCTATCAGACCGAAAATACGATCACCAATGCAGGTGAAGAGACCTGGACCAAAAAAGGCGGCTTGCTTTCCGTCTGGATGCTGGGCATGTTCAATCCTTCACCTTCCACCACGGTTTTCATTCCCTATCAGAAAAATGAAAGCGGTGTGATCGTGAATGATGAATATTTTGGGAAGGTGCCTTCCGACCGTCTTTTGGTTGAGGACGGCACCATTTTCTTCAAGATAGACGGAAAACTCCGGAGCAAGATCGGTGTGCCGCCCGGAAGGGCCACGGAACTTTGCGGAAGTTATGACGAGGATAAACAGGTACTCACGTTGCTGTGGTGTTCACTGCCATCCAAACCGTCCGACTATGTGAATTCCAAATGGGGCGACCAGCAAAATCCCTATGAGGGAGACGTGGTTAACTCGTACAATGACGGACCGGTGGAAGACGGATCGGTGATGGGGCCTTTTTATGAGATTGAAACCTCATCGCCGGCTGCCGCCCTGACTCCGGGCGAATCGCTGACCCACATTCAGCGGGTGGTCCATGTTCAGGGGGAACCCGGTAAACTGGCTCCGATAGTCAAAACCCTGTTTAATCTGGAATTGACAGAGATAGCTGCTAAATTTTAAGATATGGAAAAGCAACCGATCGTTCCCAAAGGCATTGTCCTGCCCTTCATCCTGTTAACCTCGCTCTTTTTCGCGTGGGCTGTTCCCAACAACCTGACCGATACGATGCTGGCCGCGTTCAAACGGATTATGAGCCTTTCCGATTCCAAAACGGCCTGGATACAGGTGGCCTGTTACCTCTTGGGTTATGGATGTTTTGCCCTGCCGGCAGCGCTCTTTATTAAACGGTTCACCTACAAGTCGGGTGTTTTGCTGGGCCTTGGCATGTATGCTTGCGGAACATTTCTGTTTTACCCGGCCATGATGATTGCCGGGTGGAATGCCGGGGTCGGATTCCTGATGTTCCTGCTGGCGATCATCATCCTTTTTGCAGGTTTGTCTATACTGGAAACATCCACCAATTCGTACGTATGCGCGATCGGACCGGAGGCGACCGCAACACAGCGGCTGAACTTTGCCCAATCCTTTAATCCTTTTGGCGCCATAACCGGCGTGGTTGTCAGCCAGGTTTTCATCCTGTCACAACTCAGCACGCTGAGTGCGGCTGAGCGTGCTGCCCTTCCTCCCGCGGAACTGACCCGGATCCAGGGTATAGAATTGAATGCGGTGACCATGACTTATATCGTCCTGGGCCTGATCATGGTCGGTCTGCTGGTAGCCATCTGGCTGACGCGCATGCCGGCATTGAAAGAAGATGATAAAAGCCTGGACCTGCGCGGCGCCTTCAGCCGGCTGGTGAAGAATAAAAACTACGTTTGGAGTGTCGTGGCCCAGTTTTTTTATGTAGGTGCGCAGATCGCTGTCTGGTCGTTTATTATCCGGTATGTCTTGCAGCAGTTGCAGCTTGATGCGGTTGTTGAAAACCTTGGCGAAAATGCGTCATCGGAGGCCGTTATCGCTGCGCTTAGGGGTGTGGAACCCCTGGCTGCCGGATTTTACAATTTATGTGAACGGATCGGACTGGATGCTCTACTACCCCGCACAGCCGAACAGGCCGGCGCCACCTATTACATCATGTCGCTGATCCTGTTTGTGATTGCCCGTTTTGCCTGCACCGGACTGATGAAATTCATCAAACCCCGGAAACTGCTGACCTTTCTTTCCCTTCTGGCGGTCCTGTGTTGCCTTGCTACGATCTACGGACACGGATTTATCGGCGTGTATGGATTGATTGGGATCAGCGGTTGTATGTCGCTGATGTTCCCCACGATTTACGGCATCGGGATCAGGGGATTGGGTGAAGACACGAAGATCGGCGGTGCCGGAATGGTGATGGCCATCGCCGGAGCTGCCGTGTTAACGCAGATACAGGGGATTGTTTCCGACCAGGCCGGAAGTATCAAACTGGCCTACTGGGTGCCAACAATTGCGTTTCTGGTCATTGCTTATTACGGAGCGGTGATCTGCCGGAAGCAACAGGTATAAAAAAACGTGAATGTGAGGTTTCAACCTCATGTAAAGATAACGATAAAGACAGTACGTGGATCATGAAGAAAGAACGTAATACACCGGGAAGGCGTGAGTTTTTAAAGAACAGCGCCGCATTTGGTGCATTGATGAGTGTGCCGTTCGGCCTTGCAGGCAGCAACGCAGCAACCGACGGAGCGAGAGCTGTTATGGACCGGCTCCGGAAGAAAGATGGCCTTCCGGAACGGCGGCCCTTTAACGGAGCCTACAGCGATGAATTTTTGAATAAAGTAGCTTTTCCGATAGGGGGCATCGGCGCCGGCATGTTTTGCATGGAAGGTACAGGGGCCATTTCGCACCTGTCGGTCCGCAATCATCCGGATGTTTTTAATGAGCCTTATGCCTTTGCGGCAATCAGCGTAAAAGGAGTTGAAAACGGAGCCAAGGTGCTGGAAGCACCGGTGCCGTTCTGGAAGCTCTTTGGCCCCGGCGGAAGCGGCAACGGAAGCGGCAACCGGAGTTACGGGCTGCCCCGCTTTGAAAAAGGACGTTTTTTGCCCCGCTTCCCCTTTGCCACCCTTGAACTGGAAGATCAGGATATTCCCTTTCATGTGAAAGTAGTAGGATGGAGCCCTTTTATTCCCGGTGACGAGGATAACTCAAGCCTGCCCGTGGGTGCGATGGAATATCATTTTAAAAATACCTCTTCGAAGGCAATCGAAGCGGTTTTTTCCTATAATGCCCGGAATTTCATCGACGGGGAAGGGCGCATCGTCGAAGAGAAAAACGGCTTTCGACTGATGCCCTCCGGCAGCGTTGAACGCAATGGTGGGTTTTCCATCTTTGTTGACAGGAATGATGCTGTAGTGGATCATTGCTGGTTTCGCGGCGCCTGGTTTGATCCGCAGACTATTCTCTGGAAGCACATCAAAAATGGGGAGTTGATCAGCAATGCGCCGGTTGACGGTGTTTCACCCGGAGCCTCCGTGTATGTTCCCCTGTTGGTCGCGCCGGGAGAGGAGAAAGCCGTGACCGTCAGTTTTGTGTGGTATCTGCCCGAAAACCGGCTTTCATCCGGTTCGGTGACTACCGGTTCTGCCTTTCGCTCAAAACCCTCAGCGGGGAGAGCCGGCGGACAGCAGGAGGTGTCCGGTTTTTCAGGAAAGCAACTGGTCAACACTTTCGATCCGGGAGGCGACGGACAGACCGGTATGCTCGAGTCACCGGTAATTCCGATCAACAGACGATACCTGAAGTTTCTGATCGGCGGGGGGAGCGACTCTGAAAGAACGGCAGTCAAGCTTCTCATTGACGGGAAAGTTGTTGAAACGGCAACCGGGCACCAGTCGGAAAGACTGACAGAAAAAATATGGGACCTGAAAAGTCATCCGGGAAAGAAGGCGGTCATTCAGATCACCGATCAGAGTACAGACCCCTGGGGACATGTCCTGGCTGATCAGTTTGTGCTGACCGATAATCCGAATGAAGATTTGGGCAAGCTGTCTCCTCAGGCGCTGCTGATCGCCGACTTTGAAGGCGATGGCTATGGTGAATGGAAAAAGCTGCCGGAGGAGGCCGACTCATCTGGTGCCGGCGCTGAGAGCGATCCTTATTACAAACCCTGGTATGCGTCGCGCTTTAAAAGTCTGAACGAGCTTGTTCAGTATTGGCTCGGTCATATGACGGAACTGAAACGGAAAAGCGAATTGTTCCGCGATGCCTTTTTCGATTCCACACTTCCGCCGGAAGTCCTCGAGGCTGTTGCTGCCAACCTGACGATCCTGAAGTCGCCCACCGTGTTAAGACAACACGACGGAAAACTCTGGGCCTGGGAAGGCTGCGGCGATAATTCGGGCTGCTGTCACGGCAGTTGTACGCATGTTTGGAACTATGCCCAGGCCATTCCTCACTTGTTCCCGGCTTTGGAACGAAGCTTAAGAGAGACTGAATTTAAGATTAATCAGAATAAGGAAGGGCACCAGGTATTCCGGGCCAATCTTCCGATCACGAAGGCGGTCCACAACTTCCATTCTGCTGCCGACGGCCAGTTGGGCGGGATCATGAAAATTTACCGGGAGTGGAGGATCAGCGGCGACACGGGCTGGATGAAAGATCTTTATCCGAAGGTGAAACAAAGCATGGATTACTGTATTGAAGCGTGGGACCCAAAATATCAGGGATACCTGGAAGAGCCCCATCACAATACCTACGACATCGAATTCTGGGGGCCCGACGGCATGTGCACCAGTTTCTATCTCGGCGCATTAACCGCCATGATCGGGCTGAGCAAGGCCGTAGGAGAACCTTCGGAAAATTACGAGCAACTGCTTTTAAAAGGGAAGAAGTACATGGAAGCCGAACTTTACGATGGCGAATACTTCATCCAAAAGATCAAATGGACTGGTCTGAAGGCGCCTGACCCTGTCGAAGCCCAGTCGTTCCACACGAGGTATTCTGACGAAGCGTTGGAAATCCTGAAGAGAGAAGGCCCGAAGTATCAGTACGGTACCGGATGCCTGTCTGATGGCGTTCTGGGCATGTGGATGGCTTCGGTGTGCGGACTGGGTGAAATTGTTGAATCGGCCAAGACGGAAAGCCATCTGGTGTCCGTTTACAAACACAACCTGAAAACTACCCTGGCCGACCATGTCAATCCGCAGCGTCCAAGCTATGCCTGCGGCAATGAAGGCGGCCTGTTGCTCTGCACCTGGCCCAAAGGCGGCGCTTTATCGCTTCCCTTTGTGTACAGCAATGAAGTCTGGACCGGCATTGAATACCAGGTGGCCAGCCATCTGATGCTGAAAGGCGAAGTGGAGAAAGGGCTGGATATTGTGCGGGAGTGCCGTAAACGCTACGACGGCGTACTCCGAAATCCTTTCAACGAATATGAATGCGGTCACTGGTATGCCCGCGCTATGTCCAGCTATGGCCTGCTGCAGGGGCTGACCGGCGTTTGGTATGATGCCGTGGACCAGACTCTCTATATCGATTCAAAGATCGGCGATTTTAAAAGCTTTATCTCCACTGCCACCGGATATGGAAACGTGGGACTGAAGAACGGAAAGCCATTTCTGAATATGGCAAGCGGGAAGCTGGATGTGAAAAAAGTGCTTGTGTCGGGAGTGGAGCAAAAACTTCAAAAATCGTAGAAATGAAATTGTAAGTTGTTGTTTGGGGTTGCTACGCTGTTTTATGGCAGTTGCTCAAAAACAGGCAAATCATGGAAGGCAAGTATTTCGGGGTAAGGTCCTTATTATGCCGGTGTTGAATCGCGTATTGATACTTCCTGAGCAGGAGGTGATGTTCTGCCGGAGTTCTTATATCTGCTCAGGGGTCAGGGTTCCAATACCCAGGATAAGAACGCCGGATACCAGCAAGACGAAAGAAAGTTCACAAGCAAACCGATGCACTTCAATATTTAATCCGTTTTTGTTCATGGCTGTTTTAATGAAAATCCTGCGGTAATCAACCAGATCATCCCTAAAAACCTCCCGACAGGAAGTAAAACGGACGCCTTGGGGATGATCATGTTTAGCATGGAGAAAACCGAAATAGCCGCCAGAAAAAGCCCGGTCCACATGATCCATTTGGGAACCTGCCTGGCCAATCCGAGATCCCGGCTATTAACAGTCCGGTCGTGGTAACGTTCCCGGTTCCGCCACTTTTTTCAAGGACGTCGACGTATGGAATTCACTTCGTGGATCTCCGCTACGCTCCGATTCGCCAATAAACATTACCTTGGGCGTAAACTGCGGCGTTCATGGTTCGTTTCATATGTTTATCGTTTCAAATTAACCGTGCATAATTTGCGTACTAAACTTCGTCACTTTTCTAAAGAACATCGACGTATGGAACTCGCCAATAAACATCAGCTCGGGCGGATGCCGCGGCTTCCATGGCTCGTTTCATATGCTCTGTATTCATGATTTTTGTTTTTACGTTACTTTTATTCAGATTTCTGTCTTGTTAGTTCATTTAAAAAGTCAACAATGGCGGCATTCACTTCCCGTGGCTTTTCCTGCTGAAGCCAGTGCCCGCAATCCGGCAAAATGACGATTGCCTTTAGATTGGGTAAGGCGGTTTTCATGGGTTCCACACTGCCAAAACGCACAGCGGCTTCTTGCTCCCCGCCAATAAAGAGCACGGGTTGTGAAATACCTTTTTTATATACTTCCTTTTGAATGGAATAATCCTGATCGTTGCGATAGAAGTTAAGTACAGGGGTGATACCCGTGTTTTTGCAGGCCTCGACATAGTAATCCAGGTCCCTTTGCGTTAGCCAGTCGGGCAGGCGGTCAGGTTCTTTAAAATTATCGAGTATCCGCTCGTTATCCGGTTTGTTCAGGAACAATGAATCGACCAGCTCTTTCGGCGCATCTCCCGACAGGCCGTAAAAGAACAGCCGGAAGAAACGTTCCGGATCTGCATTAAATTCAGCTACGGTTGCTCCTTTCTTTGCAAAATTGGTAAATGTATTTGGCCATTTTTCCCTGAGTTCAACCGGGTCCCGCGGTTCGGGATAGAAAGGAATACTTAGTGCCACAACTGCCTTTACTGTTTCGGGATAGGGCATGGCCATCATCCATGTCAGGTTGGCGCCCCAGTCGTGGCCGATCACCACCGCTTCCTTTGCCCCTAAGTGGTCGATTAACGCTTTTACGTCTCTGGCATGATTCGATAGACTGCAGCAATGGGTTGAATTTGTAAAAGCGCATCAGGACAGTGAATTTGAAGATTTTTGTCGTTATTATCAAAAAAAGCCGGAAATTGCTGCTTTCAGGGCGTTCAAAGCAAGGGGGCCCGTTCCTGCTGATATTGACGGTCAGTTTATGATGACGGTGAGTCGCACCACACTTGCTTTTGGGGTTTATATGCGAATTGCGCTGAAAGAGAATCCCATGCCGTCGATCGAAAGTCTGATGATCTGTTCGGCACTGAATAATTTGGGTGAGAGCCGGAAAAGTGATGTCATCAACTATGCCATGTTGGAAATCTCAACAGGTACAGATATCATCAACCGGCTGATTAAAAAGGGTTTTATTCTTCAAAGGACGGATATTTCCGACAAACGTTCCAGATTATTGACGTTATCAGACCAGGGGAGGACCGCTCTCTTTCAAAGTTATCAAAAAGCGGCCATAGCACGGGAAATTCTGCTGGCCGGGCTGACAGAGGACGATAAAAAATTAGTTGCTCACATTCTAAGCCCTTTGCAGGAAAAGCATTCCCGATTATCTGTCGAAAATAAGGGGAAGACCATTGAAGAGATCAGGGGTCTGAGTTAGATGACGATGAATTCCTGATCCCTGCCGATTTAACGAAAGGCAAGGATAAAATAAAAGTAAAGATTAAATTTGTTCCCAACGAGCAGGAACTCTTTCCGGGCTTCCCTTTTCCAAAGGAGAGCGCCTGGAGCGAACTGCGCTATGAAGTATATAGTTATGTGGTCCCGGTATTTCGGATAAGGGAGAGCAAGACTAATGAAAAATGACTAAGGAAAATGAACATTTTGATTGCACCAAACAGCATGAAAGGCAGCTTGTCTGCCTTTCATGCTGCTGACCTGATCGGCCAGGCTTTCCTGGACACCGATCCCGGTTTTTTCAATATCAGAAAAGTGCCGGTAGCCGACGGGGGAGATGATACCGGACAAGTACTGACGAACGCGCTCGGAATAAGAAGTTATGAGGTCAACGTGCTTGATCCGCTTGGACGCCCGGTTAAAGCCCGGTTGGGGTATGCCGGCAATATTGCTGTAATTGAGATGGCCGATGCGTCGGGAATGAAGCTGTTACAGCCGGACGAGCTAAATCCGTTAAAAACATCAAGCTATGGGACGGGACAACTGATTATGGAAGCCGTTCGTTTAGGCGCAACAACGATTTATGTCGGAGTTGGAGGCAGTGCTACCGTTGATGGCGGGACCGGCATGCTCGAAGCGTTGGGCCTGCAGTTCTTTGACTCGTCGGGAAATCAGCTTCACGGGAACGGGGAGAATTTAAGCAAAATAGCAGTAGCGAAAGGTGAACTGAACCTGCCGGACGGGATTGAGATCAAGGTAATTTGTGATGTGGAGAATCCGCTGCTGGGAGAGGAGGGAGCAGCTGCGGTTTTCGCACCGCAAAAAGGCGCCACTCCTCAGATGGTGAGCCTTCTGGAGAATGGATTGAGAAATTTCGCTGATTTCACGGAAACCCGTACCGGAAAGCCTGTTACCGATATAAAAGGAGGCGGGGCAGCCGGAGGTATTGCCGCAGGAATGACCGGCTGGTTAAATGCGGAAATCGTTTTCGGAGGCAATTTCATTTTAGATCTGATTGCCTTCGATCAACACGTCGGTTGGGCCGATCTGGTCATCACCGGTGAAGGGAAAATCGACAGCCAGACCTTTTGGAATAAGGCGCCATATGCGGTAGCGTGCCGGGCAAGGAAACAGGGGAAAAAGGTGATCGGGATTGCCGGCAGCATTGAGTATTCCGACCAGTCTTTATTTGACGGAGTTTTTTCAATCATCAATCAACCCTGTGACCTTAAAATGGCTGTTAAAAATGCGGAAAGCCTGGTGTACCATGCCGCCAGGGAACTGGCAGGACTGATTGTGGCCGTCCGAAAAATTTAACGGAAATCAAAGCCTTTGTTATTTTACCAGCGGCGGCATAGTGGCGTACCAGGCCAGCACTTTTTTCTTCAACTTGTTCGCCCGCTTCGGATATTGGCTTACCAGGTTTTTTGTTTCCTGCTCGTCGGTAGCAATGTTATAAAGCTCCGCGCCCGAGCCGTCGATATTGATCAGCAATTTGAAATCACCTTCGCGGATAGCCAGGTCAGGAAAGTTTTGGGATGTTCCGGGAGGCCGTTGCCACATGATCGCCTCCTCCCGGAGAGGTTGTTCCAGACCTGTCAAGGCCTTGCCGGCATCGATCCCGTCATACTTCACACCCTTTGTTTTTTCAGCTCCGGCAAGCTGAATAATTGAGGGTGCCAGGTCAATCCCCGCCAGCACCGTTTTGGTGTTCACCGTTCCCTGTTTGGCGGAAGGGATCAGTCCCGGTCCCCACACGATAAGCGGTTCGCGGATGCCACCTTCGTAAAGGTTGCCTTTGTTTCCTCTTAATCCGCCCGACGAACCCACGTTTTTTGCAGGCCCGTTATCGCTGGCCAGGATGATCAGCGTGTTTTCCCGCAGCCGGGCGTTGTTCCTGATATAGTTGAATAAACGGCCAAACTGATCATCCATTTCTTTGATCACACCGCTGTACAGATCCTGTGTTTTCCCGTTTCCCCGCAACTCCCGTGGTGGTTCGAGCGGCGTATGCACATCGTCCGGCCACAGGTTGATGTAAAAGGGTTTGCCTGCTTCAGCAGCCCGCTCAATTGCCGCTATGGTCCTGTTCACGAATACTTCAGTGAAGTCCTCCCGCTTGATCCAGTGAATTTCACCCTTTCCCAAAGCGGCCGACATTTTTTCCAGATTTCTCGTGCTGTCAGGTAAGTCTAAAGTTTCATAAGTTGCCAGATACCTTTCTCCGAGCCCTTCAAACTGCGTAACCGATTCGTCAAATCCATATTCTTTAATATAGGGGACATCGGCAATGTCGCGTCCGCCACCCATGTGCCATTTTCCGACATGAGCCGTATAATACCCGGCTTCCTGCAAATTCCGGGCAACCGACGGAGCCTTCAGGTCCAGAAAATCTTTCATGCCTCGTTCCTGGTTCGACTTCCGGTCATTGATAAAGGAAGTGATGCCCCAGCGGTTAGGATACTGTCCTGTTGTGACAGCTACCCGCGAAGGCGAGCAAATCGGTGCTCCGGAATAATACCGGGTAAATCGTACTCCTTCGCTTGCCAGACGGTCAATGGCCGGCGTTTTGTGGACCTTATTCCCATAACAGTTCAGATCGCCATAGCCCATGTCGTCGATAAACACAAACAGAATGTTTGGTTTCTCCTTTCCAAAAAGGACTTTCGTTAAGGCCAGCAACAGTAAAGAACAAAGCAGTAATATCCGTTTCATGAATCGATCGTTTTATTAAGTTAAATGAGCCTTTCAGACCGGATCAAGGCGAAAACACGCAGTGCGTCCGGGCGCTGACCCGTATTTTTTCCTGCTCAAAGGTGGGAAAAACCGCTTATGCCCGGCATAACGATTGTTCCCGATATCAGCATTATTGTTTTCAGACCGGATCACAACCCCAAAATCTTTCTGTCTCTTATCTGCTGTCTTGTGTCTGTTCCCTGCATGATCCGGCCCTGAAATCAGTAGGTGATACATTGATTATTTTTTTAAAGGTTCTGCTGAAATAATTGGGGTCGTTAAAGCCCACCTCCCAGGCTACTTCCGACATGGTCAGTTCCGGCTTTTCAAGAAGGATTTTCTGCGCCTCCCTGATCCGGATGGCATTGATGAATTCGGTCGCACTGAGGTCCAGGATCTGTTTCAATTTTGTGTGAAGCAGGGTTCTGCCGACTCCCAGCTCATTGGTAAGCATCGTCACACCAAAGTCGGCATTATCAAGATGGCGAAGGATGATTGCGGTGGCTTTCCCGATAAACTGCTGGTCTTTATTCCGGATGGGCTGTTCCACATCGAGGTTTCCAAACCGGATAAAGTGTTTTTTCAGATTGGCTTTTGAGGCCAGAATATTCCGGATGTGCAGTTCGAGTTCTGAGAGCAGGAAGGGTTTAGGCATATAGATGTCGGCCCCGACTTCCAAACTGTCGAGCCGGGTTTCCATGTCCGTTTTAGCCGTAAGCATGATTACCGGGATATGGCAATAGTCAAAGCCTGATTTAAGCTGTTTGCACAGCGAAATTCCGTCCATCTGAGGCATCATCAGATCCGTTACGATCAGGTCGGGGATATTTTTTTCGATGGATCGGAGTGCTTCAAGACCATTGGCAGCCTGGGTGACCCGGTATTTCCGTTTGAAATGGTCGCTCAGGAACTTCAGCAGGTCCTTGTTATCCTCCACAAAAAGGATCTCGAAGGTCGACTTTTCGTTCCCGGCCATGCGATCTTCCCCTCTCAATGCTGATTGCTCCAAAAGATCGTTCACAACCGTGTTGCTTAGGGGAATGGGCACCGGAGTGACAGGAAGCGCCGATTCTTCATAGGGCAAACGAACTGTGAACGAGGTCCCCTCGCCGGGTTGGCTAGTCACGGTGATCTTCCCATTCAGAAAGCGGACCAGGCTTTGCGTGAGTGTAAGCCCCACTCCGCTCCCCTGATAGTCGTTCTGATCCTGATCGATCTTATAAAACAGATTGAAAACTTTGGTCAGTTGTTCCTCCGTCATTCCCGGTCCGGTGTCCGAAATGGTTATAGTGAGCCATGATTCATCGTTTTCCCTGACGCTTTCGGCCTTTAGCGTGATGACGCCGTGTTCGGGCGTATATTTAAAGGCATTACTGAGCAAATTGGAAACGATCTTTTCGACTTTGTCGGGATCAAACGGGATCGTCAGACTTTCATGGCTGGCAATAAAAACGTATTCCAGTTCTTTTCGTTTAAAAAGGGTTGAAAAGGCATTGAATAATTCCCTCAGGAAGTGAACAAGGTCCCCCTGTTGCAGATTGATCGTGGCATGGTCGGTCTCGATCTTGCGAAAATCCATCAGCTGATTGATCAGGAACTGCAATCTCAGCACATTCCGCTTAATAGTGATGATCTGCCCGGTAAATGTCGCCGGAAGATGATCGCCGGAGAAAAATGAATCCAGGGAAGCCAGAATGATCGTGAGCGGCGTCTTGAATTCGTGCGAAATGTAGGTGAAGAAATTCATTTTATGCTGGTGAAGTTCCTGAAGCTTCTCTTTCTCTATTTTTTCGATTTTCAGGACCATTTTTTCTTTATGGCGGATCTCATTAAAGCGGTAGAGAAGCAAAACAGCACCCGAGATCAGGAGGATATAGATCAGGTAAGCCCAGGAGGTTTTCCACAGCGGAGGCAACACCCGGATGCGGACGATCCGTTCGTTCGGATTGGGATGATCGTACAGATTCGTAGCTTTTACGTGAAATACATAATCCCCGGCCGACAGGTTTGTGTAGGTCGCGCTCTGCTGGTGACCGGCTTGTTGCCAGGAAGTTTCAAATCCTTCCATGTAATAGTAAAAATTATTCTTTCCTCCGGAGAGATAATCCAGCGCGATAAAGTCAAAACTGATGACATTTTGATTGTACTTCAGTGTAATCTGTTCCGTCAGATCGATATTTTTTTGCAAGACCGATTCTTTACCCGGCTTCACCGGTTTATTGAACAACCTGAAATTTGTAAAATGGACTTCCGGCTCTGAGGCATACGGTTTTACCTGATCCGGATGAAAATAAGTCAAACCATTTACTGCCCCGAAGTACATCGTGCCATCGAGGCCTTTATAATAGGATTTATAATTGAATTGGGTCCCCACCAGTCCATGATCGACTGTGAAATTCTGTATTTTCCCTGTTTCAGGATTGAACTTTGAAATTCCCTTATTGGAACTCAACCATAAATTACGATGGTCATCCTCCAGAATACCATAAATGACATTATTGGGAAGGCCGCTGTCCATGTCATAGGACTTGAATTTCCCTGTCGCACGATCCAGCAAAACCAGCCCACCGCCTCTTGTTCCAAACCAAAGCTCTCCTTTGGTATCGACATGATGACAGATAAAAGAGTCGCTCCAATTGTTTTTGGTGCTGTCGGTCCGATAGTGAACGATTTTATCTGTTTCTCTGTCATAGCTGTAAAGTCCTGCGTCGTTGTACGCTCCAAACCAAAAAAGACCGGTGCTGTCTCTGAAAATATCATAAATAAATTTGCCTCGGAAGATTTCCGGCTTAAACCGTGAAAAGAGCCCGGTTTTTTTATTAAACTGATCGACTCCATCCATTGTGCCTGCCCATAACAGATCGGGAGACTCATTGTACAGGGAAAATACAAAATTATTGATCAGTGACTCGGGCTCTCTGATGGTATGTGAATAATTGCTGATGGTCTGGAAAGTACCGCCATCAATTTTATTAATACCGCCAAAGAAATTCCCGGTCCATAAATTCCCTTCGCGATCGGTTGCAAGCGCATGCACATTGTTGATGATCAGGTCGAATCTTTTTGATTGTTCATTTAACGTGTGGAAGACGGTTTTCTTTTTCATATCCACGATCGCGACTCCCGCGTCTTCGGTAGCAATCCATAACTTCCCGTCCGGACCATTGATGATCTGGCTGAGGGCCTTTCCTTTCAACTCGTTTGGTTTTGTTCCGGGCTTCATTGTTTTAAAGCCGGTTTCGGGCGGACCGGAAAAATTTAATCCCCCAAAATAGGTCCCCATCCACATAATATCTTCCCGGCTCCTGAAAATCTTGTAAATGGCATTGTCATTTATCGAGGCCAGCGTCTGGTCGAACGATTGCAGATGATGTTCAAAGGTGCCGGTGGCGATGTCATAAATGAACAGTCCGTTTTCGGTTGCTATCCAGTATTTGCCGTCTTTGTCTTCTTCGATATCCCTGACGAAATACATCGGATGGGAATTGCCAACTGGTTTTGCCAGGAAAAGGGGCTCGAATGTTTTTTTTGCCGGCTCAAAAAGCACCGGCCCGTTTTTAAAGGTGCCAATCCAAAGCTGACCCTTCGAGTCGATTGCCATATGAGATATAGGAGAAGGAATGGAGGCAGGAAATCCGGATGACCGTACATAAAAGGTGCTTAGCAGCTTCCCCTTATCATCAAAGCAAAACAGGCGCTGGCGCTTAAAACTCCACAGGTTTCCCTGAGAATCTTCCTGTATCTGTAACATGTTCGTTTCAAGAGGTAAAACAGCCAGCGATTCAGGTACCTGTCCCAATACGTAAGTCCCGGTCGAGGAGTTAACCATGATCAGTCCCTTGCTGGTCTCAAAAATATCGTTAATAATTCCCAAACTCTGCCCTTTATAGCAGATTTGCGTAAAGTTATCATGCTCCGGATTGAACAGGCAGAGACCTTTCATAGTGCCCACAAACAAGCGGTCATCGTTAGAAATAAGCAGGGCTCTGACGTCGTTCGAAGGTATGGAATAAGCGGTCGTGTCGGTATAGTAATGTTTGAATCCATAACTGTCAAACCGGTTCAGACCTTCGCTGGTCGCTATCCAAAGAAACCCCCTGGCGTCCTGATCAATGTCGCAAATCGTGTTGTGTGAAAGTCCGTTGCTGGTAGTAAAGTGATTAAATTCCCGCACCTGCGCTTTTAATGGGCAAGCTTTGATTAGCAGACTAAAAAAGATCAGGATGGTAATAGTAAGGTTCATGAAACAAAAATAATACTTTTAATCATAAAGCCCGTCCGGGCGATGTTGCAGAACAGGATTATTGTTCAGCTTTTTAGTACTTTCGTTCAGACACGCTGAAAATCCAGATGTTTTTAAAAAAAGGAACAATCGTCTGGGCAAATAGAAGAAGATTGCTAAAAAGATAGTTTCGTCCGGGCTAACTTTGAAATCGATACAAAAAGTACTACAAGATGAAGATCTTAATGGGATTGCTTCTGTCTGTTCTCTTTTTGAACAGTTCCGCGCAGAAAATTGCCTCTGGTTATGTGTACGAGGACCTGAATAGAAATCAGGTCCGTGAGAAAGCGGAAAGAGGTCTTGAAGGCATACCGGTTTCGAACGGAGAGCTGGTCGTGGTAACCGACAGCCAGGGAAAATATCAGTTGCCGGTGAGTGATGACAATATTATTTTCGTTATCAAACCCTCCGGTTACGATACACCGGCCGACGAAAACAACCTTCCGCGGTTTTATTATATTCATAAACCGTCAGGGTCGCCGGAAATGGATTTCGCAGGCGTTGAACCAACAGGTAACCTGCCGGCGTCGGTCGATTTCGCTCTGTGCCGGGTGGGTGAACAAGACAAGTTTCGGGTTCTGTTGCTTGGTGATCCTCAGGTGTACTCGAAAGAGGAGATTACTTATTTCGATCAGCGAATCATCTCGGAACTGGCCAATGTGGAGGGAGTGTCACTGGGGATTAGCATCGGTGACGAGGTGGGAAATAACCCCGACTTATTTATACCTTATGCAAAGACCGTTAAAAAAACGGGTGTCACTTGGTATAATGTTATCGGTAACCACGATTTGAATCATGATGCCAAATCAGATGAGCTTGCAGATGAATCCTTTGAAAACGTGTTTGGGCCTTCCACTTATTCATTTAATAAAGGGAAAGCACATTTTATTATCCTGAAGGACATTTTGTGGCCAGACCCCCGTACCAATAAGAACTATTGGGGTGGCTTCACTGCTAAACAGATGGCTTTCCTGAAAAACGATCTGGCTCTCGTTCCCCGCGACTATCTGATTGTAATGGCTTTTCATATCCCGATATGGGAAGGATACGTGCCAAAGGATATTTTCAGGAATGAAGACCGGGAAAAACTCTTCAGTCTGTTGAAAGAGTTCCCGAATACCTTGTCGGTTTCGGCACATTCCCATGTTCAGATAAATAAGCTTATGTCGGCAGATGAAGGATGGAAGCAGGAAAAGCCTCATCATCATCTGAATCTGGGGACCAGTTGCGGCTCCTGGTACAGGGGACGACTGGACGCAAAAGGGATACCATTTTCTGTTATGGCCGACGGCACGCCGCAGGGATATGCGTTTCTGGATGTAGATGCCAACCGCTATCAGATCAGATATAAAGCGGCAGGATACCCTGACAATTATCAGATGGCTGTTTATCATCCCCGGATTATAGCTAAAGCAAAAAAATCAACATCGTCTGTATTTGTTAATTTTTTCATGGGCAGCGAGCAAGATGAAGTCATGTTCAGGGTTGATGAGGGCGAATGGCTCCCAATGAACTATACCGTTGAATCTGATCCTTCTTATCTGCACTTGTTACACGAATGGGATTTTACCGACACGCTTATTCCGGGTATACGGCCGGCCGATGCAAGGCCTTGCTTTCACCTGTGGAAAGCCAGCCTCCCATCACATCTGGCCCCCGGAGAACATAAGCTCGAAGTCAGAGCCCGCGATTTGTTTGGTAACTTTCATACTGCTGCAGGCAGTTATCGTATTGGCACGCATAAAAACAACTAAAAACAGCCTTATGCAAAACCGCTTTTTTATTCCTGCCGGATTGCTTATAACACTGGGATCAGCAAATGTGGCTCTTCCTGCAGTAAACGGCCCGGCGAAAGAATCCAAACCAAATATTATCGTGATTGTCGCCGACGACCTGGGTTGGGGCGATGTCGGTTATCACGGGAGTAAAATAAAGACGCCGAATATTGATCAGCTTTCCAGGGAAGGCGTTCAGTTAAACCGGTTCTATGTGGCACCGGTCTGTTCGCCCACGCGTGCGGGGCTGTTAACCGGAATGTACCCGAACCGGTTTGGTATCCGGGAAACGGTCATACCCCCCTGGCGTGATTACGGCCTTGAACCATCTGCCCTGATCATACCGGAATTCCTCGAAAAACAGGGATACAAAAACAGAGCTGTTATCGGGAAATGGCACCTGGGACATTCGCGTCCCGAATATTATCCGCTTAACCAGGGATTCACTCATTTCTACGGGCATCTGAATGGTGCGCTGGATTATTTCACGCACGAGCGGGACGGGGAACTGGACTGGCATAACGATTATGCCTCATGCTATGATAAAGGATATACAACCGATCTCATTGCAAAAGAATCGGTGAGGTGCATCAGAAATTACGCTGACGAAGGACCTTTTTTCCTGTACGTGGCTTTCAATGCTCCCCATACGCCGCTTCAGGCCAAAACTGAAGATCTGAAACAATATGGCTATGACGAGACCAGACCGGTTTACTCCAACAAAAAAGGGAAAGGCACCAAAGGCCAGGGAAATACCCGCGCACAGACCTATGCGGCCATGGTGACCTGTATGGACCGAGGCATTGGCGATATACTCCGGGAGCTTAGAAATCTGAAAATTGAAGAGAATACGCTTGTCCTTTTTATGAGTGACAACGGAGGCGATGTCGGCTCGGGTGGTGCGTCGGCCGGTGAATTGAGAGGTCATAAATTTCTTGAATTTGACGGCGGAGTACGGGCGCCGGCTGTCATCCGCTGGCCTGCAGGCTTCCCGGGAAACCGTACTGTCGATCAGTTAACAGGATTTGTCGATGTGTTTCCAACCATTTGTGAAATCGTGAACCCCATGCAACAACTCCCCGCAGCATTCGACGGGCATAGTATCTTTCGAGTGCTGAATAAAAACCAAAACGAGTTCGCACGTACGTTCTATCTGGGATGCGGAGCGCTGATTGAGCAAAACTGGAAGCTGATCAGGGCCGGATTCAATCCTAAAATGAAACTTGATAAGGATGTGTTGTTCAACCTGCAAAATGACCCCGCCGAAACAACCGATCTTTCAGAAGCGCATCCGGATATCATGAAGAAATTATATCAGCAGGTTGTGCGGTTTGACTCGATTAAACCGGCAAAAGAAGTGCTTCCTTACGACGTTGGAAGGAAGGGATTTGTGCCGCCAAAAGAGTGGAACATTTTTACCAGGTGAACGCAAAAACTTATGCTTATTATATATAGTTAAGTTGAAACGATAAACTTATGAAACCAAATAAACTAATCTTCACATCAGCGGTGTGCCTTGGAGCCATGGCCGGTGCTTCCGGTTTACCCGCACAAAAGGATGCCACACCAAAAAATATCCTGATCTTTATTGCCGACGACCTGGCCCGGAACGAACTGGGGTGTTACGGCGGACAAAATGCGAGCACACCGAATATAGACCGTTTTGCCGGAGAAGGCGTACGGTTCAACCGGATGTTTTCCTCCACAACCATGTGTTGTCCCACCAGGGCGTCCATTTATACCGGGCTGTACCCGGTGACGCACGGCGTCTATAAAAACCATGGCACAACAAAACCGGACGTAAAGAGCGTGGTCCACTATTTCAGGGATATGGGTTACCGGGTCGGACTGACCGGGAAAACCCATTTCAGGCCGAAATCGGTCTATCCGTTTGAGATCATCAATGGGTTCGAACCCAACTGCGTTGCCAGGACCGCTGACTATTCCACCGGAGGCATTGTTGAATTTATGAAGCGGAACCCGGAGCAGCCTTTTTGTCTTTTCGTGTGCAGCACACTTCCGCATGCGCCATGGACAGTTGGAGATCCGGCACAGTTTGATGCCGATAAACTCCGGCTGCCTCCTCATTTTGTCGATAATAAAGAAACCCGCGAAGCTTTCACCCGGTACCTGGCCGAGATCGATGCCCTCGACCGCCAGTTTGGCGAAGTATTGACCGCCATATCGGATGCCGGCAAGGAAAGCACTACTCTGGTTATGTTTTGCGGCGAGCAGGGGCCGCAGTTCCCGGGAGGAAAATGGACAAGCTGGGATTACGGGCAAAAAAGCGCCTTCCTGATCCGGTCTCCTGAAGGATACCTGGAAGGAAGCGTGTCGGAAGCCATGCTCCAGTATGAGGATGTCCTGCCAACCATCATTGCTTATGGCGGAGGAAAAATTCCTGATATAATGCAGGGAGAGAGCTTTATGCCTGTCCTGCTGGGAAAAACTTCCAGTCACCGGAAATGGGCCTACGGTGTCCATAACAATGTTCCGGAAGGTTCACCTTATCCGATCAGAAGCATCCGGAACAACCGCTATAAGCTGATCGTCAATCTCACTCCCGAAGCTTCCTATTTTGAGAAGCATCTGATGGCTCCTGTGAAAGACAGTTACTGGAACGCCTGGGTACGGGATGCCAAAACGAACGAAGCAGCCCGGTATTGGGTAGACCGCTATATCACCCGACCGGCGGTCGAATTTTACGATATAACGAGGGATCCCTGGGAACTGGATAATCTGGCTTCAGATAAGAAAATGGAACCCTTAATCCATAAACTGGAAAAGGAGCTTTATAAATGGATGGACGAAAAGGGCGATACGGGAAAAGAGCTGGATGTGGAAGAACCCGTTACTTCGGCCGGGGCGCCGGCATCAAGGTAGGGCTCATGTTCGCAGATAAGCACTCCTGTTTACAACGATCCGGGAGAAATATTTTCTCCCTTTTCAGAATATATGTCCTAATTACGCGAACCGCTCTGCTAACCAAAACGATTCGTGGCATCATAACTTTACAGGAAAATCATCATCACAGCTAAACTTAAATTTATGAAACGAGCCATATGCGCAAATTTTTTCTACAACTAACAGCGCGATCCATGTGGCGAAAAACAACTAAAATCACATGAAGCAAAAGATGAACACAAGAGGAATGCATTGGTGTTTTCTGCTGATTTGGATGTTGGCTTCATCCGGACTCCACGCGCAGCAGAAAAGTAAGGCCAACACAGATGCAAAAGGAGAATCTTTGGATCTCGTTTTCCGTCAGTTGCCGGTACAGGATTTCAATGGTTCAGCTTATTCCCTGAGCGGAGATGAGATTCGTAACCTGCCGGTAACGAATTTAACAAACGTATTGGCAGGACTTGTTCCCGGATTCTTTTCCAGACAATCAGAAAGGGGCATGGGGAGCGGAGGTGCCAGTTACTGGATAAGAGGACTCCGCACCTATTCGGAGGGGGTTCTGGTACTCGTCGACGGACAGGAAAGAGCTTTTGGTACGTTGTCTCCTCATGAAATTTCCAGCATCACGGTTTTGAAGGATGCGGCAGCAACGGTGCTGTATGGGATGCGCGGAGCTAACGGAGCTATTCTTGTCAATACGATTAAGGGAAAGGCAGGCAAGCCATCTGTCGAACTGACGGCCCAACTGATCAATCAGCATCCGGTTAATTTACTGAAACCCCTGACTGCACTGGATTATGCTGAAAATTACAACAAAGCGCTGAGAAACGACGGTATGGATGAGACCAATATGTATGATGACTGGTATCTTCTCCAATACCGCAAGGGAATAAATTCGGAGATTTACCCCGACGTGAACTGGATGGATGAATACTATAAAAAGAGTACGTGGCTGCAACGGTATAATCTGAACATTTCCGGAGGCTCGAACCGTACCCGCTATTTTGTGAACGGAGGTTTCCTCACACAGGAAGGAATGTTTAACACAGACGATGAATTTAGCTATAAGACGAATAATGACGTGAGCAGGTATAATATCCGGTCAAACATTGAAGTGGATGTTACACCAACCACCATGTTGTCTCTCGACCTGTACGGCTGGTATGAGAAGCAGAATCGGCCCGGAGGTGATTCGTATGCGGCCTATGAAGCGCTTGCTGTTACTCCGCCGAATGCATTTCCTCCATTTTACACCGATCTGGGCAACTATCTCGATCAGAGTGGTAACACCGTTGTTGGTGTGAACGGCAAAATCGTTGCAGGAGACGGAATTCACACCAATCCATGGGCCCTGTTGAACCGCAATGGATATGCTGTTTTCGAGAATATGTATGGATCGTTCAGGGCCTGTCTCACTCAGGACCTTTCCGTTGTTGCAAAAGGATTGAAAGCCTCAGCGATCTTTTCAATGGATTCGGAAACGCAAGCCTCTGCCGACCGGGGAAAAGCTTATGCCTATTATCAGTTAACCGACCCCATGAATCCACTGGTTTTGAAGAAAACGGGAACCGATGGCAAAATGTCTAATTCGGTCGAAAACAAAAACTCGAACAGAAAGGCCAATTTGGACCTCCGGCTGTCATATGACCGTCAGTTCTCCAAACATGGCATTTCCGCCCTTATTTTCTACAATCAGTATGAAACGACGAGTGACGTCAGCATTCCCGAACGATTTCAGGGTGGAGGGGCATGGTTGAATTACAATTTTGACGGCCGCTATAGTCTCGACCTGATGACCGGCATACAAGGCTGTTATAAGTTTGCAAAAGGCGACCGCTTTGGCGTTTTTCCGACGGTTGCCGCGGGATGGACCCTATCGAACGAGGCTTTTTGGAAAGAAATAAAAACATTCATCCCCTATCTTAAACTGAAAGGTTCGTATGGCCGGCTCGGAAGCCACCGCGGAGTCGAAGAGTACCGTTACATGGGACGATTGGCCGCCACTTCGGGAATTTACAATTTCGGCAATGCAATGGGAAATGTGAATGGCTACATTGAAGACATTATTGCATATCCGGGCCTTCGTTGGGAAAAGTCAGAGCAAACCAATCTGGGAGTGGAAACGAAACTATTTAAAAATCATTTGTCGCTCACCGCTGAGTATTTTCGGGACAACCGGAGTGATATGTACGTAGCCAACCAACGAATCTCCTCGATGCTGGGTATTCCCATTGGCGTCAGTGAGAATATCGGGGAAATGTATGCACAGGGTTGGGAATTTTCTGCCATGTGGAGTGGAAAAATGAATGCAGTCAGGTACATGCTTGGAGGAACCTGGTCTTACTCAGAGAATGAAGTGACAGCGCTGGGTGAAATCGACCAGCCTTATCCGTGGCTTCAGTCGGTGGGATACGCCCGGGGATTGAAAAGAGGTTATATTGCTGAAGGGCTTTTCCAATCGTATGAGGAAATTGCCGCAGCTCCACGGCAAACCTTTTCTGAGGTACATCCGGGTGATATCCGGTATAAAGACCTGAATGGTGATGGGATCATTGACTCCAACGACCAGGCCCCCATCGGATACAGCGACGTGCCAGAGATTGTATATGGAATGCGCCTGGGATTAAGTTATAAAAAATTCAGTCTGAGCGCATTGTTTCAGGGAGTGGCGAACGTTTCCAGAATGATCGACGGCAGGTGTGCCTTCCCGTTCTACGCGAAAGGAAACATGTATCGTCATCAGCTGGATTACTGGAGTCCGGAGAATCCTTCTGGCACTCTTCCTGCCATTTCCACGATCAATTCAGGAGGTGTTAACAATACGCAGAACTCTTCTTTCTGGATAAGCAATGCCGATTATATAAGGCTCAGCACCCTCGAACTCGCTTATGACATTTCAATGAAATCGGCGAAAAAACTCATTAAAGGCGTACGCGTCTTCGTGAACGGATACAATTTGTATACCTGGACCAAATACGATAGTCCGCTCGATCCGGATGCAGCTGCCGATGGCACTGGTATGCCGGTCAACAGGAATTTTTCAGTCGGTTGTTCCATTAAATTTTAAAGACTATGAGAAATAAACTTCAAATATTCACGATATCCCTGATCTTGCTGTCGGCTGGTTGCGGATACCTCGATGAAACACCCTACGACTGGGCACAACCTGATGATATTTTCACAGCCGAAAATAATTACGTCCGTCCGGTGAACCAGGCATATTCTTATATGAAAGGAGGTTTTAACCGGGTTTCGGGAGCTTTTCTCGATGCAGCAACCGATGATGGAATGTGTACGATAAGCGGATCATCCATCCACCGGATTTCCAGGGCTTTTATCACTTCAGCTAACGCAGTGGAAAGCTGTTGGGACAATTCATATCAGGGAATCCGACAAGCTTTATTTGTGCAGAAGAACCTGGCAGAGCAAAAGCTGGTATTAAATAACAAGACCGATGAGGAGGTTGCTCAAATTAAATTGGTGTACGCAGGCGAAATGTTTGCATTGCGTGCGCTTTACGAATTTGACCTGCTCAGGCACTATGGGGCTTATCCTGTAATTGACCGATATTATAATCTGGGCGATCCTGAAATTGCCGAAAAAGGAAGAAACTCGTTCGATGAATGCGTAAGGAACATTTCGGCTCTTTGCGATTCTGCAGCCAGCTATCTTGATGTGGAGCCGATCGGCGGAAACGGGGGATATGGCAGGATGACAAAAGGAGCGGCCCTGGCTATAAAAGCAAAGGCATTGATTTACGCCGCCAGTCCCTTATATAACCAGCCGGGCAACACCAATCCGCTGCTGGGTTATGTCAATGCTTCCGAAGCCGACGTCAAGCTCAGGTGGGAAGCGGCAGCCGAAGCCTGCGCAGCTGTCATTAACCTGAAAAAAGCGAACGGAGCCAATAAGTATAGTCTCTATAAAGGTTATGAAAAATTGTTTGTTACCTGCCCGAATGATGAATACATTGTATTCAATACAGCCGGCAAATCAAATGGTTTGGAGAACAGGCAGTATCCGCCGTCTTTTTCAAAGAATTCGGGTGGAGGAACTGTTCCGACCCAGGAATTGGTTGATGCCTTTTCAATGGCCGACGGTTCCGATTACCTGAGAGGGAATGCAGCCACACAGTATAATAACCGTGATCCCAGACTCGGCATCATCGTGGGTTACAATGGGACAGCATATGGCAAAAAAGGGAAAATCTATACCAAAACGGGAACAGGTGCAACCATCGATGCCTTAAATGCCCTTGTTGACCGTTCAACCAATACCGGTTATTACATGCGCAAGTTTTTGGACCTGAACGTAAATTTTTCGCTTGCCAATCCTGCAACAACTTTTCATCTTTTCCCGATCATCCGCCTGGCCGATGTTCTTCTTCTTTATGCGGAGGCGATGAATGAAGCCTACGGAATGGATGCCGACCCGAAAGGATATGGTTTAACAGCGAAAGATGCGGTGACAATGGTGCGCAGCCGGGCAGGTTTCACGACATCGGACAAATACCTGGACAACGTGGCCACAAAAGAACAGATGTATGACAAAATCAGGAATGAACGCCGGATTGAGCTCGCATTTGAAGAGCAGCGCTATTTCGACCTGAGACGCTGGATGGATGGTGATAAACTGAATCAGCCCGTAACCGGCCTCCATATTGAAGACGATAACGGAGCACTGAGTTACAGCTATTTTACAGCAGACGGGCAACGGAAGTTTGAACCGAAAATGTATTTCCATCCGATTCCGTTAACTGAGATAAAGATTTCTCCGAAGCTGGAACAAAACCCCGGTTGGTAAAAAGAACCAAAAAATGACACGATCTATGAAGAATATATTAATGATATGTATTTTCACTTTCTGCTCCATTCATTTGCTGGCCCAAAAAACAATAACGGGCACGGTAAAAGACGAGGCAGGAGTCGAAATAACAGGAGCTAACGTTATTCAGGTCAGTACGACCAATGGTACTATTACCGACGCCAAGGGAAAATTCAGCATCGTTCTTTCTCCCGATGGAAGTCAGGCACTGCAGGTTTCGATGATCGGTTATCAGAAAGTGGAAATCGAAGTTCAGAATAAGACTTCTTTTGCAATTGTTTTGAAGGAAACAAATATCGGTCTGGACGAGGTTGTGGTGGTTGCGTTCGGAACTCAAAAGAAAGCATCCATTACCGGATCTATTGCAAATGTAAGTAATAAGGAACTGAAAGAAACACCAGTTGCCAGCGTGACCAACGCGCTGACGGGTCGCGTGCCCGGACTGGTTACCCGTCAGGAAAGTGGACGGCCCGGAGGCGATGAGGCAAAACTCTTTATCCGTGGGCGCGCTTCTTTGAACAGCAGCGAGCCATTGGTCCTGGTTGATGGCGTGGAGCGTGCTTTTTCGCAGGTTGATCCCGAAGATATTGAAAGCGTATCCATTCTCAAGGATGCTTCGGCCACTGCGGTGTATGGAGTCAGAGGTGCAAATGGCGTGATCCTGGTTACAACCAGAAGAGGAAACGTCGGAAAGTCAAAAATATCATTCTCTGCCGAATACGGTATAACTGACTTTATACGGGTGTCGCATGTGTTGGGCGCAGAGCAGACTTCGCTGTTCCAGAGAGAAGGTACCATCAATGTCGGGCTCGATCCTTCCATCTTGTCCAATACAAGCAATTTCGGAGTTTCTGAGTACGATAATTATCTGTACAGGACGCAGTTGAGCCCTTTCACACATCCGGATAACGATTTTGTGGATCTTTTCACAAAACCAGGCTCCCAACAGAAGTATAACCTTAATCTTACAGGGGGAAATAAGGCGGTCAAATATTTTGTGTCGGTAGGTTACTACACTCAGGACGGTATGTTCGAAACAGATGTAAACAAGATCAGGAAGCATCCCACCATTCAGAAACTGATTGAATTATCTCCTGAAGTCGACAAATCACTGGTCAATCCTGACTATGATCCGGCATATTACTACAACAGGCTGACTACGCGGTCGAATCTGGATATCACCATCACTGACGACCTGAAATTGGGGGTTGACCTTTCCTACCGGTTCAGCAAAAGAAACCGGCCGGCAACATACGATGGTCTTAATTCCAACGCGGAGGGCCTGCGCTTGTTTGCGTTTTTCTATCGCAATGCACCCCAGGCTTTCCCACTCGTGAACCCCAACGGAAGTATGGCGGCAGCCGTGGGCGTGTGGCGGCAGAATCCGCTGGTAACTCTTTCATATACCGGCTTCCGGCAGGATTATGATAATCAGATGGAAACCACCTTTTCATTGAATTACAACCTGCATAAGGTGTTGAAAGGATTGAGCATGGACGGCAAATTTTCATACGATGTAGGTTGGGGCAGTTGGAGAGGAATGCAGTGGCGGCCATACATCTATAGTTACAACGCTTCCTCCGGATCTTATACACAGGGACTTGCTGCAGTTTTGCCGACAACAGGTTATTCGCGCGAGGCTGCCAGTTATAATAAATATGGCGAAATTGCCCTGCGTTACAAGGAGTCGTTTAATAAGTTGCATAACATATCGGCCGTTGCTCTGGCAACTTATCAGTCCATTTCGGCTCCGGTTTCAAATTCCGAATATTCCTATGTGCCCCATATTTACCAGGCACTCATCGGAAGGGTCAATTATGATTTCGATAACCGGTACCTGGTGGAGTTCAATCTGGGCTACAATGGCTCAAACCGTTTCGCCAAAGGCCACCGGTATCAGTTGTTCCCCGCTGTTTCGCTGGGATGGATACTAACCAGTGAACCATTCATGCCCGAAAGCAAATCACTGAATTACGCTAAGATCCGGGGATCCCTGGGGCAGGTCGGAAACGATAAACTCGGAAACTTTTCTTATTATTATAAATCGACTTATGTCAATGGTGCGGATTATTCGTTTGGAGACACGCAGAATGCCCGGATCAGAGGATTGCTCGAAGGAAGAATGGCTAACGAAAGGATTACCTGGGAAACAGCCACCAAATACAATATCGGAATAGATACCCGGTGGTTTGACTCAAGACTGACACTCAATGCAGACCTTTTTAAAGAGCATCGAACCGATATTCTCAGAAATCCCGAACGATTCCTGTCTACTTCCGGCATTAATGGGGTAGCACCCGCAAATATCGGGATCGTCGACAATAAGGGATACGAATTGGAACTGGGATGGTCTGCAGATATCAAAAAGAAATTCAGCTATTTTGCCAAAGCCATTTTTGCCAACGCGCAAAATGAGGTTATCGAAATGAGTGAAGTGGTTAAACCGTATGACTATATGTATGAAACCGGTCATCCTATCGGACAGTTCATGGGATATAAGTTTGATGGCTTTTTTGAATCGTACAGTGATATTGCTGCATCTCCGCAACAGTTTGGCCTCACTAATCTCGCTCCCGGCGACATGAAATACAAG
>JBFXKJ010000013.1:0-34283 GCA_050173895.1 Mangrovibacterium sp. | reverse complement strand
GTCGGCAACCCGTGTTGTTCGGATCCCCACCATGTAGTGTAAATTTTTCAAGGCGAAAACTTCCTGGATGACAATTTTCCCGGCTATTTCTCTCATCTGCCAGGTGTTTAACTGGATTACCTCTTAAGGTACTTGATGCCTGATGGTTAAAATACATTGTAAACAGAACAAAAAAGCAGAAGTTTTCCTTTCCGGAATATTCTTTCTTTGTATTGGCTTGCACCATTTTACCCAATTAAAACCGTTCTGTGATGAAAAGTGTCTTAACCGGTCTGTTTCTTTTACTGATTGTTTTGCTTGCTGCTTGTGGCGATCATGCGGAGGAAACGTTCCGCACTGAACCACTGTCATCGGGTTGGAAAATGCAGGCGGAAGATCGGCTGCAAGGGAATGAAAAATCAATTTCGGAAAGAGGGTATAACACGGCTTCGTGGCATCAGGCAAAAGTTCCGGGCACGGTCCTGGGAAGCCTGGCATCGGAAGGTGCCGTGGAAGACCCGTATTTCGGGACCAACATGCAGCAGGCAGACGCCGGCCGGTTTAAGCAGCCCTGGTGGTTCCGTACGGCCTTCAGCCTGAAACGAAAAGATCTTCAAAAGGAAATATCCTTACGTTTTAACGGGATCAATTACCGCGCCGATCTGTGGGTGAACGGACAAAAGCTGGCAGGGAAGGAGCAGTTTGCAGGAACATACCGGATGTTTTCCTTCCGGATCAACGACTTTGCAGTGGAAGGAGAAAATGTGGTGGCGCTGAAAATGTGGCCGCATGCAGATGGCGAATACTCCATAGGATTTGTTGACTGGAACCCGCTGCCACCTGACCGGAACCTCGGTATTTTCAGGGAAGTTTTTTTGGATATCGGATCAGGGATAAAGCTGAGAAGTCCGTTTGTCTGGTCAAAAGTTCATTCGGATCATGCCGCTGACCTGTTCATCCAGACCGAAGTGGAGAACAACACCCGCGAACCGGTCAGCGGGATCGTTCGGATCAATTTTGAACTGGGCACGGTTGAAAAGAAAGTAAAGCTGGAGCCCCGGCAAAGCGTATCCTGCCGGTTTACCCCAGATGAATTTCCGCAGCTTTCCGTTAATAATGTGAAGCTGTGGTGGCCAAACGGAATGGGCAATCCGGATCTTTATCACCTCTCTGCAGCATTCATTAAAGATGATCTTACCATTGACAGGGTAGAAAAACAATATGGCATACGGGAGATCCGCAGTTACCTGAATGAGGAAAAGAACCGGGCATTTGAAATTAACGGAAAGTTCGTTTTACTGAAGGGCGGGGGCTGGACCGATGACCTTCTCCTTCAGGATACAAAAAAATCGGTCGAGGCTCAGCTTCGATACATCCGTCATATGAACTTAAACAGTATTCGTTGTGAAGGATTTTGGGGAAAAGATGAAAACCTTTACGAGCTTTGTGACGAATACGGTATTCTGGTAATGGTGGGCTGGAATTGCCACTGGGAATGGGAGGAATACCTGCTGAAGCCCACACACGAAAAATATGGAGGAGCGGTGACTCTGGAGGATATCGACCTGTTGGCCGCCTCCTGGAAAGACCAGATGCTGTGGCTGCGAAATCATCCGAGCATCTATGTGTGGATGCTGGGCAGCGATAAGCTCCCGCATCCCGATCTGGAACATAAATACATTGAGCTTTTCAAACAATATGATCCTTCCCGCAGCTATATCACTTCGGCGGGGGGAGCAGGGACAGAAAACAATCACATCGTGGCCGAAGTTCCGCTGGTAAGCGATATCAGCGGGCCGACGGGAATGAAAATGCTCGGCCCCTACGCCTGGACGCCTCCGCATTACTGGTTTACCGATACGGTGTTGGGAGGAGCGTACGGCTTTAATACCGAAACCTGTCCGGGTGCCAGCATTCCCCCGGTAGCTTCACTGAAAAAAATGCTCCCTGAATCGGCCTTATGGCCCATCGATACCACCTATTGGGAATTTCATACAGGCAGGAACGCTTTCAAAACGCTTGACCGTGACAGGGAAGCCATTGACCGGCGATACGGACCATCGGCCAATGTAGAGGATTTTTCCTTTAAGGCTCAGGTCAACAATTATGAGATCATGCGCCCAATGTTTGAAGCCTTTATTGCTCATAAACCGAAAAGCACCGGCCTGGTGCAATGGAAACTGAATTCGGCATGGCCGGAACTGATCTGGCAGTTATATGACACCTACCTGCAGCCCAATGGATCGTTTTACGCAGTCAGAAAGGCCTGTAATCCCCTTCACGCCATATACCGGTACGGGCATCATGATATTTACCTGGCGAATGAGGACCTGAATGATGCCGATAGTCTGACCGTCAGAATAAGGGTCTTTGATATTCAATCGAAGGAAATCTTTTCTGATCAGTGGAAAGGCAACATTCGCCCGAATACGTCGAAATTGATTTACCGGATGCCGGAAATCAAAAACACGCCGGTTTGGTTTCTGGCGCTGAATGTGTATGACCGGGATAACAAGGAAACCGATTACAGCGTATACTGGTTGTCGTCCAAAAAGGACGTACTGGACTATGAGGCGGCAAAGAAACTGGAATGGCCCTATTATACGCCTGTCAGCCAGTTCGCCGATTATACTGCGCTGGACCGTTTGCCCGAGGTCAAACTGGACGCGGATTATCGTTATACGAAAGAAGAAAAGTTTGGTAAGGTTTCCCTGAAATTGAAAAACCCGTCGAAGACGATTGCTTTTTTCAATTTTATAGATGTACTCGACCCTGATTCAGGGCTGCCGGTACTCCCGGTTTACTGGTCCGACAACTACATTACGCTGCTTCCCGGAGAGGAGCGTACCTGCGAGGCTAAATTTTTTCTCGCTGATCTGAATGGAGAGAAGCCATTGATTGAAATGAGAGGTTGGAATGTGAAAAAAGTTGTAAGGTAATTCAGTTCAACTCGACGGCGTACGATTCGCACATTGGACTTATGATCAGGCAGAAGAGCTTCAACTGAAGAGCAAGGACTGATAAAAATTCTGAAGCGTCGGTGTTTTCAAAGGTCAAATAAATATAAATCAGCTCACTATGCGTATTTTTTTTAAAATATCGGGCTTGTTCGTTCTGGTGTTGATCCTGATTGCTGTATTTTGGATCAGGCCAAATTTGAAAGACCGGAATCCGGGATATGATGCCGGTATGGAAATTGCCAACGGACAAGCTTCTGCTTTACGGGCCGGATTCGCAGCCTTACCGATCACTCCGAAGGTACCCGACCGGTGGACCGATAAAAACGGAGATGGGATCTATAAACCGAAAGATGGGGACACTTTTACCGATGGAAACGGCAATGGTGTTTTTGATCCGGTCTGGATCGCCGGCTTCAGTAACAGCAAGCCTGCAAACGGTGTGCATGATGACCTGTGGGCCAGAACAATGGTCCTTGATGACGGCCGGACCCGTGTGGCTCTGATCGTGTTGGACGCGATCGGGATGATGCATGACGACATCATTGATATCCGGAAAATGATTCCGGACGAAGCCGGCGTGAGCTATACCATCGTGGCGTCCACGCACAATCATGAAGCGCCCGACCTGATGGGCTTGTGGGGAAAAACACCGTTCAGGAGCGGAGTGGATCTGCATTATATGCAGTATGTGAAGCAGCAGGCCGCACAATCGGTCGTGAAAGCTGTCAGAAAGATGAGGCCGGCACGACTTGAAGTCTCGCAGGATCTTACCGGCGCGATTCCGCTTGTAAAAGACACACGATCCCCGGAAGTGTTTGATTCAGGTCTGCGGATTATCAAGGCAGTCGACAGGGAACAAGGGAATGCACTCGGTTCTCTGATTGCCTGGGCCGATCATGCGGAGACGCTTTGGAGCCGTAATCTGCTTGTTACATCCGATTTTCCACACTATGTGCGCGAAGGAGTCGAAAAAGGGATTTTTGATGGAGAAAGCCTGATACGAAAAGGAATAGGAGGGGTGGCTGTCTATGTGAACGGGGCGATTGGAGGTTTAATGACCACCCATCCCAGTCTGCCTGTCACGGACCCACTGACAGGCATCGTCTACACAGAACCTTCGTATGAGAAAGCGGAGGCTCAGGGCAGGGCGCTCTCATTGCTGGCTTTGGCCGCTATGGATACTCCGGTGGAAGTAATTGATACGGCCGGGATTTCCCTGCTTGTTAAGACGCTCAGTTTGCCTATCGACAACAACCTGTTTAAACTGGCCACTGCGCTGGGCGTACTAAACAGGGGAACAACAGACTGGATGAAAATGCGGACCGAACTTGCCGTGCTAAGGATGGGGCCCGTGTCGATGGTCACCATTCCGGGTGAAGCGTATCCTGAACTGATCAACGGCGGTATTGAAGCTCCCGAAGGCAATGATTTCGGCATTGGTCCGGCTGAGCTGCCGCCAGTCAGGGAAATGATGCCGGGAAAGTACAAATTTGTATTTGGCCTCGCCAACGATGAAATTGGCTATATTATTCCAAAGAGCCAGTGGGACGTGAAGGCACCCTATACCTACAAGAGGGAGGATTCTCCTTACGGGGAGGAAAATTCTCTTGGCCCCGAAACTGCACCATTGCTGCATGCAAGCTTAAAGGAAATGCTCGGGGAAGTTTCGGGCTATTAGCTGTTAACTGTTTCCAATGGATTCGTTTTGTCATTTTTTACCAAGGCATTCTATGAAGTTAAAAGCCGCGAAAAAAATCGGATGTTTATTTGCAGTCCTGCTTCTCTTCTTTTGTTTGCTGATGGTCTTGCCCCGGCTGTTGGGATGGACCTTTCCCGAAAAGCCGCCGGTTGGGTATCATTTTGAAGTCCTCGATTACCTGGCTGTGGGCGTGGGGCTGGAGAAAGTGATTGTTCAGTATCCACGGGTCCCGGACGAAATTGAAGAAATCAAGGATATCGAATACAAGAATGTAAACGGGAAATCGCTTCAACTGGATCTTTACAGGCCAAAAAAACTCAGCGGTCGTGTGCCCTTACTGGTCTTTATTCATGGAGGAAGCTGGAAAAGCGGCAAGAGATCGGATTACCTCGTTTACCTGGTGGCATTTGCTCAGAAAGGATATATGACAGCCACCGTATCGTATCGCTTACTCAAAGAATCACCTTACCCGGCTTGTGCCGAAGATGTTACTGATGCTGTCCGTTGGCTTATGGGCAATGGCAAAACGTATGGCTATGACCCCTCACGAATCTGCCTGATTGGTGGTTCAGCAGGCGCCCATCTGGCTTTGTTGGCTGCCTATGGCTGGGGAGAAAATATGGAAAATGACAGTTCCCACAAGTACCCGAAACCCATAAAGGCTGTTGTCGATATTTATGGTCCGGCTGATCTGACCACTCCCTATGCCCGTCAGCAACATCTGGTAACCGATTTTATCGCTCATTCATGGCAGCAAAGGCCGGATCTTTTCCAGGAGGCATCTCCGATCCGGTACGTGACTGCCGACGATCCACCCACACTGATCCTGCATGGAACCTCCGACAACCTGGTACCTCTGAGCCAGTCGGATTCGCTCAAAGCCCGTCTTGATAAAATGAAAGTACCCTGCATTTATCACAGGTTGCCCTTGTGGCCCCATACCATGGACGTGGTTCAACGGGTCAATGATTTCACTCAGTCGGAAATGGACGGTTTTTTTGAGCAGTACTTACGATAGGAACTGGTTTCCGGAAGCAACTGACCGGGAATGAAAAAACTTCTCAGTCAAAATGTGTGCTATTTGAACTCAAAAACTATTCAAATTTTTGAGCTCGCAGGATTGAAAGTTAATATTTTATGCAAGGAATCCAATTTTTCATGTGTTTTTCATTGGCAGTTTCTTTACATTTACTTAGCAAAATCCGAATTTAATTCACGGGAGAAAGACAGGGGCGGTTTTGTTTGGTAATTGATGTTGTGATTCCATTCCATTTAAGAAAAACTTAATCAAATACTTAGTCATTAACCTTATCTTCTTGAACTATGAAAAAATTAATTCTTTGGTTATTCGTCTTCTGCATAGTCGGGGGAGTACCGTTTCATTCCTGCGAGGATGATGCAGATAAACCGGTCTTCCCGCTTTCTGCAGTCATTTTTCATAGCATTGACGGGAAACAGGTTGCCTTCACCGCTTTAACGCACAGTGCTGTGAGCTGGGCCTGGGATTTCGGTGACGGGAATACCAGCACGGAAAAGGATCCCGTTTATGTTTATGAAGAAGGAGGCTATTACGTGGCCACCCTGACAGCAAAAGATGAAAACGGCACTACGGCTACCAGCAAAGTAAAATTAGCTATCGACCTTCCGCCATACGCACTCCTTACCGGCAACCATACCGCAGAGGGGTATAACGGGAAAACCTGGCGACTGGCTGCGGACCACGGTACCGGAGGCGATTATTTTGCCAATGCCGATGCCGGTTTAACTACCGCAAAAGGTACTCCTCGGCCATTGCCGAACGGCGTATTCGGACAGTTGGGCATGCCCGATGTTTATAAGGACGAATTTACCTTTCGTTATGATGGCTCGTATAAACATAATGTAAAAGAGGATGGGGCTTCCTTTGGCGGACTGGTCTACCAATATGTCCTGAACGGGGCAGCGGACGTCATTAATGCCAATGGGGCAGACTACGGCTTGTGTATAGCAAAATACACGCCGGAAGCTTCCGCTACTTTTTCTTATGTCGAAAATGAGAATTTCCAGGTTTCTTCGGTTTACGGAGCAGGCGGGAAAATAACCTTCAATAATGTGAGTACACTCGATTTTTCAGGGACGGAATTCATCGGTTTCAGGGATTTTCAGCGGAAAGTGATTCTGAAAAGTATTTCCGATAACCGGATGCAGCTGATCATGTTTATGGCTGCGTCAGATAAGTATATCGGTATCAATACACATGCACTTGTACTTAGTTTCGAAGTTGTTCAGTAAAACCTCTTCAAAAGATACAATATGAATAATTTGATAAAAAATACAATCGGACGCATGATCGCTTTTATTTTTCCCGTGATCCTGCTTCTGTTTTCGGATAACAGCGTTTTTGCCGTCACCTCTTCCGGAGATATGCAGATGCAGCAGCAAAGCTCAAGGATTACCGGAACAGTCACTTCTGCTACCGACGGAATGCCTTTGCCCGGAGTCAGTGTTGTGGTAAAGGGGACGACGGTTGGGATTATTACAAACATTGAGGGAAAGTACGCGCTGGATGTGCCTGCCAATGCGACACTGGTATTCTCATTTGTGGGCTATTCAAGCCGGGAAATAGCGGTACAAGGCAAAAATGTCATTGATGTGATCATGGAAGAAGACGTAAAGGCGCTTGGTGAAGTCGTAGTTACTGCTCTGGGTATCAAACGGGAGGAGAAATCACTGGGCTATTCGATAGGCAAAATCGCTTCCGAAGAATTATCCAAAGTTGTCCATGAGAATGTGCTGAGCTCAATGGCGGGAAAAGTTACCGGTGTCACCATCAACTCGACGGGGGGCACAGGCTCGACGATCAGCATGGTCATCCGGGGAGCAACTTCGATGAGTACGGACAACCAGCCTCTTTTTGTGGTCGACGGAGTACCGATGACCAGTGGCGTGAACAATGTCGGCGGCTTTGGACGCAATAACCGGGTTGACTACGGGAACAGCATTTCCGATATTGACCCGGAAAGCATCGAAAGTGTCTCAATCCTGAAAGGCCCCAGTGCCGCCGCACTGTATGGTACGCGGGCCGGCAACGGTGTCGTGTTGATCACTACGAAAAAGGCTGTGGCACGCGAAGGAATGAAGATCGAAGTGGTCTCCAATACAGTCTTTGATGTGCCCTCCAAATATTTGGATGTGCAAACGCGTTTTGGATTCGGGGCCAGGAGTTACACGCCTGCTTCCTTTGCCGATGGGATCATTCCCCCTTTCAGCCCTTCAGAAGCTGCCGGGGCAGGTCCGGAACTGAACAAGGGGTACTGGCAGGTACAACCTTTCGCTCCGCTGGATGCCAACGGAGCACAGATCCCCACCGAACTGATATCGTATCCTGACAATTATAAAAACTTTATCAACCGGAATGCTTTTACCACGACAAACAGTGTGGCCGTTTCAAATGCAACGGAACACGTCAATTACCGGCTCGGTATTTCGAATATGACTAATAAGGGGCTTGTTCCAAATTCCGATCTCAACCGGAATAATTTTACGATCTCGGCAACTTCAAATGTACGGAAGAACCTTACGGTGACCACCGATTTGAATTATTCAAAAAACTGGGCAGACAGTCGTCCGGCAACGCAGGAACGCGGAACAAACCCGTTACAGTGGGCTGCCTGGACGCCTCCCAATGTGGACATCCGCAAACTGAAAAATTACAAACTTGGCGGAACCCGGGTACTCACGATCGGAGACGGCTGGGAAAACCCCTATTTCCTCGCTTACGGGATCAACAACAGTTTTGAACGAAACAGGCTGATCGGGAATGTCGCCGCGACATGGGAAATTATCCCCGAACTAAGTGTCATGGCACGATATGCGCTGAACAGAACGGACGAAGTGCGTGAAACGAAGATGGATCCAGGATACTCCGACGAGCCCAATAATGGTGCTTACGGAATCGTTACCAGCGAGGGCATGGAACGGAATGCAGATCTGCTGGCAACCTATAAAGACAGTTGGGCGGATTTCTCGCTCACGGCGTCCCTGGGAGGAAACCTGCTTTATTCAAAGTGGTCAAGTATCAGCAATTTCTCAAAGCCTGGTTCCGGCCTGATCATCCCTTATCTATATACCGTACAGAACATTAAGAATACCTCGCTGGGCTACTCTAACGGCAGGTATGAACGGGCTATTAACAGCGTGTATGCGATGGCTAACGTGGGATGGAAAGACCGCGTCTATCTTGATTTGACCGCCCGGAATGACTGGGCCAGTACCCTGCCTGACGAAAACCGGTCTTATTTTTACCCGTCAGCGTCGCTGAGTTTGCTTATTAATAATATATTTGACATGGGCGACAATATAGATCTGCTTAAAATAAGAGGCGGAGCTGCCCAGGTTGGAAACGACACGTCTCCTTACAGCTTAAATGCTACTTATTACGACGCAGGGCAATGGGGGGATGCGATCAGACTCGGAAAACCGGGGGACCTGCTCAATCCGAAGCTGCTTCCCGAAAAAGCAACATCATACGAATTCGGTATCGACCTGAAGGCCTATGACAACCGGTTGCGGTTCGAAGGAACCTATTACCAGGAGGACAACGAAAATCAGATTCTGGGTGTTCCGCTGGCGGGATCGGCCGGATTTAACAGCATAAAGGTAAACGCAGGTTTGCTGCGAAGCTACGGATGGGAGCTGATGCTCGGGTTGACACCCGTACAGACCAGAGACTGGACATGGGATGTCAATGTTAATTTCACAAAAAATAAAACCTATTTACTGGAGCTGGCCGACGGGGTCGATTTTGTCCAGTTTTGGGATGAGGCAAGGGTGAAGAATATTGCATATATAAAAGACAAAAAACTTGGACAGGACGGTCTGATCGGAAACCTCTACACACGGAAAATACTTCGGGTAACCGATAAAAGCTCTGATTATTATGGATATCCCTTGCTTCCCGAAGGGGAAGATGCCGAGTGGCAGTCTTCGGACGAATACTCAAAAGTCGGAAACTTTAATCCCGATTTTATCATGGGGCTTCAGACTTCCGTTTCCTATAAGAATCTGACTCTGAGTATGACCTTCGACTGGCGGTCGGGCGGGCAATATGTTTCCCAAACCTGGAGGTATCTGACGGAGGGCGTGGTTTCGAATACCTGGCTCAATGAGCTGGTGACTCCTCCCGAAGGCCTGGGCGGTGAAGCAAGCCAGGAGTTGCGTGATTGGGTGGTTGCCAATGGTGAACGGCTGATCTTTTCGGATAATCCGCGTCCGATTGGCGGACCAACAACCGACTTCGGCGGCTTTTACAATGATTTCTACACAGGTGTAGGCGCTTCCGATGGGGTATTTGCTCCCGGGGTTTACGGCCATTACGAAAACGGGAAGTTCGTGCTGGAAAAAGAGAACCTGGGCAATGCAGGGACTGAATTCAGACCTTATGTGATGAGTTATCCCTGGGATATCGGAGAAGCGAATCTTTTTGACGCCGACTATGTGAAACTGAGAGAAATTGCCTTAAACTATCGTGTTCCCAACCGAATCGCACAAAAGCTGGGGGTGCAGAATCTGAATTTCTCCGTTTACAGCCGCAATATCATGCTTTGGACGAAGAACTCCGGCATGGGTGTTGATCCTGAACGGGCCTACCAATCTGACAGCTCCGGCAGGTTTAAACAAGGAGTGGAACGCTACAACGCGGAGCCCTGGGTCATTCCGGTAGGATTTAAATTAAGTTTCTCTCTTTAACCCTAAAACTGAACGTCATGTTAAAAAATAAAAACAATCTGATCCTTGTGCTGATCCTGCTATTCAGCTTTATGATGTCATGTAAGGATCTGGATGATCTGAATGTCAATCCGAACGGAGTCGACCCGGCCAACGCCGATTTGAATTTCCTGCTGCCGACCACCATTGTCAGTCTGGGACAAAGCATCTATAACATTGGCTTTGGAACCTGTTCAGGCATTATGCAACATACCCAGCAGACAGGCTGGCAGAGCGGTTACAACAACTATGACTGGAATAACACTTCGCACAGTTGGGATGGCTATTATACCATCCTGATGAACAATGACGAGTACTATAGAAAAGCGGTTGAAGGCGGCTATGAGTTTCATGAAGGGGTGGCACGTATTCTGAGAGCATACCTGTTCGGGCTGATTACCGACCTCTGGGGCGATGCTCCCTATAAAGATGCATTGAAAGCCGAACAGGGATCAGCTTATTTCAAGCCGGTTTTTGATCTTCAGAAGGATATCTATCTGGGTATTCTGGCCGATCTGGATACTGCCAATACGCTCCTGTCAAAAAATGTGGCCTCTTACGGCAATATTGATTCAAAACAGGATGTATTATATAATGGTGATCCCGGGAAATGGAGAAAGTTTGCCAATTCGCTTGCACTGAGGTATTACATGCGCCTTCAGGCCAAAGAAGCAGCTATTGCACAGCAAGGGATCAGTAAAATTGCAGGTGATCCGGCAACATATCCTTTGATTACGGTTGCGGCGGACGACGCGGCCTTTGGCTTTATCGGGACAGCGAATGAGAATTCAAACCGGTTAAATACAGTCTATGACACCGATCCTGCTGGTGCCTACATGCGGGTAAAGATGGCAGCTACTTTAGTGAACGCCTTACAAAAATACAATGATCCGCGGCTGGCTGTTTGGGCCAATAAAATTGAGATCCCCTTGGTTTTGGTCCCAGGGACGGGCATTGACCGTATTGTAAACGGGAAACGGGAGGTCTCGCAGGATAAGGTAAGCGATTTTGAAACCACGAATTCCATGACCGTCGACTTTGATCCGGAATATGCGGGCGTTCCCATTTCGCATTCGAGGGTGCAGATCTTTAACATGAATAATGCAAACCCGGCTCAGGGGACAAAGAATCCGTATGCTTCACACCTGAACGACCGTTATAAATTAACCGCAGATCCGCTGGTTAAGATGCGGCTGATGTCGGCAGCCGAGGTTAATCTGATCCTGGCAGAGGCTGCTTCCCGGGGATGGATCACCGGTGCCGGTGCTGCAGCTTATTATGCTGCCGGGGTCCGGGAATCGTTCAATGCCTGGGGGGTGGGCGGCCAGTTTGATGCCTACATCGCACGCGCACCTTATAATGGGTTGGAGAGTATCATCGAGCAAAAGTGGATGGCAAGCTGGACCGCGGCACAGGAGGCCTGGTTTGACTGGAGAAGGACAGCGCTTCCGGTGCTGACTACCGGACCGTCTGCGGTAAGGCCGGTTTTGCCGTTGAGGTGGTATTATCATGCGGATGATGAAATTGCCAAAAACAAAGTCAACGCCGATGCAGCCATTGCCCGGCTGGAAGCGACTTCGTATCTGGGAACCGACCAAAGCAATAACAGTGCCTGGTCGAAGATGTGGGTACTCCAGGGAACCGGCAAGCCTTATTAGATTTTCTGATCATCATATTTTTAACTAGTAAACTAATAATTGAAAGTCAGGTGGGCTAAATATCCAATCAGCCTGCCTGATTTTCTTCAAACGGGCGCCTGCATGCCAAATGATTGCAGGGATTTCACCATGAAAACATTTTATCTTTTAATTATTATCTGGCTGCTGTTCCCTTTTGCAGGCATCCATGCACAGACGTTCAGGGCCGGAGCAGCGATGAGAGTGATCACGCCCGAAAAACTGATCCCGATCTCGGGAGGGATGGGGACACCGGTTATGCCGGAGGCAAAACAGGGTGAATTGACAGTCAGGGCGTTGGTTCTGGAAAAAGGAGAAAGCCGTGTAGCCATTGTCGGCATTGACAACCTGGGTTGGCCGGCCTACCTAGGCAACCGTTCCCGGAAACTGATCCGGGGAATTTCACCCGAATGTGTATTGATCGGGGCAACGCATACGCACAGTGCGCCCGACGCTTATGCTTTTCCGGATGAAAACGGGAATACGGGCGCGGACCTGGAATACCTGGACTGGTGCGTCGTGCAGATCGCAGATGCCGTCAATGAGGCCGTTGCGAAGCTTGAACCCGCTTCCCTGAAAACAGCAGTGGGGGAAGCAAAGGGCAAAATTGCCTATAACTATTATGCACCCGAATTATATGATCGGCGTTGCGGAGTTATTCAGGCGATAGCCGCATCCGGCGAGAATAAGGGAAGGGTTCTGGCAACCCTGGTGAATTATGCCACTCATCCGGAAATACTCGGCACTAAACGGAGACTGATGAGTCCCGATTTATGCGGCCCCTTATATGATCGCATCGAATCGAAGACAGGCGGGCTGGCTCTCTTTATGAACAGTGCACAGGGCGGGATGGTTACAGCAGATAACCGGCGGGAGAACGGGGCTGAAGCAAACGACTGGGCTGAGTGCATCCGCATTGGCAACCTTCTGGCCGAAGAAGCCTTGCGCATCGTTGAACCGGCAACCGTCCAGCCAAACCCGGATCTCTGTTGCGTATCAAAAGAAATTAAACTTCCGGTTGAATCGGCCGAAATGCAATATGTTCTTAAAAATTCGCCGCTGGCAAAAAAATCAGGAACTGTTGATTTCCGTGTTGTCTCAACCCGGATTAACCTGTTAAATATTGGGGAGGCGCAGGTTCTGACCATTCCCGGCGAAGCGTTGCCGAACATTGGCTATTACCTGAAGCGAAACATGAAAACCGATCAGCCTTTTCTTTTCGGTCTCACCAATGATGCCTTCGGATATATTCTCAGCAAGGAAGACTATAACAGTTTTGATCGTTACAGATATATCAGCCGCACATCACTGGGCGAAATGACTGCTGAGATTTTTGAAAAGGAAGCATTGAAACTTATTTCAGAAAATCAGGGGCCAAAGTAAACAGCCTTTATGTGCAAAAAACTGCAAAAGAGAAAAGCCGTTTCCAATCGAACCGGTCAGCGGGCCTGTCCGGTAAAACGGAAACGGTTTTTCACACAAATCAACCTGAATCATCGGGTTTTCACCCCGTGCGGATGTTTCTGAGCGTTGTATTTTTTCATGATTTCCTTCCAGTTTGTCAGGATGATCCCGTTTTCCCTGAAATAGCTGATCACTTCTGGATCGGAGAATAGCCGTGCTTCCCATACCCGTTGCTGCCAGGAACCGGTGATGGAGCGCAAATTGTCTGATTCGGCCGACGGGTGGAAGATGATTTCGGTCAGACCTGGTTCCAGGGAATTGACCAGTGCAAGAAAGTTTGCTTTCTTCAATTCGTAAGTTTTACCGTCGGGTACGCTGGTGAAATTGTCCAGCTTTGGAAGCCGGTAGGCATTGATCAGGTCAATAACGTTCTGGTCAATCGGATAGCCCACTTCCCGGTATTTCGCCGCCACTTCAGCGTTGTTCAGGTCAATGGCGTTGGCCGGGATCCCGTAATCCTCCGCAGTCTTCAAGAACACCTTCACAAATTCTTTTGATCCGTAAAGTGTACCCATGTGGGTGTCAATATGCGAAGGTGTGAGACCCAGGGCGATCATTTTGTTGATCTGTGTGCGGATCTCAGTCTCAACTTCTTCCGGGACGGCGTGGGTAACCACATCGGGTACGTCGCGGTGCAGCTTTTTCTGCTGATCAAGCAGTCCCGGTACTTTTGACGGATCGCTTAACGGTCCCCAACGGTATGTTTTCCACTCACTGGTCAGGGTCAGGTGGGCGCCAATGTCAGCACCGGGGTTCGCTTTGGCCCATTCGATGAACTCCTGAGCGGTGGGGCAGGGCATCATGACCGCTCCCGACGTGACAAAGCCGTTACTGATGTAGAATTGTCCCGCCTGGTTTGCTTCAGGGCACATGCCCAAATCGTCCATATGAAGGAGCAGGATCTTCTTACCCCCGGGAAATCCAATCTTTTCGGCATTCGTCATTTTTGCAGGATTTTCCCTGATCCATGAAGGCGAAAAGACCGCATGCCTGATCGTCTTTTCATTCTTCATACTCCAGGAATAGGAGACGTGAATCAGACCGTCTTTTGTTTCAATCACAGTCGGGTAGGAAAAGCTTCCTTCGGAGTTGTTTTCCAGGTACCTGGTCCACTTCCATGTTCTTCCTTCGTCGTCCGAAAGGCTGACCGCCAGGCGGTGTCTGCCCTCCTCAAGATCATTATAGACGATCACCAGGTTGCCATCTTTCAGTGTAATTGCATCGACGCTGGAACCGGAATTTGGCAGACTTGTTTTTTGGGCTGTGCCCCAGCTTATACCATCGTCGGTCGATTCACTTTTCATGATGCGGCCGGGAGCGTCCCCGTTGTCTCGCATAAAGGCTACCAGGGTGCCGTTCTTTAGCCTGACAATGGCCGGCTGAATATTTCCCCGTCCAACCACCGGCGCGGATGCGGTCCACTGATCTCCTTCATTATCAGACCAGGCTATCATGGAGAAGTTAAAGCCGTCGGAATACAGCGGCAACAGAAGACGTCCTGAGGGTAGCCGCAGCGGTTTTATACGTGTCATCCATCCGGTTTCCCTTTTTAACGGATCTTTTGCGGCCTGCACGATCTGCTCTTCATAAGGTGGCGCATAGGCCGCCCATGCCTGTTCGGGAGATTCCAGCTTTTGGAAGCCTTGCTCCACAGCGCGGGCAAAATCTTCTCCCGGCTTCAGCAGGATGATGTCCTGCCAACTCCACTTCGGAGCTCCCTCGCCAAGATAGTCGACCGAAATCCTCGACTTTAAAACAGACGACTCCCACTGGTTGGCCACCACGACAATCCAGGTCAGGTGCAACCGTCCTTTCCCGTCAATAAAAAGAATGGGATTACAGTCCGGGTTCCCAGGTGTATCGGCCAGAATGAACGGTTCACTCCAGCGGGTTAGACCTTTTTTCAGCCGGGCACCTTTAATCATGACGTCATTGGCTGTCCGTTCCCCTGATCCTTCAAACCAACACGCCAGCAGATCACCGTTTGGAAGTTCGGTAATGGCACTGCTGTGAACATGCAAGGCCTGTGCCGGAAACAGATCTTCCGACCGGAAAGGGGAATGCTTGTTTTCGGAGCGGGATTCTGCACTGACAAGGAGGATCAGAAGCATCAGAAAGGAAGTCAGACCACCTGTCGGTGAAAGTTTTTGCGAGGATATCTTCATCATGTCAGAGTTTTTATTGACAATATTAACTTCTTTTCTGCACATTAGCCTCTTCTTTTTTAATCAGGATGCATGATATTTTAACACATTTACCGTAATCCTTTTTGTTTTGTTGTGCTCCTGTTAAAAAATAATGTATTTTAATGAAAAAACCAGAAGTGCGGCTCTTCCCTTTTTCTTTACTTTGTTTCAGAATTCACAGACAGAACCAGTAAAACTTCAGCTTATGCAAAAGCAATGGATCAATGTCCTGATTGTTGGAATGGCTTTGGGGACAGCCTGGGCAGTAAGAGGGCAGTTTGGCCACGAACAGGGAGCAGCCTGGGCCGGCGGCATCGGAGCGCTGGCCTTGCTGATGGTTTCCGGGAGAAATGACTGGGGGAAAAAAGCACTTGCAGTGGTCATGGCCTCGGCAGTAGGCTGGGGCGCCAGTGGGATGATCAGCTACGGACAGATTGTCGGATACGGCCGGGCCGACAATTTCCTGAATGCGGCTTACGGTTTGCTGATGTTGTTTGTAATCGGTAACCTTTACGGACTGTTGGGAGGCGGAATGGTGGGGTTGAGCCTCATTTCCGGACGGCAGCACCCGGTAAAATGGTATTCGCTGATGACCGGGATGACCGCCGGTGGCGTTGTTGCCTGGTACTTTCTGATTGAACAATTGGGGCTTCTGATGACCCCGCCGCGCTCTGAAGCCTGGGCTGTCTGTCTGGGAGCCGCCGCGGTAATGATCTGGTACATGGTTCTTAACCGGTTACAGCCGGCTTTGAAAGTAGCCTTATTTTCTTCGTTGGGTGCCGGATTTGGCTTTGCCTTTGGAAATTTCCTGCAGATTGCCGGCAATGTTCTTCAAATAAACTTCAACATGTGGAATGTGATGGAGTATTCGATCGGGTTCTTTGGAGGCTGTGCCATGGCTTACGCGGTGTTCACGACCGAATGGACCGGGGAAAAGGAAGCACTGATGCCGGAAAAATGGGAGGACAAACTCGCTTTTCTTTTCTGTTTTGTCTTGATCCCACTCCTGGTTTTTCAGCAGTCGCCCGGATTAATGCTTCCTTTGCTGAGTCCTGATTCAGCCTCTGCCTCAGTGACCCTGACCGGAAGCCTGCTTACATTGGCACTGATGGTTGCCATGATTTTCGCAGCCGCAGCAGTGATCCGTGTTACCGCACCTTCAGCGCGAGCCTTTTACTTATTCGCCCTTTACGCCCTCGTCTATATCCTTGCCAGTTATTCCGTTTCAGGCGCATGGAAAGGAGAGTTTCTGCTCAATCATCATCTCTATCTGGTCAATCTGGCAGTCATCCTGCTCGTTGCCCGGAGGCATTTCCCTTCCTTTTTTAACTTTCGGGAGCAGAAAATGTCTGCATCCGGTTGGATAAAAAGATTCCTGTCCCTTGTGCTGGTAATCCTTTTGCTGAGTCTGATCGCAATTTCCATGCACGGAGAACTCCCGGGATCCAACCTCCGGTTTTAAACCCGCTGATGCTGTCTTTTTCCGGATCTTTCCCGGCTTTGTTGTGCTTTTTTAATCTATTTTTAATTAGTCTTTATTCATTGATATTGAATATTAACAAATACGTTCTTTTTAATCGATTTAGTTAAACATTTAGCAGTTAATATTCAATGTAAAGTGAATAAAATTCTACTAGCCTTGCTTCGATTAATTTCTAAAATTTGTATATATCCGATTGGGTCCGATTTTGAAGTCTGATAAGGTATGCTCAATTTAATAACCAACTCTATAAAGTCTATGAAACGAAAAATCTTACAAATGCTTCTCCTTGGAATGGCTGTTTTCCTGTCAGGAACGGCATCCGCTCAGACACAAGTGAGCGGTATTGTCAGGAGTTCTGACGGGGAAGTCCTTCCCGGGGTTACTGTTGTGATTAAAAATACTTCCAATGGTGTGCTGAGCAATGTGGAAGGCAGGTATAGCATTAATCTGCCAAATCCGCAGGCTGTGTTGGTTTTTTCCTTTGTGGGAATGCAAACACAGGAAATTAAAGTGAACGGCCGGACAGAAATCAACGTCACGATGGAGTCGTTAACGATTGGTGTGGATGAAGTTGTCGTGACAGCTCTGGGTATTTCAAGGGAAAAAAAGTCGCTTGGTTATTCGGTAGCCGAGGTGAAAGGAGAGTCCCTGCAACGGGTGACGCAGGAAAACGTTTTGAATTCCCTTGCAGGGAAAGTGGCAGGGGTCAACATCAGTTCGACAGGTATACCCGGTTCTTCTGTCAGTATGGTCATCCGGGGGGCCTCTTCGCTGACCAGCGACAATCAGCCATTGTTTGTCGTCGACGGTATCCCGATGAACAATACGTTAAACAATATTACACAAATGGGACGGGACAACCGGGTCGACTACGGAAACGCGATCTCGGACCTGAATCCCGAGAATATTGAAAGCGTATCTGTCCTGAAAGGGCCCAGTGCGGCCGCTCTTTACGGATCACGGGCAGGGAACGGCGTGGTGCTGATCACGACCAAGGCAGGAAAGCAAAAGAAAGGCCTGGGTATCACTGTCACTTCAAATACGGTCTTTGAAAGCCCCTATAAGTACCTTCCGAAGCATCATATGTTTGCCAACGGTAACCGCCCTTACACGCAGGACAACCGCCCCAATAACGGCTTGCCTTACATGGTGATCGACCCTTCAACAAGCGGATGGGTTGGGCCTGAACTGGATAAGGGGATCATGGCCTATCAATGGCCTTATTTCGATGCCAATGGTGACCTCACCGCAACACCGCTGGTTTCCCACCGGGATAACTACAAAAATTTCTTTGAAATGGGGTATACGACCGACAATACGGTGTCGATAGCCGACGCTACCGAAAAAATTGACTACCGCATATCTTACAGCAATATGCAGAATAAAGGCGTGATCCCGAACAGCGATCTGCATAAACATTCAATTTCTTTGAATTCTTCTTTGAAATTGAATGACCGGATCCGGGTTAGTTCCAGCATTAACTTCACCACCTCCGGCGCTGATAACCGGCCTGCCGGAAACCGCGGGGCGAATCCGATGCAGGCTCTCTATGAACTGAATTCCCATATTGATGTCCGTTCACTGAAAAATTACTGGGAAAAAGACAAAGTGGGACTTTGGCAAAATGCTCCCTACCAGCTTGAAATGAATTCTGATGGAACCTATTCGAAAGGCGATTATATTAATAACCCTTACTTTATTGCAAATGAAGTGAATAATGGCTTTAAAAGGGACCGGGTATACGGGCACGCGAAGTTAGACTGGAAACTGACTCAGGAACTCGCTTTCCAGCTTCGTTACACCCATGATCAGTTCCATGAATTCCGGGACACCAAAATCGCGCCAAGCTATACAAACGAACCCAAGGGCTTTTATGGGCTGACCAATCTTTACAGGCGCGAGCAGAATGCCGATTTTCTTTTCTCTTACGATAAAAACCTGGGCGACTTCAACCTTTCTGTTTCTGCGGGCGGCAACTACATGTATCAATATGCGTCCAATAATACGACCAAAGCAAAAGATGGCGGATCGGGCCTGATCATACCGGGCATTTATTCCGTCAGTAATATCGCTCCCAGTAATATCCAGTATTCGTCATCCTGGAGCAGGAAGGCCATTTACAGCGTTTATGCATTGGCCTCACTAGGTTACAAAGATTTTGCTTACCTCGATCTGACAGCCCGTAATGACTGGTCAAGCACCCTGCCTGAAGAAAACCGGTCTTATTTTTATCCGTCTGCATCGCTGAGCCTGTTACTGAACAACATGACAGACATGGGCAGTACCGTTTCTCTGGCCAAATTAAGGGGCGGAATTGCAATGGTGGGGAATGACACGGAGCCTTACCAGTTGGTTTCAACCATGTCGGACGCAGGTTCCTGGGGAAACCAGCCTCGTTTAACCAGTTCAGGTACATTGCTTTTACCTGACCTTAAACCGGAAATACAGACATCCTGGGAAATCGGGGCAGATTTGAATCTTTATCGCAATCGCTTACGGTTTGAAGGAACCTATTATTCATCTGAAAACGAGAATCAGATCCTGAATATTGGTCTTCCTCCTTCTTCAGGATATCAAAATAAACAACTGAATGCAGGATTGATCTCCAGCAAGGGGATCGAGCTTGCCCTTGGAGGCACGCCCGTTCAAACCAATGACCTGAACTGGGATGTCAATTTTGTCTTTTCGAGGAACCGGACAAGAGTTGAAGAATTGTCGAAGGGCTTTAATTATATCACGCTCTGGACCGATGCCAAAGGTGGCGCCGTGACATGGGTGGGCGAGGAGATTGGCAATATCATTGACAAGAAAATGCTGAGGGTGGAGGATAAAAACTCTGAATATTACGGCTGGCCAATTATTGACGATGAAGGATGGGACAGCTCAAGCGGGACCTGGGAAAAGGATGGGAAAAGAGTCGCTCCGGTGATCGGTAATTTCAATCCTGACTTTACGCTGGGATTCCAAACCACCCTGACCTATAAAAAATGGAGCCTGAGTGCCAGCCTGGACTGGCGAAAAGGCGGACAGTTCGTTTCTCAAACCTTACGGTACGGAGAATCTGACCTGCATACCCAACGCTGGATAGACCGAACGGTGAAAGTCAATGATATGGATGATGTGGGCGGATACATCAAGGCAAATGCAGATAAATATTTATCTCCCGACGGTATGTTTTTCGTTGTGGTGGGAGGACCTACTGCTGAGACAGGTGGGTTTGCACACACAGAGGGGGGCATTACCCTGAACGACGGCGTGTTTATGCCCGGGGTTGTCGGGGACTATGATGACAACGGAAATTTTGTTGCTGAATATGAGAATGTCGGCGGACCTGAAACACAGTATATAAGATATCAGGACTTCTATGGCTGGGATTATACCCGTACCGCAACATTTGATGCCGACTTTGTCAAACTGAGGGAAATATCGGTTTCCTACCAGCTTCCTTCGCTCCAATCGATCGGGGTTCAGAGTGCTTCAATTTCATTGTACAGCCGCAATATCATTTTGTGGACCAAAGCCAAAATCGCGATCGACCCCGAAATGGCGTTCCAGCCCGAAAGCGGCGAACAGGGGTACAGCGGCATCATGTTCAAACAGGGCATCGAACGATTTAATGTGGCTCCATGGACGATTCCGGTAGGTATTAAGCTCAATGTCAATTTTTAAAAAAATTCGCCGTTATGAATACAAAAACAGATCATTATAAAGTGGTATTGATCCTTGCCCTGCTCACATTTATGTCATGCAGGGATCTTACCGAACTGAATGAAAATCCGAATGGTTCGGATCCCTTAACCGTTAACCCGAACCTGGTTTTGACAACAGTGACTACGGCCACCGCCATGCCCTATCTGGATATGGGATATCAGGGTGATGCGGCAGGGGTGATGCAGTACGTCCAGAAAAGCGGATGGGGATCCGGTCTGAATAACTTCGACTGGATATCGGAACGTTCGTGGGAGAGTTATTACAGTAACCTGAGGAATATCAAGCTTCTTCAGGAAAGATCGGTTGCGGAAGGTTATGAATTTCATGAAGGCATTTCCCTTATTCTCCGGGCTTTTGTTTTTGGCTATATCGCAGATGGCTGGGGAGATGCACCTTATACGGCTGCAGTAAATGCGCCTGCGGGAGAACAGGGAGACCTTTTCCCGGAGTTCGATTCACAGGAAACCATTTATAAGGGTATTATTGAGGATCTGAAAAAAGCAAATACGCTGTTGTCGAAGTCTCCAAACGATTACGCCGGGATTATTGCCGATGCGGATCTTATTTACGGAGGAGATCCGGTAAAATGGAGAAAACTGGCGAACTCATTGATGCTTCGTTATTATTTGCGGGTTTCATCAAAACTGCCTGACTTTTCACGGAGCGGGATTGAGGAAATCGCATCGAATTCAAATACCTATCCGGTTTTTACGTCGAACGATGACGATGCCACGATGGGATATATTGGAAGCAGTAATAGTGATTCCTGGCCTGCCAATACAACATTCGATTCCAGCGAGAGCGGGTTTAGCCGGATTCAGCTTGGCGCGGGATTGAGGGATGTGCTCGTTGAACTGAATGACCCCCGCATTGCCGTCTGGTTCAACAAAGTTGCTGTGCCGATTAAAGTTTCCGGTAAATATGCACCTGAAAATGATGTCCGCGCAGATGGGGTAAGATACCTGACACCTGCTTATGTGGCTGCCAATAATATGGTAATTTATAACAAAAACACCTGGGTGGCAGATGTAACCGCAGGAAAAGTGCTGGTCGATACGATGGAATACGTGGGGATTCCCACAGCCTATCTGGCCGCTGAACCGTATACTTACAATCTGAATCCCAATCCAAAACAGGGAGGATATAATGTTCATGTTTCACAGCTTGCCGACATGTACAGGAAGGAAGAAGGAGACCTGCTGAAAGCACGGTTAATCTCTTATGCAGAAGTTTGTTTTATCCTGGCCGAAGCAGCAGACAAAGGATGGGCAGCGGGTTCCCAGCAGTCCTGGTATGAGAAAGGGATCCAGGCATCGCTCGACACCTGGGAGGCCGGCGACAGCTACGACGCATATATCATGAACGACGGCGTGGCCTATGACGGGACACTGGAGCAGATCCTGACCCAGAAGTGGATCGCTAACTGGACAGTCGCCTTTGAGTCGTGGTGCGACTGGAGGAGAACAGCTTATCCTCAGTTGGTGTTTGGCCCCAGAGGGCGGCGTAATGCCATGCCTTTACGCTTCCGCTATGACGCCAACGAAAAGAACCGGAACTCGGCCAATTATAATGACGCGATCCAAAACCTGGTTGAAACCCCTTTCACGGGACAGGATGGAAAAGACAGTTCCTGGTCAAAGTTTTGGCTTCTGCAGTAGTTATACTTAAATTTATACAGGAATGCACCTTCCCGGCATTCCTGTCCTTTAAAACCGGAAGTACGTATATAAAAACAATTATTAACCTATGAATCGCAACCTGCGTTTACTTTTCTTTATCACCCTGCCGGTAATTTTGTTCGCTCAGGCAAGCGCGCAAAAGCCTTGTTATCAGGATGTCCCTTTTGTCCAGGATTACAGCATAAAATACGGCGTGAAATCCGGCAAGGACAAGCTGGTCAAAGTCTGTTCCGACAGGAACGGGAATATCCGGGTTTTGTCGTCAGGCGGACTTTTGAAGCCTTTTAACGGGCGTTTCCTCTATCCGGGGGAGCTTGTTTCTGATCAGTCTTACCGTCCAATGGCAGAAAAGAAAATCACCGGCCTGAAAACCTGCCGGGGCCAGTTTATTTATCTGGACGATGTGGCCGTGTTAAGCAATGCCTGGGCCGGCCAATTGTTTTCAATGCATAAGATGCCCGGTGCCCGGATTTTTGAGGGAAGCAGGGATCTCGCATTCCTGATCTCAGACGGGAGTCACTTAAAGTATGTCCGGGATTCAAAGACGCTCTGGCAGGGGAATCTTCCGGTGGGACTCATTGATATCCGGTATTCCCCTTCAGACGATTTATTTTGGATCCTTTCAGGCAGCACCTTAAAGGTCTTCTCCCCCGGACAGAAAAAGCTTGAAGATGCATTTGAAGGAAGCGGTTTTACGTCATTTGACATCACAGACGATGGGCGCAGGATTGTGATTGGCACAAACAACGGATACCTGGAACTGGACGCCGCTGCAAAAAAACAAACCGGAGAGGTCAGGCGCAGGCTTCCCTGTGAAGGAATCACCTGCGTCAGGGAACTAAACGGTTCACTGTGGTTTGGTTCGCCGGAAGGAGCTTTTATGCTTCGAAAGGACGGAAAATTCAATTATTACAACGGCGAACGGTGGCTTCCGGCTAACAAGGTCATTGACATTGCTGAGGGGCCTGACGGCTCAGTTTTAATTTTGACTGACGGAGGGCTCGGACAGATCTGCTTTCAAAGGACGACCCTGGCCGATAAGGCAGCATTTTATGACAAACAGGTGAGACAACGCCATATCCGGAACGGGTTTAATGCCTCTCTTGAAGGAATAAAGCACGGGGACCTGTCGACCGGGTACTTAAGCGATTCGGACAATGATGGTTTATGGACTTCCATGTACCTGGGAGCCGAGATCTTTCGCTATGCCGTTACCCGTTCTGAGGAAGCGCTGCAAAATTGCCGGGAGTCGCTTGATGCGATGGAGCGCCTGTATACGATCAATTCGAACGATGTTGGTTTTCCGGCCCGCTCATTTGAGCGCAGCGGAAATAAAAAGGCTTTGTCTGATCCGGAACGTTGGCGTTCTGCAGAAGATCCGGAGTGGGACTGGAAAGCCACCACCAGCAGCGACGAAGCGATCGGTCATATCTTTGCTTTTGGTGCAATGGCCGAATTGATTGACGATCCTTCCCTGAAACAACGTGCGGTCCACCTGATCGATATCCTCATGCAGCATATCGTTGATCACGATATGTACTTAGTCGATTATGACGGCAAACCAACAACCTGGGGAAGGTGGAACCCCGAATATGTCAATGCCCGGCCTGTCATGGTCGGCGACCGGAAAATCAATTCATCGAATATTATCGGCATGCTTCAGACCGCTTATCATTTCACAAAAAAGGAAGTGTACAGAGAGAAGGCCTTTGAGCTCATGCATAAACATGGCTATTTTGAAAACCTGATGCGGCCAATGAAGGAGATCGGCCGGGCGCCGGCTGATGCCGACGAACTGAGTAAGGATTTGTCGGGGAACTGGAACCATTCGGACGATGAAATGTATTTTCTGGGTTACTGGGGCCTGTACCGTTATACCTTCAATGACACCCTGAAGGCGAGATATAAAGAAGCCATTATCGATCATTGGGAGAGTGAACGCCCTGAAAAGGAAGGTGCATGGAATATCTTTACAGCCCTGGTGAGCAATCAGTTCGATCTGGAAGAAGCCATCTGGTATCTGCAGGAGCATCCGGTGGATCTGATCAACTGGGATATTCAAAACAGCCATCGCAAGGATATTGAACCTGTTGAAGAAAATTTCAGAGGTCAGACGATCGCCGACGTGCTTCCTCCCGATGAACGTCCGGTACAACGTCACAATGCCAATATGTTCCGTCTGGACCGCACAGGCGGTAACGGAACCGGCGAACACAGCGCCGGCGATATCTGGTTGCTGCCATACTGGATGGGACGGTATCTGGGCGTGATCGGCGAACCGGCAGCAAACCGGCAACGTGATTCCCACAGCGGGTTTCTTTGCCAATAAAAATAAAATAGCGGTGGAGCCGGCGAAGCCCGGAGTCCGGGGTGCAAAGCCTTACGATGGTCCCCAACGGCCGGAACTATATTAATCATTAAGAAACTGAAAATGAAGTTGTCGGAATTTAAATGGCTCAATCCACCCAGGATATTTTTGCCGGAGAGCAACAGGCTGACCTTGTCCACTGATCCGGAAACCGATTTTTGGCAGCGCACTTATTATGGCTTTCAAAATGACAATGGGCATGCGTATCTTTATGAAATCGGGGAAGATTTTACTTTTAGCCTGAAAACGGAGTCTGAAGCGGCTGCTCAATACGACCAGTGCGGCCTTATCCTGTATCAGGACAGTGAAAACTGGATGAAAGCTTCGGTTGAATATGAAAACCGGGACTATGCGCGCCTGGGCTCCGTGGTCACCAATCTGGGGTATTCCGATTGGGCCACCACCGATATTCCTGCGGCCATCGGAACGGTCTGGTACCGGCTGAGCCGCAGGGACCAGGACTTCTATCTTGAATTTTCGTACGATGGGAGCCGTTATCAGCAGATGAGAATGTTTCATATGCAACAGCAGATCGCGGCTGCCCGAATCGGCATTTATGCCTGTAGCCCGCTGAAATCAAGCTTCAGGGCAGTCTTCTCTGATTTTGAACTGAAGGAGTGTAATTGGGAAAAATATAAATAACGCCGGATACCAGTCTGTCAGATTGAAATGAAACTTTAAATTTGAACCTGGTTCCTGATTCTTGCATTCTGGTTCCTGGTTCCTGGGTCTTGTATCCTGGTTCTTAATTCTTAATTCTTGATATTTTATGAAGCGAACCTCTTTGAATGATATTGCCAGGCAGGTTGGTGTTTCCAAAACGCTTGTTTCCTTTGTGCTGAACGGACGGGGAAAGGAATTCCGGATAAGCGATGAAATTTGCCGGAAGGTGCTGGAGGTGGCAAAGGAACTGAACTATCAGCCTAACCGGCTGGCCCAGGGATTGCGCACCGGTAAAACAAAGACCATCGGGCTGATCATTGCCGACATTGCGAATCCCTTCTTTGGGAAACTGGGGCGTGAAATAGAACAGGAAGCCGCCCGGCACGGTTATCATGTGATTTTTTGCAGCTCGGACGAGAACCCGGAGAAATCACAACAACAAATAGCTATGCTGCAGCAAAGTCAGGTTGATGGCTATATCATTTCTCCACCCATGAACAGCGAAGACCAGGTCCGTTCGCTCTCTAAAGGGAACATTCCATATGTGCTGATCGATCGCTATTTCCCGGAAATAGAAAGTAATTATATTGTGGTTGATAATTTCGAAGCAGCGCGCCAGGCTACCGGACATCTGCTTCAACTGGGAAGGAAAAAAATTGCCAATATCACCGTTAACCTCGATCTGGTTAACATGAAGGAACGTACTGAAGGTTATAAACAGGCTTTGGCTGACCGTTCAATCGAGGTGGATGAAAATCTGATCAAAGTTTTGCCGTTTTCTCACGATAACAAGGATGTTTGTAAGGCGATCAGGGAATTGGCGGGCGACAGGGCAAATTTAAAGCTGGATGCGATCCTTTTTTCAACCAGCAAGATCGGGATTATGGGAATTGAATGCCTGACGGAGCTCGGTTTGAAAATACCTGAAGAGATTGCTGTTGTCAGTTTTGACAATGCGGATGCCTATAAAATCTGTGTCAGTCCGGTTACTGTCGTGGCACAGCCGCTGAAAGAAATAGGAACAAGAGCTGTCCGGATCCTTCTGGATGAAATCGCTCAGCCGGATCTGTTTCGGGCGCGACAAAAAATAATTCTGAAGACCGAATTTATTGTACGGAAATCGTGCGGATACTGATAATTTCTTATCTTCGCTAAATCGATTTAGTAAATTTTGGACGATGAACGGGATCAGGGGCGACCTTTTTTTAGGCATTGATATCGGCGGGACTAAATGCGCGGCGGTATTGGGAGATTCTTCTTTTTCAATTAAGAGGAAAGTTTTTTTTGAAACAAAGGTTGAACGCGGTTACCAGGCAATTCTGGATGAATTTCAACGGCACATTGATTCGATGTTGACAGAATTTCCTCCCGGAAGCCTGAAAAGGATCGGGATCAGTTGCGGGGGACCATTGGACTCAAAAGAGGGAGTGATCTACTCGCCCCCTAATCTCCCGGGCTGGGATCAGGTGCCGGTCGTTAAACTGTTCAGTGTGCGGTATGGTGTACCCACAGCCCTTCAGAACGACGCGAACGCCTGTGCGCTTGCCGAATGGATGATGGGGGCCGGGAGAGGGACCCGAAACATGATTTTCTTAACCTTTGGCACCGGAATGGGGGCAGGTCTGATCCTGAATGGAAAGCTTTACAGCGGCACGAACGATTTGGGCGGGGAAGTGGGGCATATCCGGCTGGCACCTGACGGTCCGGTCGGTTTCGGAAAGGCCGGTTCATTCGAAGGTTTTTGCAGCGGCGGCGGGATTGCGCAGCTGGCCCGGTCGGTTGTGGCGGAAAAATTGAAGAATAAGCAGGCCGTTGGTTTCTGTTCCTCGCCGGAGATGCTCCCTGAGATTGATGCCAGGATGGTTGCGCAGGCTGCGCAGGCAGGGGATCCGGTTGCCAACGAAATTATCGGCATATCTGCCGGTTACCTTGGAATGGGGCTTTCCATCCTGGTGGATGTACTTAATCCTGAGTGTATCGTGATAGGCAGTATTTATGCACGAAATGAGGCGCTTTTTAAGCCGCTTGTTGAGAAAGTGCTGCAGCAGGAGGCGATCCCTTCTGCCCTGAAGGTATGCCGGATAAAGCCGGCAGAATTGGGTGACTCGATTGGCGATTACGCAGCCTTATGCGTAGCTTTGTATAAAGAAGAATTTTAAATCCGCGACATGGAGACAATACTGAAAGAACTCACAGAAAGGCACCCGCTGCTCGTCCCCTTAAAAGATACCATTCTGAAGGCTGCGGAAAGCCTCATCGGTTGTTACCGGAATTCCGGGAAAGTGCTGGTTTGCGGAAACGGCGGAAGTTGTTCCGACTCCGACCACATCGTTGGTGAACTGATGAAGGGTTTTGAAAAAAAGCGTTTGCCCGGTGAGGATATGAGAAGCCGCTTGCTGTCGGTTGACAGTGAGCGGGGCGTTTACCTGGCCGAAAAACTTCAGCAGGCATTGCCGGCCATTTCCCTGACAGCCCATCATGCACTGATTACCGCCGTGGCCAATGACAATGGCGCCGACCTGATCTTTGCCCAGCAAGTCATGGGCTATGGAAATGAAGGTGACGTGCTCATCGCCCTGACCACTTCCGGTAACTCCCGCAATGTGGTCGATGCAGCAATTACTGCCAAAGCAAAAAGAATGACGGTAATCGGGCTGACGGGTGGACCGGGCGGGAAGCTGGCATCTTTATGTGATATTCTGATCAATGTCCCCGGGAAAAGCACCGCACAGGTTCAGGAACTGCACCTGCCTGTTTACCATACGCTCTGTCAGATGGTGGAGTCTCATTTCTTTTAACCGGACCAAAAAACTAACCCAAACCAACTAAAATGAAGCGAAATCGGATCTCCAGAAGGACATTTTTTCACCGCACCGCCGGTGGTACCGCTTTGCTTGCCATGGGACCGGTTATCCGGCTCGTGGCAGATGATTTGCAGCAGCTCACATACTGGCCTGCAGATGCGTCAAAATTCAAATTTCACATGATCGGCCATGCCCATATCGATCCGGTATGGCTTTGGCCCTGGACGGAAGGAATTTCGGTGGTTCACAGCACCTTTCAGTCGGCACTTGACCGCATGAACGAAACTCCCGGTTTCTGCTTTATTGCCAGTTCTTCCCAATTCTATCAGTGGGTTGCCGAAAACGACCCGAAAATGATCGGGGAGATCCGCAAACGGATTGATGAGGGCCGCTGGAACATCATTGGAGGCTGGTGGGTGGAACCTGATGTGAACATCCCCGGGGGTGAAGCGATGGTACGGCAGGGATTGTACGGGCAGCGGACCCTGCAGCATCTGTTTGGGCGCAGAGCCACCATTGCCTTTAACCCCGACTCATTCGGGCATGCAGGCAGCTTGCCGCAGATTATTCATAAGCAGGGAATGGACCGTTATATTTTTATGCGTCCGGGACCCCATGAAAAGACGCTGCCGGCCGATCTTTTCTGGTGGAAGGGGGCCGATGGGACAAAGGTTATGACTTACCGTATACGGGAAAGCTACAATGACAGCGGAAATGTCCGTTCCCGGCTGGAACGGGTAATTTCGCAGCTGCAGGATCAGCCTGTAAACAGTTTTATGTATTATTTCGGTGCTGGCGATCATGGCGGCGGAGCAACAAAGGAAAATATTCAATCGATTGAGAAGTTAAAAACTGAAAAAGGAGCGCCGGTTGTTTTTTATAGTACACCCGAAAAGTACTTCAGGGAAATTGCTGCCGACAAGGAGCTGAACCTTCCGGTGGTGAAGGACGACCTTCAGCATCATGCGCCAGGTTGCTATACGGTCGAATCGGAAATCAAAAAAGGGAACAGGCAATCCGAAGCAGCTTTGATCGTCGCAGAAAAAATAGCTGCTGTCGGTTCTCTTGCCTGGGGAGCGCATTATCCGAAAGAAGCGCTGACAAAAGCATGGCAGCGGGTTTTATTTCTTCAGTTTCATGACAGCCTGGCGGGAACGTCTTTATTTGAGCATTCGCAAACAGCCCGCGAAGGATACGGGTTTGCACTCGACACTGCTCATCAGGCCACATCGATGGCCGTTCAGAAACTGGAATGGCAGATTGCCGCTGAAGATCCCGATTCGCAGTATCTGGTCGTTTTTAATCCTCATGCCTGGGAAGTGACCGGGAATATTGAATATGACTTTAACTGGGGCACGAGCCACCCGTCTTCCCGGGTTGAGGATGAAACAGGACGTCCGTTGCTGCACCAGTGGACCGCCGGATCGACAGAAACAGGCAGCCGCCGCAAGCTTGTTGTCCAGACTGCTGTTCCTCCTATGGGCTACCGTCAGTTAAGGCTGATGGACGGTGAAATGCCTGAACGGGAAGTTACAGTCCACGCAGAAAATAAACTGCTGGAAAATGAATTTGTGCGGATTCATTTTTCCAAAGATGGCTGTCCGGGAATCTCCGACAAGCAAAGCGGAGGAGAAGTGTTTTTGGGAGACGAGGCAACCTGCAGGGAGCTGATCATAGACGATCCCAGTGATACCTGGAGCCATGATATTAAAACTTTCAATCAGGAGATCGGAGCATTTGGAAATGCAGAGTTTAGGGTGCTGGAAAATGGCCCGCTGAGGGCTGCCATTCGCACTGTCTCCCGTTACGGTTCGTCGACACTGAGCATCGACTGGACCCTTTATGCCGGTTCACGTAATCTTGACGCAAAGGTGACACTCGACTGGCATGAGCATCTCAAAATGCTCAAGTTTTCATTCCCGGTCAACACCGGCTCGCCCGTTGCAACCTATGAGATACCGTACGGATGCATCGTGCGCCAGGCCAATGGTAACGAAGACCCGGGCCAAAGGTGGATCGATGTCACCGGTAAATGGAAAGGGATCACCTGTGGACTGACGGTAATCAACGATGCCAAGTACGGGTACGACATCCGGGAAAGTGACATGCGGATCTCTGTGGTCCGCTCTGCGGTATATGCGCATCACAATCCGAAGGTGCTTGATATGAATGCGGAACATCTATGGATGGATCAGGGGATTCAGACTTTCCGGATGTTGCTGGTTCCTCATTTGGGAACATGGGAAGAAAACAAAATACCGCGGCTTGCGGAAGAGTTCATTGCTCAGCCCGTCGTCCTTTATCAGGGGATACATGGCGGATCAATGCCAAAATCGGGCTCTTTCCTCGCAGTTGATACGCCGGATGTAATCGTATCGTCGATAAAACAGTCGGAGGATGAGGATGATCTGATTGTCCGCTGTGTGGAAGCCGCCGGCAAGGCTAGCCCGGCCACACTTGATCTGGCCTTTGCAGGCCGGAAGTGGAAAGGGAATTTTAGCGCCTTCGAAATAAAATCGCTCAGAATTGCAAAAAAGACCGGCGAAGTAAAAGAAGTTAATCTTTTGGAGGAATAATCAAATGAATCCCGGTTACTTGCCGGATTGTTCGTTAACCAAAATAAGCAAATAAAGTGAAACACTCAAAAATCGGCCTCAGCAAAACACTGCCTGTTTTTATGTCCTTCATTGTGATGGGATTTGTTGACATCGTCGGTGTTGCCACCGGGTTTATCAAAAAAGACTTCGGCCTGACCGATGATCTGGCCCAGCTTATCCCGTCCATGGCCCTGTTCTGGTTCTTTGTGATGTCTGTCCCTTCCGGAATTCTGCAGGATAAATACGGAAAACGGCGAATGCTCAATATCGGGATGCTGCTGACAGGAACCGGCATGATCATCCCCTTCATTCATTATTCTTTTCCCGTTATGCTGGCGGCTTTTATTGTGCTGGGAATCGGGAATACGATTGTACAGGTTTCAGCAAACCCTTTGCTTCACGATGTTTCGCCCCGTGAGAAATATTCCAGCTACATGAGCCTTTCGCAGTTCATCAAGGCGATCGTATCCTTGCTGGGGCCTGTGATCACCACGCTCATGGCAACCGTATTCGGAAACTGGAGGCTGGTTTTTGCGATCTATGCGTTCACTTCCGCGATTGCTGTCATCTGGCTTTACATGACTAAAATTGAGGAAACCAGGGGAGAAGACCCGGCCACCTTCAAAAGTTGTTTCAGTTTGCTGAAAAACCCCTTTATCGTGGTTATGGTATTGGGAATCTTTATGCTGGTGGGCGCTGATGTGGGTATGAATTCAAACATAGCCAATTTTCTGCAAAATCAGTTTGGGTTGACCCTTGAGCGGGCATCGTTAGGAATCAGCCTGTATTTCACGGCATTGATGATTGGACGGTTCTCCGGCGCCATCATTTTGAACTGGATTCCCGCCCGCAGATTCCTGCTCCTGACAGCCGCAATTGCATTGATCAGCCTGATCGCCATGTTAATGGTGAAATCTATGCTGGTCGTGCAGATTGCCATTTTCATGGTGGGGCTCGGTTCAGCCAATCTTTTCCCGCTTATCTTTTCAATCGCTCTTGAAAAGATGCCGGAGCGGGCCAATGAAGTTTCGGGACTGATGATCATGGCTGTTTCGGGCGGGGCATTCCTGCCGCCCCTCATGGGCCTGGTCAGCACGGGCTTTGGCGTGAAAGCCAGCTTCCTGGTATTGATCGGCGCGATGGTTTATCTGCTGTATACCGGGATCTATGCCTTAAAGAATGAATGATCATAACTGTGCGGTCTAACTGAAATTATCCAGCCTTGAGTGTTTAACCCGGATGAGAAAACCATGAAAGAAGAGCTGCTTAAAAATATACTCGATGATATCAGCAAGGTAAAGATTGCCGTGCTGGGTGATTTTTGTCTGGATGCTTACTGGTTTATTGATGAATCAAAAAGTGAGATTTCGATCGAAACCGGCTTGTCAACCAGACCGGTAAAACAGCAAAAATACTCGCCCGGCGGTGCCGGAAATGTGACGAATAATCTTGCAGCCATTGGTATCAGGGATATCCGCGCCATTGGGGTAGCCGGCCCCGATCCGTTTGGCCGGGAACTGGTGCGCATCATGCAAAAAGCAGGGATCAATACCAGCGGCATTTTGATTCAGGAAGCCGGCTGGTCGACCCATGTTTATGCGAAGCCCTGCGCTGCCGATCAGGAACAGAGCCGGATCGATTTCGGGAATTTTAACTGCCTTACGGAAGATACTGCTGACCGCCTGATAGAAATTCTTGACCGGGAAGCCGGTGAAGCGGATGTAATCATTGTCAATCAACAGGTGGTCTCGGGAATCCATACTGCTTACCTCAAAGACAGAATTGTGGAAGTGATCGGCAGGCATCCTGATGCTGTGTTTATCGTTGACAGCCGGGATTTCAGCGATTTTTACAGGGGGGCTTACCGGAAAATAAATGATCGTGAGGCCGCCCGGCTTTGCGGGATCAGTAAAGATCCCGGAGAATCATTCAGCTACACTGAAATTCGGGATGCTGCCCGGATCCTGTATGAGCGTTACGGAAAGCCTCTTTTTATTACCTGCGGGAGCCGGGGATCGCTCGTGTCCGACCGGAACGGGATTTCAGAAATCCCCGGTCTGATGATCACCTCCCGGATCGATCCGGTTGGCGCAGGCGACAGCTATCTGGCCGGTGCGGCTTCTGCACTGGCCGCCGGATACCCGATGACCGTGGCCGCTGAGCTGGGCTCGCTGGTTGCCGGAGTAACTGTTCAAAAGCTTTTTCAGACCGGAACGGCATCGCCCGAAGAAATTCTTCAGCTGGGACAGGATCCTGATTATATCTATTCCCCGGAACTTGCAGAGAATATCCATTTGGCATCATATATTCCTGATTCAGAAATAGAAATAATCAATCAATGGAAGTCTGAGTTTAAGGTCAGACATGCCATTTTTGATCACGATGGCACCATCTCCACCCTTCGTGAAGGATGGGAGCTGATCATGGAACCGATGATGATCAGGGCTGTTTTGGGTGATCGGTATCAACAGGCCGATGAGACTTTGGTCCAAAAGGTCCGCTTGAGGGTAAGTGAGTATATTGACCGGACAACCGGTATCCAGACCCTGGTGCAGATGAAGGGGTTGACGGAGATTGTCAGGGAGTTTGGATTTGTCCCTGAAGATCAGATTCCGGATGAATTTGGCTATAAAAGAATTTACAATGAGGCGTTGCTGAAAATGGTAAGGGAACGCGAAAAGAAGCTGAAGCGCGGCGAGCTGAGCCGCGACGATTTTTCAATGAAAAATGCCATCCCCTTTCTTCAGAAACTTTTCGATGCCGGTGTCAGGCTTTACCTGGCGAGCGGCACCGACGAGGAAGATGTAAAAAACGAAGCAGGGATGATGGGGTACGACCATTTATTTGAGGGAGGGGTCTACGGTTCGGTTGGTGATGTCAGCAAGGAGGCGAAAAAGATGGTGCTGGACCGGATCCTGGACCAGATCGGAGAAGCCGCTTTTGGTGAAGTGATCACCTTTGGCGACGGGCCTGTTGAGATCAGGGAAACGCACAAACGGGGTGGCCTCACGGTGGGCATCGCCGGAAATGAATTGCGGCGGTTTGGGCTTAATGAACGGAAACGGACCCGCCTCATCAAGGCCGGCGCCGACCTCATTATTCCTGATTTCTCTCAAATGAACCTGTTGTTGAAGTTGCTGAACCTGTAGGGGAGACCGGAAGACCGGAAACCGGAGAACAGTGAAAAGGTGGCATGGTAACAAGGTAGCAGGGTAGTAGCATGGAGAATGGGCCTTGCATCCTGGTTCCTGCGTCCTGGTTCCTGCGTC
>JBFXKJ010000012.1:0-35485 GCA_050173895.1 Mangrovibacterium sp. | reverse complement strand
TGAAAAATTTCACTTCGCCACGAAAAAACGGCCTTTCATGAGCTGAAAACCGGTGTTTCATCAAAAAAATGACTATTTTCAAAAAATAATTGGATTTTAGGGGGTACAAAACAGCCCCTTAAGGTATTAATAGTAGGTTAAGTTTCTTCCCAAAACGACCCATTTCAAAAAAAAGCCGGCAGGAATGCCGGCTATTTTTTTATATTAATTACTTTTAATATTCAGTAAAACAATGACCTGTAACTTATAGAATAAACAAATGTTTTTATACGGTAATCAAAAGATCGTTTCCCTCACTTCTGCTTATTTAACCTCTCCGTTTTTCACCAGCCATTCGGCGATCTGCACCGCGTTCAGTGCGGCTCCTTTTTTGATTTGATCACCGACACACCAGAACGTGAACCCCCTGGGATTCGTGATATCTTTTCTGAGACGCCCCACGTACACATCATCTTTCCCGGCCACAAACAAAGGCATCGGATATTCCTTATTGGCGGGCTTGTCAATCACGGTCAGTCCGTCGAACCGCTCAAAAGCCTCGCGGATCTGGTCCAATTCCAGCGCCTCAGCGGTTTCCACCCAAATGGCTTCCGAGTGTGACCGCGCAACGGGTACACGCACACAGGTCGCACTCACCTCGGCCGAAGTGTGCATAATCTTCTTCGTCTCCCAGTTCATCTTCATTTCCTCTTTTGTGTAACCATTGTCCAGAAACACATCGATATGAGGAATAATATTCATTGCAAGCTGATACTGGAATTTGTTCACCGTTGCATCTTCCCCCCTTGCAACCTGACCAACCTGGTTCTCCAGTTCGGCGATGCCCTGAGCGCCCGCACCGCTGGCAGCCTGATAGGTCGCCACGTGGATCCGTGTGATCTTCGATAAATCATCGACGGGTTTTAAGGCCACCACCATCTGGATCGTCGAACAGTTCGGATTGGCAATGATATTCCGGGGCCGGTTACGGGAATCTTCCGGATTTACTTCAGGCACCACCAGGGGAACATCCTCTTCATAGCGGAACGCGCTCGAGTTATCGATCATAATGGTTCCGTATTTTGTAATGGTCGATGCATATTCTTTCGAAACAGATGCTCCTGCCGATGTCAGGGCAATATCGATGTCCCTGAAATCGTCGTTATGTTTCAGCTCTTTCACAACCAGCTTCTTACCCTTAAACTCATATTCAGTCCCGGCACTTCTGGCCGAGCCAAATATCACGAGCTCATCCAACGGAAAATTCCGTTCGGCCAGCACCTTTAAAAATTCCTGGCCTACCGCCCCGCTTGCACCAACTACTGCTATTTTCATACATTTATATTTTCAAATTAACCAACTGCAATTTTTTACTAAAGCATGATAAACAAGTTGTTCACACCCGTTGTTTACACCGGCAAAGATAATGCTTTTACTTTTGATTTTTCAAAAAATACCCACGTTAATTTACGATTTTCCACAAAAAGGTCATATTATTTTAACAATTGAAACCTTGTTTTCTTGTCTCTGCTGAAGCGATTTGGCATATTCTTTGTTTAACCAAATCATATTTTTATACGTATAATCAGCAACATCTGTTTAAAAGGCGAGCCTGACAAGGTTTTTCAACAAGCGCATGAACCGTGTTCATCCCTTTCGGGACTACGTACACACCCTGTGTTTATCCTGCAATATATTCAGTACATCTGTGCGTTACTTTTTTAGCTGTTCAAAAAAAACCAAAAACATGGAAACAAAAAAATATCCGCAGGCTGATCTGGAACGGTTTCATAGTTTTTTTCTGGAAATTGGTTTGGTGCTGGCCCTGGGAATTGTTTTTGCCGCCTTCGAGTGGAAAAGCAAGGTCCGCGAAGTGGCAGATCTGGGCACTGTAGTCATGCAGGAAGCGGAGACAGAGCTCATTCCTGTAACACGTCAGGAAGAAGTCCGGCCGCCTGAACCGCCGCCTCCCCAGAAGGTGGTTGAGATCCTGAACATCGTTGCTGACGATGTTGAACTGGACGAAGAACTCGATGTTGAAGATACGGAAGCAGATGATAAAACCATGATCGATGTCAAGCCGGTGATCAGCATGGGACGGGACCAGGAAGAAACCGACGATCACTCGCCTGTGTTCTTCATCGTAGAGGAGATGCCGGAGTTTCCGGGAGGAGAGATGGCGCTCCGCCAATTTATCGCGAATGCGATCAAGTATCCTGTGATTGCACAGGAAAATGGTATTCAGGGGAAGGTATATGTGAGCTTCGTTGTAGGAAAGGACGGCCAGGTTTCGGATGCAAAAGTACTCCGGGGTGTTGACCCGTCGCTCGACAAGGAAGCCATTCGTGTGGTCAACAGTCTTCCGCGATGGAAACCCGGCAAGCAGCAGGGTAAGACTGTCCGCGTATCGTTCAGTGTTCCCATTAGTTTTGTACTTCAATAGGATCGCCCTGTCCTGTTAACTCTTTCAAAAGGCTTCCCGCGGGAAGCCTTTTGTTTTTGGCAACTGCTCTTATCTTTGCAAAAAAAAAGGCACGTCATGGCAATTTCAGAAGAGTTGCTGAGAATAGAGGGGGTTTCGTTCAACGCAGGAATGACTCCGGTTCTGAAAGATATTACTCTTAACCTTCGTCAGGGAGATTATCTGTCCGTAACAGGGAACTCCGGAAGCGGAAAGTCGATCCTGGGCCGGATTCTGGCCGGGCTGGAAGAGCCTTCATCCGGGGAAAGGCTTGCCCGTCCCGGGCTGAGAAGCGTGATGGTTCACCAGCAGGATCAGTTTATGCTGCTTTCCGGCCGGAGAAGTACCTATTACGGTCAGCGGTATGAACAACAGGGAATGGAGAATACCCCGGGGATGGGCGCCTATCTGGCCGGAATCGCTGCAAAAATACAGTCGATAGCAGATGCAACTTTCCCGGAGCGCATCATGCAGGAGATGCAAATCAGTCACCTTTCGGAAACAAAGCTGCTTCATCTGAGCAACGGAGAGAGAAAACGCACCCAACTGGCGGCGGCGCTTCTGCAAAGGCCCGGTTTGCTGATCCTTGATCAGCCTTTCGCGGGACTGGACACCACTTCCCGGCTAAAACTCACGGAAATTCTGGATCAGCAGATCAAAAATGGTCTTTCGGTGGTACTGATCTGCGATGCCTTCCACATTCCGCAAACAGTTGGCCGGGTTCTGGAGCTGAAAAACGGGAGGATCAGCCGTTATGTCGCCAGGGAAAATTACACTGCTCCGGTGGAGGAACCGGACACTGTTGAAACGGACGGAAACCTGTTCCAGGTCCTCCCTCCCCATACTGACAGTTTTCCCGAGCTGGTCGGTATGAAGAATGTTCAGGTGAACATCGGCGAAAAAAAGATCCTGGACCAGGTCAACTGGACAGTCAAAGGAGGAGAACGATGGGTGTTGCTGGGACCGAACGGTGCAGGAAAAACGACCCTGCTCAGCCTGATCACGGCCGATCATCCGCAAGGCTACACCAACGAATTAAGCCTCTTTGGCCGCAAACGCGGAAGCGGGGAGAGCATCTGGGATATCAAAAGGAAAATTGGTTATGTCTCCCCCGAACTCCACCTTTATTTTTTGCGGGGCGCCGGAATCGTCAACACCATCCCGGGTTTGTATTCCCGGTCTGCGGCGAAATATGATTCGATGAGCTGTCTGGACGTCCTCCTGTCGGGCTTCAGGGATGAAACCGGTTTCGCTTCGGCGCCTACAGACCTTCAGCAGGAGATCGCCCTGACCTGGCTTCGCATTCTTCAACTGAATGAGCTTCAGCATCGCCTCTACACCCAGGCTTCCTTTGGACAACAACGCCTGTTGCTGCTGGGAAGGGCTTTGGTCAAATCACCTCCCCTGCTGATCCTCGATGAACCCTGCCAGGGGCTCGACCACAGTCAGCGGACCCGCTTTATCCGTCTGCTCGATACAATCTGCCGCCGGCTTCCCACCGCACTGATATATGTGACCCATATGCAGGAGGAGATCCCTTCCTGCACCGATAAAATGATCCGGCTTGAGGAAGGCCGGGTGACCTTTTGCGGGAATTATCCCTGACCCGTTTCAACCGCTCTTCTCACTGCCGTAAATTTTATACCTTTGGGCAAGCGTTTTATTTCAAAAGACATGAGAAATTTCTTCGTTAAATCGCACGGGCTGGGCAATGATTACCTGGTTGTAGACAGCCATGAGATCAGTTTTGAACTGACCGAAAAAAACATCCGCACGATCTGTGACGTCCATTACGGGCTGGGGTCGGACGGCATTCTGGTCCTGACCGACAGCGAGCGCGCCGATTTCGGTCTCCGGATCCTGAACCCGGATGGTTCGGAAGCGGAAAAGAGCGGCAACGGCCTTCGCATTTTCGCCAAATATCTCTTTGACCATGGATACACACGCGCAGAGTCGTTTTCGATCGACACCCCCGGAGGGATCGTCCGGGCAGAGATCATCGAACAGGAAAAAGAAAAAGCACGCACCATCCGCATCGACATGGGAAAGCCGGTTTTTGAACCGGCCGGCATCCCGGTAAAAAGCGATCGCCCCGAATGCCTCGACGAAGAACTCCTGCTCGACGGGAAAAACTATCTGATCAACTGCGTATCGGTCGGGAACCCCCATTGTGTGATTCTCCGGGATGAACTTTCAGAAGAAGAGATCATGCGCGATGGCCCCCAAATTGAAAGGCATCCGAAATTTCCCAACCGGATCAATGTGCAGTTTGCAAAGGTGATCTCGCCCGAGCTGGTCGAAATCCTGATCTGGGAAAGGGGGGCAGGCTACACGCTGGCCTCGGGAAGTTCCTCAAGCGCTGTGGCAGCCGTCATGGTAAAAAAAGGTCTCACCACCCGCAGGCTGACCGTTAAGATGCCGGGAGGTGAACTCAAGCTGGATATCGATGATGACTGGATGATCCACATGACCGGAGAGGTGCGGGAGATCGCCACCGGCCATTTCAGCCCCGAACTTCTGGATATCCTTCACCAATAATCTGCCGGCGGGCAGAGGCAAAAAATATCAAATCTTCATTAATTGGAAGCAACAGCCAACAAATTTAAAGAGAAAGCCGTTTTGAAACGATTATCTTTGTTTTTTTCTCAAAACCTGTAATATGATCGGAAAGAAATTACCTTTTACAAAGGAACAGATTGAAAAGATAACAGCGGAGTACCCGACCCCTTTCCATATTTATGATGAAAAAGGAATGCGTGCCTACGCGCGTATGTTTAACGAAGCGTTCTCGTGGAACGAAGGCTTCAAGGAATATTATGCCATCAAGGCTGCCCCAAATCCTTTCCTGATGAAGCTTCTCCGGAAGGAAGGCCTCGGGATCGACTGCAGTTCGATGGCAGAGCTGGTGCTGGCAGAGCGTACCGGCATGCGTGGCGAAGAAATCATGTTCACCTCAAACGACACGCCGGCCGAAGAATTCAGGAAGGCCGCCGAACTGGGAGCGATCATCAATCTGGACGATATCAAACACATCGACTATCTTGAAAAACAGGCCGGGCTGCCCGAACTGATCTGTCTGCGGTACAATCCCGGAGCCCTGAAGGAAGGCAACATCATCATCGGGAACCCGGAAGAATCCAAGTATGGTTTTACACGTGAACAGCTTTTTGAAGGCTATGCCCGCTTAAAACAAAAGGGAGTGAAACGCTTTGGCATTCACACGATGGTGGCTTCGAACGAACTTGATGCGGATTATTTTGTAGAGACCGCCGGCATTGTCTTTGAGCTGATCGTGGAGATCGCCCGGGAGACGGGTATTCGCTTTGAGTTTGCGAATCTGGGCGGCGGTATCGGCATTCCTTATAAGAATGAGCACAAGCCGGTTGACCTGGTCCGGGTCAGCAAGGGGATCAGAGAGCTGTACGACGAGCTGATCGTTGGCAACGGGCTCGCTCCACTGAAGATCTTTTTCGAATCGGGGCGTGCCATTACCGGTCCTTACGGTTTTTTGGTGGCCAGGGTTCTTCATGTCAAGGAAACCTACAAGAAATACGCCGGGCTGGATGCCTGCATGGCTAACCTGATGCGTCCGGCACTTTACGGCGCCTATCATCATATTTCGGTGCTGGGAAAGGAAGACCGGCCGCATACCTTTTTGTACGACGTAACCGGATCGCTTTGTGAGAATAACGATAAGTTTGCCATCAACAGACTGTTGCCCGAGCTGGAGCCCGGCGACACGATCGTGATCCATGACACGGGCGCTCACGGCCATTCCATGGGATTCAACTATAACGGGAAGTTGCGTTCGGCAGAACTGCTGCTCCGTGAAAACGGCGATATTGTTCAGATCAGGCGGGCAGAAACACTCGACGATTACTTCGCCACTCTCGATTATAACGCCTTACCGGAATTTGAATAAAAGTCCCGGCAAGGGCTTGTTTCCTTTATTCAGAAAGGAAGAAAAATGGAAGAGGACCTGAAGAATGCACTGGATGTCCTGCGAAATGGCGGGGTCATCTTATATCCGACCGACACCATTTGGGGTTTGGGTTGTGATGCTACCAATGCCGGAGCCGTCAAACGGATTTATGCTATCAAGAAACGCGACGATTCCAGAAGCCTGCTGGTGCTGATGGAGAATGTCAATCTTCTGGAACGCTATATGGAGGAAGTACCCGCGATCGCCTATGACCTCATTGAAGTAAGTGACCGGCCCTTAACGATCGTTTATCCCCGGGCAAAAAACCTGGCCGAAAATCTGATCGCTGCTGATGGCAGCGCGGGGATCAGGATCACCACCGAGCGTTTCAGCAGGGAACTGATCCGCAGGTTCCGGAAGCCGGTCGTTTCGACATCGGCCAATATCAGCGGCAAAGCCTCTCCGGCGACCTTCGCCGGCATCAGTGCGGAGATAAAAGCCGCAGCCGACTATGTGGTCAGATACCGTCAGGATGATCCTATGCCCGCCACTCCCTCGGGCATACTGAAGCTGGGGACCGGCGGACAGATCGAAATTTTACGGAAATAATGCGAATCAGGCTGTTTCAACCTTAATTCCGGAATTCAGAAACCTTCCCTGAACCCAGCACAGACTGGTCGACCAACGGATTCCCTTTATAGCTTACATCGCCTGAACCGGCCACACGCACTTTCAGGGAACCTGCGGCATGGACAAATGCATCGCCTGAGCCGGCTATTTTAACATTCACATCCTCAGCAACAAAGTTGATCCCTTTGTAATTGCCAGATCCGGAAATGGCAACCGACAGATCGACAGCTTTACCCGGCCCCGAAAGTTCCATATCGCCGCTTCCGGATATGGCGCCTTTCACCCGCTCTGCCTGAAGATCGTTGAGAATCAGCTTGCCGCTCCCGCTCACCGTCAGATCAAGGATGCGCGATTCGATTGCTCCGTCGCTGATGATGTCGCCCGAACCGGCAACTGCCAGGGCGGTGACTTCCGGAACGGTGATGAAAACTTCAATTTTACCCGGCGTAAAGTCTCTCCATACATAACTGGTGCCCGGGAAGCGGACCACCAGCTGACGATCCTTCACTTCGGTGATAATCTCTTCCAAAGCCGATTCCTTGGCGATGATTTCGACCGACTGTTTTTCTCCCTGTTTCAGGTAAAGCTTCGCGGGAATGCGGAGAGAAATTTCGGAAAAGGCAGCAACTTCGCGGACCTGCTGAGCTACCGCTATGTTCTGAATGCCACATAAAAAGGCGACCAGAATAAAAATACCTGTAATTTTTGTCTTCATTTTGTTTTCTGTTTCTTCTGTTATATGCAGTAATCTAAGCTAAAAGACGTGCGTACGGCGCTAATGTTGCATGCCCGGTCAATTTAAATCAAAAATTCCATCCGGGCAGTCCATTTCCATCTCCCTTTTCTCCTCATCAAAGCGGACCAGGAAATCCTCGCTGAAAGGGATCAGGACCTCCTTTCCCCTGAATGTGAGCTGCAGGATCAGGTTTCCTCCATAGTCGGCCACATCCTCGATCGGTCCGATCAGGCCCAACTCCCGGTCAAAGAAACTGAATCCAACGAGTTCGTGCAAGGGCATGCTGTCATCATCGGCAATCAGGTCCTCCTTCTTTATAAACACGGACAACCCACAGACTTCCCTGGCCTGAAGCTCACTGTCAATCCACTTTAGCTTCAGCAGGGCAGATTCATCGGTCCGAAAACGGATCGCCTCGGGGAACCAGGGGACAAGCAGTTGATCGATCTCCAGGAACAGGACGGGTTCACTCTCCAGGCTGGCAGCATAGGCGAGATCGAACTGAAAGACCACCTCCCCGTTTACGCCATGGGGTTTCTGAAGAAATCCTGTTTTCAGACAGTCTTGATGCGGTATTGTTTCCATAGACACAAAAATAGCACAAACAGCCACAGAAACAAAGGTCAGATGCGAAAGCTGCCGGACTCACTTAGTTGTCGCGCCTGTATATTTATACCTTCTGATGTTTCGCTTTGGTGTTTTTTCGAACTCCTTATCGACCAAATCAATCCGGCTGATCTGGCTATAGCGGGGAAGATCGCGGTTCACTGCGTTCCGGTTGGTTTCCATGATTGCGGGCAACTGCTCTTTTGTGATCTGATGCTCCTGCATGCTTTCCGCATCCGGAAAGACCAGCGCCACCAGCCTGCTATCCCTCTCAATGACAACACATTCCAGGACAAAAGGCTGGTTGGACAGCTTGATCTCTATTTCTTCCGGATAAATATTCTGGCCGGATGGCCCCAGAAGCATATTCTTGCACCTGCCTTTTATATAGATATACTGATCACGGTCAATAATTCCCAGGTCGCCGGTATGCAGCCAACCGTCGGGATCGATTGCCTGCCGGGTCGCTTCTTCATTCTTGTAATATCCCAGCATCACATTTTCGCCCCTCACGAGGATTTCGCCAGCTTGCTTAAACGGATCGGGTGAGTCGATCTTCACTTCCATGCGGTCGACCAGCTTTCCTGCCGAAGAAGGACGGGTGGTATTCCATGCGTCATAAGAGATCAGCGGAGCGCACTCGGTCATGCCATACCCGATGGTAAAGGGGAACCTGATTTTCCGGAAGAACTTCTCAACTTCGCTGCTCAGCGCCGCACCACCAATGACAAGCTCAAAAAACTCTCCGCCGAAAGTCTCCGTCAGTTTCTGCCTCACCTTCCGCCTGATAACCGGCGAAATGAGCGGCGTGCGCAACAATATACGCATCAGTGGAGTCTGAATCTTCGGCTGGATTTGCTTTTTATAGATCTTTTCAATGACCAGCGGCACCGAAAGGATCAACTGCGGCCGGACTTCCCGGAATGCCTTGACGATTACCGGAGGCGTGGGCGCCTTGGTAAGAAAGGTGATATGGCAGCCCAGGGTCACGGGAAAAAGAAATTCAAAGAGCAAGCCAAACACGTGCGCCATCGGCAAAAAAGAAACGATCCGGTCACCTGCTTTGAGGGGCATATGGTCGCGGGCATAGATGAGGTTTGACAGTAAATTGCCCGCCGTAAGCATCACTCCTTTTGTGAAGCCTGAGGTTCCCGACGTATACGAAATTACACACATATGCCCGGCATCCAGTTCGGGAAGGCTGAAATGACCGATCGAAAAATTTTTCGCCGCTTCGCCTGCCTGAACCCAGGCGCCGGCCAAAAGATCCGTTTTCAGGAAAACCGGCTCAAACGAAACCAGGTTAATAGCTCCGTCAAGAGCGGCAAGATCGTCCTTGTTCAGCTTCTCTAAAAACGGATCCGCCACAAACAGGAACCGCGACTCCGAATGGGTGATGATGTGATGGATATCAGCAGGGTTAAAATCAGGCAGCACAGGTACGGCAACCGCACCATAGCTAATGGTTGCAAGAAAGGCAATCCCCCAGTTGGAAGAGTTTCTGCCCAGCAGGGCTACACGGTCTCCGGCCTTTATTCCACCACTTTGAAAAAACTGATGAATTTTGCTGATCATACCGGCAACTTCACCATAGGTCCGGCTTTCTCCCTCGTAGTCTGAAAAAATCTTAAAATTCCTGTGTTCGGTAAATGTCTGTTGGTACAAACCATTAAGACTGTTGTTTTTTCCTTCTTCCATTTAGTCAGGTTTATAAAAAAAACCGGTCAGGCCTGCAACCCGTGTACCACTGAAGTAATCCGTTCAATTGAATCGGCCACATATGCCATGCTTGTCATTCCTATGGTCATTGCGTGCACATTCCCGCTCTTTATGACAAAGTTAAGCGATTCCTGCTTTTGTTTTTCATTATTCCACTGTCCTGCACCAAATATTTTCATACCAATCACCCCTTTCCCGTTTTCCTTCGCCCGCTTTAACAGGCTCATAATCTGCTCCGGAGCACCATCCATCGCCACCTGCCCCGGATTAATGCGGGCCAGGATCACGTCCACCCAGGGATCATCAACGGCCACTTCCAGGGCTTTGTAATCATGACACGAAACACCAACTTTTTTCACTATATTCTTTGACTTCGCTTCATCCAGCCCGTCGCGGAACGCAGCTTTTGTCTGCGGCCAGTCGCCACTCATCAGGCAATGAAGCAACACAATTTCAATCTGGTCGGTATTCAGTTCCTGCCTGAACCTGTCAAGGGTCTGCGATACCGGGGTAACGGTGTTCCAGGAGGTATCTTCCGTCCATATCTTTGTCATAATCTGGCAGTTTTCCCGCGGTACCTCTTTCAAAAAGCGCCTTACAAACGGATGCGTTCCGTATGAGTCGGCGGTATCCATTAAAGTCACCCCTGATTCGTAAGCACTGTGAGCAATTCTCATCGCCTCTGCCTGATCCATGCGGGTGAAAGCCGACTGGCGTGCATATCCTCCCGTACCTGTTCCCAGGGCCAGCCTGGAAACTTTCAGCCCTGTCTCTCCCAATTTAACCTGGTCGATCTTTATCCCGGCTCCGGCTGGAAATCCGGAGAACAACAAGCCTGCCGAAACCGCTGATAGTCCGGCAAGGCCCGATTTTACAAAATCTCTTCTTGTCAGTTTCTTCATTTTCTTCCGATTATTAAATGAGTGCTCCCGCCGGGGGTCACCGGCTCTGGCTAAAAAAACTAAAATAAACCGGGCACGACTCGCTTCTGAAGCGAACCTCACCCGCATAAACCAAATCATCTTCAATAATTTAAGAACAACAGACCAAAGCTGAAAGTTCGTACAGGGAGGATTCCATCAATTTAAAGCTCTTTTTATGACTTGGAAAGTGTTGGTTTTTTATATTTTTGGAGCAAAATCATTCCAAAAATCATATTCAAATGAAGAAGCGACATGTTACTTTGCCACGTGGATGCGATGTCCCACCGGCCGTGGCATGTCGTACCGAAATACCTTTAAAAACCAAATTTTTTATTTTATGAAAAAATTTCTGCTCATTCTGTTTGCATTTGGCTTTACGGCCAACCTTTACGCGCAAAACATCCAGGCGCATTATGACATGGGGAAAGACCGGGGTTACCTGACAACAACCGTTGAAATGTTCCGACCCGATAAAATGGGGAGTACGTTTTTCTTTATTGACATGGATTATGGCGCAGGCGATGTTGACGGGATATCGCTGGCATACTGGGAAATAGCCCGCAGTTTCAAGATCGGAGAAACAGCTTTGCAGCCCCGCATTGAATACAATGGCGGCTTCGGACAATGGAAAGACGGCGAGTTCAGCGGGCACTATACGATCAACAATGCCTACCTGGCCGGTCTGCAGTACACTTGGAACAATGCGGACTTTTCAAGGATCCTCACCTTACAGGCAAACTATAAAAACATACAAGACAAAAACGAAGCGTCATTTCAGCTGACTGCGGTCTGGGAGATGCATTTTTTTAAACGTAAGTTTTCATTCTCGGGATTTGCTGACTTCTGGAAGGAAGATAATGTCTTCGGATCAGAAAAAACCGACTATGTATTTCTGACTGAACCACAACTCTGGTATAACGCCTGCGAGCACTTCTCCTTTGGCTCTGAAATTGAGGTTAGTTCAAATTTTTCAGGGAATAAGGGCACGATGGTTAACCCCACGCTGGCTGTAAAATGGTCTTTCTAAACTTAGTAAAAGACGTGTAATGAAGAATTTTTTTCGACTTGCGGAAAACAAGACCACCGTCAAGACTGAGATCCTGGCGGGCATCACGACGTTCATGACCATGGCCTATATTCTGGCCGTCAATCCGGATATTCTCTCCGCCTCAGGCATGGACAAGGGAGCTGTATTTACCGCCACAGCCTTGTCGGCGATGATCGCCACCCTGGTAATGGCCCTTCTGGCAAAACTCCCGTTTGCCCTCGCTCCGGGAATGGGACTGAATGCCTTTTTTGCATTCTCCGTTTGCCTGGGCATGGGACATTCCTGGCAATTTGCCCTGACGGCAGTTTTTATTGAAGGGATCATTTTTATTTTACTCACGGCATTCAATATCCGGGAGCTGATCGTCAATTCCATTCCGCTGAATATGAAACATGCCATTTCGGTAGGAATCGGGCTTTTTATTGCTTTTATCGGATTAAAAAATGCAGGGGTGATTGTTTCAAATGAAGCTACCTTTGTCACCCTTGGTGATATCGCCCATCACACAGGGGCAATTATTAGCCTGCTGGCACTGATCGTGTCAGGGGTGTTGCTGGCGCTGCGGGTGAAAGGGGCCCTGCTCATCGGCATCCTTTTCGCTACAATCGCAGGAATTCCGTTTCAGATCACCCACCTGCCCGAGTCATTTGATCTCACCCCGCCATCGCTGGCACCTGTTTTTCTGAAATTTGAATGGGGGCAGATCCTGACGATCGACATGCTTATTGTGGTCTTCACATTCCTGTTCGTCGACATGTTCGATACGGTTGGTACGCTGATCGGGGTATCGTCAAAAGCCAATATGCTGGATGAAAAAGGGAATGTTCCCCGTGTAAAGCAGGCTTTGTTTGCCGATGCAATCGGCACGACCGCCGGCGCTATGCTGGGGACTTCAACCGTCACAACTTATGTGGAAAGTGCCGCTGGTGTTGCTGAAGGAGGCCGGACAGGGCTGACATCGCTGACAGTCGCCATCCTGTTTTTCCTCGCCCTCTTCCTTTCGCCCTTATTCCTGATGATTCCCGGTGTAGCCACTGCACCGGCATTGATCCTGGTTGGAGCGATGATGATGACCCCAATCAAGGAAATCCGCTTTGACGATTATACCGAAATGATCCCCGTGTTTCTCACCATCGTGATGATGCCCCTGGCATACAGCATCGCTGAAGGCATTGTTTTCGGAATGATTGCCTTCGTGTTGCTGAAAGTGTTGACAGGTAAATTCAGGGACGTATCGGGGATCATGTATGTTCTGGCGATTCTGTTCCTGATCAAACTTTTTGTGCTCTGATGTCCTGATGCGAAGCTGTTCCTGTTGAGCAGGGTCATCATTCGTCGCGTCAGGCGGCGCATTAAAGCTGTTCCGGGCGTTGGCCTCGGATAAAAGATAAAAAGAGGGTGTTTCAGAATTCTGACACCCTCTTTTTAATGAGCAGAGATTATTTCTTCCTCCTTTTGATAAAATAATAGCTAGCGCCACCCACAACCAATACCGCAACGACAATGATCGCAACGGTGGTGGTATTTCCGGCCGACTCCTCTTCTCCCTCATAGAAAACGGGATCCATATCGTCGATCGAAAGCGTGTCATCTTCCATTTTCAGCGGGTCTTCATTCTGTGCCGCCAATTTACTCACCGTGCCAAATGCCAGGAACCCCAGCATTAGCAAAAATAACATGATCTTCTTCATATCCATTTCAATTTAAATTTTTGTTATAGAGTTTGCCAATTCATAGTACTTCCGTGCAATTTCAGGGTCAGATGCTCTGAAGGTATCGCCCAGGGCCTTAATGGCCGGTATATACCGGGAATTCACCATCAGACACTCCTTCAGGATTTTCCGGGCCTCTTCGTCTCTTCCCTGTTTGGTCAAAACGGAGGCCAGTTCGACATAGCCGCTGAAATATTTCCGGTTTGAGCGGATCAGTTTTTCAAAGTATTGTCCGCCGGCCGCATATTCCCCGGCTTTCACCTCCAGTTGTCCGGCAAGCAACAAAGCCGGTTCATACCTGTCGTTTACCTCCAGAGCTTCGGAAACCGCCTGCAGTGCCTCCCGGTCGCGCCCGGCCAGGCTAAGGCTTTTGGCCAGTTTATACCGGATGTGTTCATCTTTCGTGTAAAAGCGAAGTGCAGCAGAATAATATTCAGTGGCCCGCGCGTAATCTTCATTCTCAAATGCACGGGCGCCCTCCAGGGAGAGCTTTGATTTTCGTTCAACCACTGCACACATCGGAACCCCGTCTACCAAAACGGTATGGATGGTGCCCTCAGGCGGGAAATTTCCCTTTTTTAGCTGCTCGGGACGAATGTAACTGTTCCCGATGATTGCATAATCCCAGTCAATATCACTGCGTTGTCCCCAGGTAAAATACTGAAACCGGACATTGCTGAGATCACGCAGATACCAGTTTACCGAAAAATTACTTCCGATCACGACATTCTCTTTTACGCCCTTTTCGGCCAGATAGTTTTCCAGCCATTCGGCTCCCGACCGCATGGTATGATAATAATAATCCGTCTCATACCTGCCATAGGCCCCTTTTAAACCGCCGGTGAGCTGATTATAGTACAGGTAATAATACGGGTGCGACGCAGCCATAAACCGCAGCGGATGGATGGCAAGCAGAATCAGGACAACAGCGCCGGCTATCCTGACCCGATTCCTTTTAAAGTACGAGAAAAACCCGGAAAACCCACTCGCAGCCAGAAGAACGATTGCCGGATAAATAAAGATAAAATGCCGCCATGCTCCGTAAAGATTGGCGTCCTTAACGATGACGAAGATCATCGGGAACAGAATGGTGAAAATAACGAACAGATATGTCAACCGGTGTTTTCCTGCGACAATCTTCCCTGAAAAGACAATAAACAAGAGCAAGCCTGCAAATACAATCAGCGGAATCGTGATCAGCATATATCGGGGCAGATAGTACCAGGGATGCTGATCCGACCAGATAAACTTCCCCTCAAAGATCTGTTGAATGGTGGTCGGGAAACGGGTCATCACCTGATAGGCTTTCCATGGGTTCGCAACGGGATTCTGAAGGGCATAGGGCCAGAAAAGCAAGCCGGCCAGATAGCCTGCTGCCGAAATGATCAGCAGCAGGAACAGCAACCGCAGTGCCTGGTCAGCAGCCATCGGCCGGTTTTCGGCATATTTCTGAAAATAATATAATAAACCTGCCAAAAGCAGATAAAAGACAAGTAAAATTCCTCCTGCCCTGATACTGACGGAAAAAGCAATACTCACTACTAAAAGTAAAACGAGCGATGTTTGTGACTTAAAATTGGAATAGGTTAATCTCAGTATATAATACACACCGGCAATATATGCCAGGGCAAAAGGAATATCTTTTAAATTATTTTGTAACTGCCCTAAAAAACGGGGCGACACAGCAAAAAGGATCAGGGTCACGACAGCCGCGCCCCAGCCTTGTAGCCAGCGGGCAAACATGGCTGTCACGAGAATCGCCAGCCAGCCCAGAAAGCTGCTGAACAGATGGCGGAATCCATAGATGTCTTCTATCTTCAACCAATGAATCAGCATGGTCGCGATGTTGTCGGGTGACTGACCGTAATACTGAAGATGGGTTTTTGGGGTACTCAGTGCATCCTGGTCTTTCCCCATGGATGCGTAATAATCATAGACGTCTTCCGAATGCCTGTAATGAACCTCTTCATCGCCCGAAATCCCGGCGTCGCGGCTGATCAGCAGCAAGGCTGCAAGCAATGCTGCGGCAAGCGTATAAAATAATATCTTCAGGTTTCTTTCCGTCATTCCTTCCCTTCTTCCGACTGATAAATCTCTTCAATAAAATACAAGGGCCGTTTTTGAGACTCCTTATAAATGCGATACACATACTCACCCAGTACACCTAAAAAAATGAGCTGGACAGATCCGAGAAAATAGATGCTCAGCACAGTCGACGACCATCCAACGATGGCAAAGCCTGCTATTTTTGCGGTCAGCACATAGATTCCGGCAAGCATAAAAATCAACGTTCCCGCCAGGCCCAGGATCAGACAAATCCGGATCGGCAGCCTGGAAAATGAGAAAATTGCGTCGGCAGCAAGGTAAAGCAATTTGAGATGACTCATTTTGGGAGTCCCTTTGAGCCGGTCTTCCCGGATGTACTCCACAAAGCCCTGCCTGAATCCGATGAAACTTCTCAGTCCGGGCATATACCTGATCCGTTCGGTCATCGACAACAATGCCGCCGCTGCCTTACGGTTCATCATGCAGAAATTGCCTGCATTTTCCGGGTCGTCCAGGTTGGCGATTTTTCTGAAAAGCAAATGAAAGAGCGATGACATCCAGTTGCGGGTCTTATTTCCCCTGCGTGCAGTCCGCTTCCCGCTAACCACATCATAGCCTTCCGCCATCAGTTTTCTGTACATCGATTCCAGCAATTCAGGAGGATCCTGCAGGTCACCATCCATCATGGCGATATAATCTCCCGCCGCATGCTCCAGTCCGGCTGTAAATGCCGCCGGATGGCCAAAGTTCCTCGAAAGGGAAATAACTTTGATCTGTCGGCAGTTTCGCTGTTGGGCAATCAACTTCTGCAGACAACCATCGGTACTTCCGTCATCTACAACGATGATCTCAAAGCTCTTCGAAAATTGTCGGAGACAGGCGAGGCTTCTTCTGATCAGTTCATCGATCAGAGCTTCCTCATTGTAAACAGGTATCACCAGCGAAATTTCCATTTATCTAAGGTTCAAAGTTCAACGAGTCTGTTCCTGTTGCAAAGCTTAGAGATAACAGGCTTATTTTTTGCCCAGTCACCTTATTCTTTTTTCATCTCGTTCTCCGGTCCCCCTTCTCCATGTTTCGGGAAGCTAACCGTTGTGTTGCGTTCCCGGCACCGGCACCGGAAATTCCATATCGACCGGGCCGAATTCAATTTTCTTTGGCCCAAGCTCCATTTCCGACTTAAAGATTTCATCCCAGGTGATCTTTTTGCCCGTATAAGCCGCCGTACGCCCCATGATGGCCGTCAGATTGGAGGCCGCCGTCACCTCCGCATAATTAACATATTCGCCTGTTCGGATCGCGTGGACCAAATGCATGTGTTCCTGCACATAGGGCGGAATCTTCACCTGGTTCATTGGCTTTCCGCTTTTGTCTTTCGGGTATTCAAACTTCCATTTAACGGTTCCGTCAAGATTCCAGATGGTATTCTGACAATTGGTATAGCCCTCGGTTCCGTTCACAATCTCACCTGTTCCGTTGGCACAGTTGTCGATCTGCCGGCACATGCTGTGTGAGCTGATGCCGTTACCATAGTCAAAATCGATGCTGAAAAAATCGTACTGGTCGCCGGTAAGCCTTCTGGCCCTGCCGCCGTATCCGATGGCACTCTCCGGATGTCTTCCTACAAACCAGTTCACCACATCGATATTGTGAATGTGTGTATCGAGGATATGATCGCCGCAAAGCCAACAGAAATTATTCCAGTTCCGAATGAGGTAGGTCATATCGTCCCAACCCTCCTCCCGGGTGCGAAACCAGACATGATTCTGGTTCCAGTAGGCCTTGGCTGAAACGATTTGTCCGATTGCTCCTCCGGCTACCTGTTTATAGGTCTCAATATAGTCCTCCTGATGTCTGCGCTGAGTGCCGGTCACGACGTTCAGTCCGAGTGCTTGTGCCTTCTTTGCGGTTGCGATTACCGAGCGGATACCCACCGGGTCCACAGCCACCGGTTTTTCCATAAAAACATGTTTCTTCTGCAGAATGGCTTCTTTAAAATGTTCGGGCCTGAATTTGGGCGGGGTAGCCAGGATCACTACATCGATATCCTTCAGTGCCATCAGTTTTTTGTAGGCATCGAAGCCCACGAAACAATTCTCTTCCGGGATTGGCAGTTTGTACTTTTCAAAACGCTCTCTGCAGGCATCAACTTTATCCTGGAATACGTCAGCCAGCGCTACCACTTTCAGCCCCGGGCCCGCACTGATGAAGTTGATCGCTGCTCCGGTGCCACGGTTTCCCGTCCCCACCAAACCTGCCCTGAGCGGCTTGCCGTCGGGTGCCGCCGACAGGATGGGAGGCAACCCCAGGGCCTCAGCATTTTTTTTGTTCCTGCACGACGACATCGCACTTACACCCAGCATGCCGATCCCGGCCAGGGTGGTGGCTTCAAGAAAACGCCGCCGGTTTATATTTTTTGCCCGATCACTCATGTCCCGTATTTTTTTAGTTCTTTTATCTTCTTGTCTTCCTACCTTATCTCACTGTCAACTTCACAAACCACCCGGAAACCAACCTCCAGTGCGTCCGAATACCACCAGATCGATTTAGGCATCTGCGGGTCGGTCATCAGCCAGTCGGTTGTGCGCGTAAAATCGCGGGCAGCACTTCTAAGGTCTTTCGCATCGCTTTTGAATGAACCCCCTCTGATCACATGTTCCCGTCCCTTTGTTGGTCCCTTCGGGTCAGAAATCCCAGCTTCATATTTTCCATAGGTGTCCGGGTTGTAATTATCGCTGCAAAATTCGGCCACATTCCCCGGCATATTTTTCAGTCCAAACGGATTTGCCTTCACATCTGCAGGCTCCCTGGTCATTCCTCCGCTGTTCTGATCATAAATGACATAGCTATTGACAATCGTCGTATCGGGAGAAAAAATCTTCCTTATGAAGCCTTTTGAACTGTAATCCTTCGGATTTCCTTCAAAGAAGTAAGGTGTCTTTGTACCCGCACGGCAGGCATACTCCCATTCCGCTTCGGTTGGAAGCCGGTATTTCTTTCCGGTCACTTTTGATAACCATTTGCAATAAACGTTGGCCGCATGCCAGGTCATGGTGATCGCCGGGCGCTTTCCCTTTCCCCAACCCTGGTCGGGTGCACCCCACGGCGGTGTTGGTCCGGTGATGCCGTCCACCTCGGGACTTCCCTGAACCGACTCCTTTCTTCCCTGTGAAGAGGTCGCCTGAAAAAAAGCAAGGTATTCATCCCAGCTCACTTCTGCTTCTGCCATGAAAAAACGGCTGACCTTTACCTTTTTAACCGGACCTTCGTCTTTGTCACGCAAAGGCTCTTTTTCCGGGCTGCCCATTTCAAAACTTCCACCTGGAATGGCCACCATTTTAAATGAAACGTCCGTTCCCGGGATCTGCTCTGTGAACGTCTTAAACCCGGTCACCGTTGCCGGCTCCGTGTAAATTTCGCCAACCGCTGCCGAATCGCCGAAGTTCAGGTTATGCGCATGCTTCGCGTCCGGATCGTAATGTCCTACATGCAAATGACAGTTGATGCACTTCAGATCATTTTTGCTGGTCAGAAAATACAAATGTGCGTCGTCTCCCTCGGGCGAAAGCGTAGAAGGGAACAAATTCCCGTGGCACTTCAGGCATGATTCCTGATAAACAAAATGCTGCGCATTCTCAAGCTTTCTTTTTTCCTCCCAGTTGAATTCTGCACTGTCCTTGAAAAGCATGCCATAAATATCATTGAAACCATGATATGCTTTGGCCGTCAAATGCCCGTGCCCCTTTGGCGGGAGATGGCACTCGATGCAATGCGTGATGACTCCGGAAGCGTTATCATGATGAGAAGATAATTTCCAGCTTTGATCGGCATGAGGGTGAATGTGACACGACATGCAATAATCGTCGGTCGCTGTATATTCCATCAGCTCGTTTCCTGCGGTGGCGGCAATGATCGTTGCCGTCACCCCCAGCAGTATAAACCACAACCAGGCCCGGCTCCCCTTAAACGGATTTGAAAATTTAAATCTGATCCTTCTCACGTCGATCTTATTGGTTTTACTTAGTCACACAAAATTAAGATCCACCAATTATTCTGCCGTTAAAGCAAGTTTACAGGAGAATTAAGGATGGGTTAACCGGCGATTAAAATAAGAGATATGCCTGTCTATTCTTGAAAATAAAGGACTGATTAAGAAATGATTAAATAAATTAACCCCTCCACGAAAAAAATTTCAGGATTTTAAAAAGTCATTGAATGACATCGAAAGCGGTTCATTGTACAATTCCTGGTACAGCGCTGCAAACTGGTCGTAAGTGAAGCGCGCCGTATTCATGTTGTTCTGCAATACGAGCGCCCGCAATTTATAAGAGAGCGCCTGGTCATTCACCGGATCGGTCACCAGAATCCGGTCAGCAATTTTCAGTACGAGTTCATGGTCTGTCTCCGGGTCCAGTTTGCTGATAAAGTTCATCAGGATATCCACGATATGGTTGCCGATATTGCCGGCATATGAATCCAGCCAATCGTGCGCCTCGCCCTTGAAAACCTTGCCGGCGCTGACGACCTTATAGAAATCGGCGTAGAAGTCGATCTGGCAGTCCCGCGCCTCGCTGATCAGTTTCAGGCATTCGGCATAATCACAATATACATTTCCTGAAAAACGGATTGTCCAGTAGTCGATATGAAAGAGCACATCGACCTGGTCGAGTGCTTCGAGTATCAGCCGCAGCTTTCTGACGGTCACCCCGCGGCTGTTTTTTGCATTTTGATAGCTCAGGTCCGGCCAAAGGGTATCGGAGAGTTCCCTGGTTGAAATTCCTTTTTTACTTTGCTGGGATGAAACAAGGATCAGGAGGAAGAGCTGTTTGATCTTCGGAGTAAACTGGCCGGTAATGTCGGTTCCGTTGCGGTCAACGACTTTAAAATCGCCGAACAGCTGGATATAGTTTTTTTCAGGATAAGGGCCGAAGCCGGGATCCTGCAACTCTTTCATTCTTTCGCTACTCAGGACCGTTTTGCCAGGCGACCGCAAAGGCAGCTTTCGGTAGAGCAAAAACAGCAGGACCAATGCCAGCAAAACAATGCCGATCCTGGACAGGAGCGGATACCGGCTGAAGATTGTCTTATGGGGGGTCAGGTCAACCAGATCCTTACTGAGGCTCCAGATCTCCTCCTCACCCAGGGTCCTTGACCAGATGGTCAGGTCATCGATTGAGCCAAGCATATTGGACGACGGGTTGTAGCCGGCCAAACCCATAAAAATATCGTCTTTCCCCTTGTATGAAGGGTGCCCCATGGAATGGCTGTCCAGTTTCCCGTCCACATAAATGGCCTGCTCTCCGTTCGACTTGCTGTACCGCCATACCAAATGATACCACCTCCCGGCCTCCAGCCTGGATTTTCCCTGCAAATCGTTCGTATAGAATCCAAAGTAAGGCCGGCCGTCCCGGACCACCAGATGAATACTCTGCTGGTAAGAACTGCCTGTTGTGCCGATGATACAATAATCCTTTTTCCCCTTCACGTAACGGTCAATCTTCACCCAGGCAGAAACCGTAAAGTCATGGTCCCTGATCTTAAGCGTTTCCGCTTTGGGCAGAACGACGTGTCCTTTCCCGTTAAACCATCCCACTATTCCCCGGACAGAATCTTTACGGAATTCAATACCGGCATCCCGTCCGTTAAAATTATTCATGCTCTGATCCTGCAAACCATTCTCAAAATTGTAATGAGCTTCCAGTTGTTCGGTAATTTCCAGCGGCATTCCGACAAAATGCTGGATTTTATTCTGCGCCGGCTCCTCAAATGTCACTGACTCCGGTTTAAACCGGTATCCCGGGCTGCCTGGCGTCAGCGTAATACTTTCTCCGGGACCGAGGGGAAAACAGAACTTCCCGTTGGTCATGCTGTTGGTATCTTCCCAGGTGACGGAATTGATCATTTGCGCATTAAAGGTAACCGTTCCCTTGATCGTCGTGAAACTTCTCAACTGGTACACAACCTGAAGGATCCAGCTCTCATACCGGTCAAGAAAGATGAAGTTCGGCGTCTTACCTGTATTCTTCCAAACGCTCTTAATATGCTCGATCAGATAGGGGTTTTCTGTTGTGTTAAAAAAGGATGTACTGTTGGTGGCCGAACGGCTGATCAGATTATAATCGTTATAAATCAATAAGTTATTCCGCGGATCCCCTTTCAGGAATTCTCCGACGAAAGCCGGAGCTTCCATGATGGAGTAATACGGCTCTACGGCAAAATCCCACACGTAATGCAGCCAATCGGGACTGTTGCGGTGTTCCTGCATACTAAAAATAACGACCCTTTTCCCGGTTTCCACCATATCCTTCAAAGATGGCCATTCTTCATTCCCTGCATACTCAAACAGGTAAGGCTGAATTCCCGATTCTTCCACCAGCGCACTAAGCTCATTTACATTTACATTAAAATCAAGGAAGAGGGTTAAGACTTTTTCCGGTTTGTTCTCAAGATGCTTTCGTATCATCACCAACTGGTCAAGAAAAGGAGTGGATTGACCGTGTCCGTCGATCAGCACCATTTGATTTTGGTTACGGTCCCAGTCCAGATAAAACCGAAAACCGCTGATATTCTGATCAAGCAGTTGCTGAACAGAGCGCCCCTCCTTCACCCTCGCATCGGTCCCGGAGAAATTTGAAATGATATAAATATTTTCGTCGTAATGTTTCAGAACGGTATCTTCCGCTGCGCTTGACCGGAAAACAATGAAAAGCAGGAGGAAGCATAAACCGTTCAGGTATTTGAGAAGCCCTTTTAGCATGCCGATTCAAAAAATTTCCAACAAAGATAACAAAACCAAAGTTTTATGCGACGAAATGCAGATGTTTGAAGGACATAAAAAACCGACAGGGTAATCTTCGGTTGATCTGCAACACCGGCAATGCGATATTAATTTTCGGCGAATTTTGCCGGATTGGTTTTTTTTGTATTTTTGTCGCCACAAAAGGGTTGTTAGCTCAGTTGGTTTAGAGCATTACCTTGACAGGGTAGGGGTCACTGGTTCGAATCCAGTACAACCCACTTTTTAGGGTTTCAAACCGAACCAAAATCCAGTAAATTGTTTATTTTCTGGATTTTTTGTTTTTTTATCCTATTAAAATAATCCATTTCATACGTTAATAATTTGTTTTTTAATTGCCGTATGGAACTCTCATGTTGCTGAAAATTATTATCATAAACTCAGACGTTGCAGCGCAACATGCTCGTTTCACATCAAGTAACTCGTGAGCTATTCCGTGAGTAGATTTTTTGCAGTACGTTTACTCACGGCGACCTCCTCAATGCAAATGAATATCGAAAGAAAAACAAGCAAAAGTTAATCTCCCGGAGGAAGAAAGGGAATAGGTACAGACCATAGTGATAGTTTTTAAAGTATTGCCTGAAATTTTTGAGTAAGGTTAATTGATAAATGTGTTAAAAGGGCCAAAACCGTTTAGAAACTTTAAATGGCAAATTGATAATTCAGGAGAGTACCGGCAACAGTGGTTTGATTATAAAAAAATGCGCTATTTTTTAATCGTCATCCTCCTCTTCTTTCCCCGCAAATTTTGCAGGATAGGCTTTTTTGCTGTTGGTGGCAAACCAAAGGATCTTATTTAAAAGCGCATCGTCTCCGGAATCAATTCCATCGAACTGCGGCTCCAGACTTTTCCTGGCATAATGCAATGCTTTCCCTTTTAACTGCGACAAACCCTTGTTCATCTCATCTAACGGGATTTGATTCGGCACGGAGACATAAGGCTGTAAATTCGCTGTCTTTGTAAAGCATTCGAACATGGGCATAGCCGTTGCATCCTGAATATTCATAGGTGGAAGTCCCAGAATCTGCTCAATGGTTCGGAACATGGAAACCTGGTTGTAGTTGGTTTGGATAGTCCGGCTCAACCGTGAATAGGGGCTGATCACCATGCCAACGGTGCGGTAAGCAGAAACATGGTCCCAACCGGACTGCGAATCATCTTCTGTTACAAAAATAACCGTGTTTTTATAGAATTTACTTTTGGTGATGGCTTCGATGATTTGGCCGAGCGCCAGGTCATTATCGGCCACCATGGCCCGTGGTGTGGGCAGGGTGGGGCGGGTGCCACCCGTGTGATCGTTGGGCAGGGCAACGATGAGCAACTCGGGCCATTGGTCACCCTCCATCTTTTCATAGTCATTCAGCTCCTTGATAAAGGCACTGGCCCGTAGCACATCGGGAACGTTATGGCTATCGTAACCTGGGTAATTTGGGCTCATAATGGGCTTTACAGCGGCAATCGTGGAATGATTTTCAAATTCGAACTTTTCACCCTTCCTGAACGCTTTGTAAATAGACTCCCAGGTCAGGTTCTTTTCGAATGTCGGAGTGCAAGCTTCGCCGTAAATACGAACGCTTTTGCCGTGACGCAAGGCATTGTTCCAGATGAACCCGGTAGGTGCATACACCAGCGCATCTTCCTGAACATGCGGATAGCTGCGAAACCACGATCGAACGTTCTTCTCAATATAGTCGGTCACCATGGCCATGTCCGTCCATTGGTGACCTTCGGCCGAGCACTTCCCGGCAGCATAAAAGTTATCGAGCAAAAGGAAGTCATCCACCAATTTGTGTGCATTGGGTGTCACTTTCTGACCAAAGGAACACAAGGTAGAATCACCATCACCGGCTTTCACATCGCCCAATATCTGGTCGTATGCCCGGTTTTCCTTGATAATATAGACAACATGTTTGAACACCGATGGCTCGCCAATTCGTGCCGGAACGGGTACCGGAACGGCATTCTTGCGGGGCAGCTTTTCAGCCAGCGCCAGGCGAAAAACCTGGTTGGTTTCTTCAACCGTTCTGGTATAATCAGCCAGTTGTTTTTTAGTCGGCAACGGAATGATCGACACGGATGCCATCATGTGGTGGCTGTTGTAAGAGCTTGTTCCGGTTTCTTCGGAAATAAAAGGAATGCGGGCTCCTTCGGCTTCAATGTTGGGGACAAACAACAGGCTGTCTTTATAAACGCAGACTCCTCCGGGATAAGCACCCGTTGGAATGAACCCGGCAACCTGGCTCCGGCCGCCGGCTGTTCCGCCAGCTGCTTTCAATCCCAGTTGTACCACGGCAACAGCATTGTCCATACCGTTCGCCACATACAAGGTCTGTCCGTCACCGGAGATGCCCAATCCATTGGGCGAATCGCCAAAGTAGTCGTTTTTGTCGGGCGCCAGTCGAACGGAGATGGTCTCCGAAACCCTATCAGTTTGGGTGTCGATGACGGAAATGGCATCACTATTGGCATTGGCCACGTAAACAAACTGCTGGTCGGGTGAGGCAAGAATGTCATTGGGATGAAGTCCGACGGTGATTTCCTGTCGACAGTGGCCTGTTGCCGGATCAAACACCGATACGGTTCCTTCACGGGTGGCGCCGGTCTCAGCCTCTACTTTGGCGCTCCCCCAGGGAACACCTGCCGTGTCGGGATCATTTTCATCCGGAAAGCCTCCCGCCCAGTTGGTCACGTATAGTTTTCCATTGGCCATTGCCAGGCCGTACGGAGCAACTCCTGTTGCTGTTGACCAGATCGTTTTGCCACTTTCAATGTCTCGTTTTTCCACCGTATTATTGCCGTTCAAAACCACATAAAGAACCGACTTACCGTTTTCTTCGGCAACCAGCACCTCATTGGGCAAAGCCGTTTTTGCCGGTGGCCCGGCAGCCAGATCAAACGTTTTTTCAATTGTGGCCTTTTCACGGTCCCAGTTTGCCTGAATGACGCAGGACCTTCCTCTGCTGTTCGAAGCACTCCAAAAGATTTGGTATTCATTGCCTTGTTGTTTCCAGCAAATTCCCGAAAAAGTGCTCGAAAGACCTTCGGTCCCGGAAGAACTTTTTAGCGGAAGTTCAAAAACAATTTTCCCCTGCAGAGGAGAAACGATCAGCAATTCGTAACGGCCTTCCACTGCAATCCATTCTCCATCAGGCGAAAGGGCGCAATCCATGGCGTGATTCTCCAGTTCTCTGGTGCCGAAATGAATCTGGGTGCCGGCAGGTTTCAGCCAGCGGTTGAAAGGCATGGGCACAGGAATCTTACTGTCGTTTAATGTCTGGCTTTCGTAAGAGCTGAAGTATTTCTTTTGATCTTTCCATACCTTATTCGACTGACAATTACCCGAGTGTATAGAAATAAACAAAAATACCATTAGTAAACAAAATACTTGTCTAGTCATTTCGTCGTTTTTATCGCGGATGTAATATCCGAGTCATGATTCAAAAGGAACAGGTTTATATTCAAGCGTGTCAGGATAGTCAATTTTATCAACATGCCAGGCCATCTAATTCTCCCCACAGTTATATTCATGGGAATTGTCAGTCCTTCAAAAGTATAAAATTTTGTAAGCCAACCATGCCCGAAACAGTTATTACCAATATTGTTTGTTTGTTTTTAAATTAAAATGAAGACATATATTTGTTCGATGAATCAGGGTGCCCAAAATCAATCACCACTCCGTTGACGAATGCCTGACGGTTCCGGTAGGAGATTTTCCCTCCTGCCGGGGTCACCACAATGACCAGGGGTTGCTTGGCCTCGATGGTCAGGCGGGCTTTCCCGGATATTCCCTTTTGAATAAACGTATGGGAAAGGAGGTCATACAGATCGGCCTTTTCGGCGCCAACTTCCAGCTCAACGGTTTTCGCTTCTTCAAACGGATTATAATATAAAAAGGAGGGGTAAGCATCATCCCTGTAAAAGTCGCAGGCCAGCAAGTCGAGCTGAAGAATGCCTTCTACATTCGTGGTGTCAATGATACTCCCGAAAATCCCCGCATGGGCACTCCCGTAAACGCTGAACTGGCTGGCCGGAGGATTCTCACCTTTCACCCAGTTGGGTCCGTCACCCTGGGCAACCGGCGCCTGCAGGTGCTGGTATTCTTCATAGCCCGACCTTTTCGTCAGTCCTTCATAGCCGATCACGCCTTTGGTGACCTGTTTCAGTTGAGGAATGGTCTGATGTTCGTCGGGAATCTCGTACGGATAGAATAAACGGGCGGCATTGGCGGCGTTCAGCATCCATTTTCCGATCACCTGCGCCCAGCTCCCGTCATAGCGTACCAGGGGAACCAGCGCCCATGCCACATCGAAGGTGTTCATGAGAAACACATAACCGCCATGATCGGTGGTGCTGCCTACCAGGCCTGACACGTCGAACCCGTTCCAGTTGTCGGCCAGCACGCCCCAGCCTTCCCTGCATTTGGCATCTCCGTTGAAGGTCCACTCCATGATCGGGCGAATAGCATAGTTCGTGCCCTCCTCCGCATTGAGGCGGGCTGCCACATAGGCGCCAAAGGGCATCAGTATTTCATAAAAGGTGTTGTGCGGCTGCGCCAACAGGGCCTGGATAGCTGATTTTGCACCTTCCAGATACCGGGGATCGCCAAACCGCTTATATGCTGAATAAAGTACATACGCATGGCCGGCCGCGGCATCGGGCTGGTGACAGATCCAGTTTTCCCCGGGCGACAATTCCGCATAATTGAAAAAGGTATGGTCGTAGTTTCCGTTCAGTACCGAGTCGGCCTGATAAAATTTTTCGGCGACAGCCCGGAGGATCTGCTCACTGCCCTTTTCATCGGGATAAAAACTGCAAACGGCGTAATACAGCATGTTCGGATATACATCATACCACCAGTCCCTTCCGTACCCGCCTCCCAGTAAGGCTACTTCCGGACAGGTATTATTCATGATAATGTTCCATTTGGTGCCGGCATTGAAGTAATTCCGGAGCATATTCACGTAATTGACACCCTCCTGGTCCCCTTTGTCAATGCCAACCAGCGAGGCTCCCAACACGGCGCCGATCGTTGCCAATGATTCATGGAACATCCCTCCGTTCTTGTCCGGTCCCTGCCTCACGTCGCCAATGGCTGTATACAAGCCAAACGTTTCCTGGTCAAAGTTCTTTCGCGAGTCATCCATCCAGATCAATGGCCAGTGATCGCCGGTCTGGTTCCGGTCGAACACGATCCGGTCAAACTGCCGTGCTTTTTCTTCCCAGTCCAGCATTTTGTAAGGCTGAGGAAAATCAGGCATCTGTCCGGTCCTGGCAAGGCTTTGCTGTTCCAGTCTGGTCACCCTCGGCATTTGGCCGGGTTGGGAACAGGAACTAATAAGAAACAGGATGACGGCAATTAACAAGCAGGGTCTCATGACTGTAATTTTTTGGCGGTTGATAAAATATTTTTAGCTACAAAAACGGAAATCAATTGGAGGATCGCGATGATCAAAAGCGCATACTTTAAAGCAAAATCTTCCGAGATCAGGTAGGTCATGCCGATAAACAATCCGCATCCAAACAGGCGTCCCAGGTATAGTCCAAATTCGTGATTCAAAAAATACGAAAATTCATTGCGTTTTTCAATAGCTGCAACCAGATCGATCACTTTCAACTGGATCGGGAAATAAGCCACATCCAGCAGTGGCCGGGCAATGATCAGGCAAAGCATAAAAAGGATGACCCCCAGGGATGAATACAGGCCGGCATTGATAAAAGCACCCAACGCAAAAAGCAGAAGTCCGGCCGAGAAAATGTAAATCCGGTGACGGGGCTTTGAGATGCGCCCGATCACATAGAGCACGATCGCCGATATGATGGCGCCAATGGCCTGAACGGTCCCCAGGATATCTTCTTCTCCCACGAGTTTCATGATCAGCATGGCCGGGGCAGTGACAATATAGCCCTGGGCCAGTCCTTTCAGTACCGAAAGCCGGATCATCCTGTTCCACAGGCTGTGGAACCTGAAAAAAATGAATTTTTCCCGTTGCGGGTTGGTAAAGTGACCTTTATTCACATATATAGACGAGAGGATCGTTAACAGGAAAACGACGGCAGTGATAATCCGGTATGCCACGTTGATATTTCCGGCGAACCAGTTAAAGTTCCTTGTTGCCCCGATAAATACTCCGACCAGATAAGGGACCATGACGGCTGTCAGGGTGTAAAAGAAGGTTTCAAGCCCGTAATAATAGTTGCGGTTCCGGTCGTTGGTGGTCTCCAGGGCCAGGAAATCACGGTTGGCCCAGAAAAAGCCATACGAAATGCCCATGATCAGGCCGGCGATCCCGATGCCTGTTATGTCGAGCTTGTCGAGCATCATCATGGCCGTCATGGAAACGCCGCTCAGCAGCATGCCGAACGAGTATAACCAGGCGATCTTTATTTTCCGGAGAAGATATCCATTGATTGCAAAGGTGACGGGGATGCCCGTATACAGGGCCAGTTGAAAAATGACGACCAGTTTGGCCTCCTGCGAATTACGCATAATGTATGCGCCGATAAACAACTCGATGATTGGCAGGACAAGCGAATAGATCAGGTTTGTGATCAGCAGCACCCGCATGTTGTGCGGATAGGAAAGAAACACCCGGTATTCATTGACAAGCTTATGGATCATATCCGGGATTTTTCGGGTTTCAGGCTTTGAAGGATCGTTTGAACCGACAGTTTTGCCATGCAAATGACTTCGTCCGAAGCTCCGTAATACAGGGTGATCTCATCGCCTTCAACCAAATGCCCGTTGGTGAAGACGACATTCCCGAAGAAACCTGTTTTTTCATAATCCGTCAGGGGTTCCATGATTGGTTCTTCCGATCGGGCAATGACCTGAAAGGGATCTTTTGCATCGAGAAGGAGTGCTCCCAGGCAGTAGCGGTTGTTTTCGTCAGCGCCATGATAGATCTCCAGCCATCCTTCCGCGGTCCTGATGGGTGAAGCCCCTGCGCCGATCCGGACGCTGTCCCATTTTCCTTTCCGGGTTTGGGCAATGCACCGGTGCCCCCCCCAGTGCAGCCCGTCGGGCGATTTTGCCCCCCAAATGTAGTTTCCCCCCAACTCCGGACTGCTGGGGCGATGCAGGGCAAAGAACCCGTCGTTTACTTTCCCGTCGAAAAAAGTGCAGTCTTTATTATGGGGACCGAAAATGAGGCCATGATGCCGGAAGTCTTTCCAGTTTTCGGTGGTCCGCAGCCCCACGGCCACACCTGCCGGGGAAACAGCCGTATAGGTCAGGTAAAAAGTGTCACCTATGCGGGTTACCCGGCAATCTTCTATGCCGTATGTTTCCTGTTCTCCCTCGCCGGTAAGCAGGGGGTACCCCTCCGGTTCATAAAAATCTGTCCCGTTATCGCTGCATACCAGCCGCAGATGCGACAGCGTCGTCAGGTAGTCCTGTCCCTGATAGCTGATCACTCTTGGATCGGAAAGGTCCAGCCCGGGATCATCGTTGTTAAAGCGGAGGATCCTGACCTTCCCCTGTTCGTCAAAAACAGGAACACTTGTCACTCCCGCCTCCTGAAGAGGCCGTTCAGCCACGCGAAGCAACAGGAATATCTTTCCGTCGAATTGAAAAACCCCGGGGTTGAGTAAACAGGCAATGTGCATCTCTCCCGAACTGGGTGTAAGCTGAGACGGACGAAGAACCGGGTTTTTCCCGGAACGTACCGCCAGATCCGTTTTCATAACCATAAATGGAATTTCTGCTTTAATAAAAGGAGATGCCTGAATGACACACCCAGGCACTCCGTCATTCTAGTAACCAGTATTCTGTGTGATGGTGCCTCCCGATTTGTCGATCTCGCCCTGAGGCACCGGATAAATGAAATGTTTATCCTGAAATCCGTATGAGGCCAGCACCTGTTTGGCTATCCCCCATCTTTTCAGGTCATTGAAGCGGTGCGATTCAAAGCCGAGCTCCACACGACGTTCATGAATCAGCCAGGTTTTGATCTCACCGGCATTGACCGATGCTGCATTCCTGGCCGGCAAGGTCCCCGGGGGAGGCGTCGTCCCGTCGATGGCAACGGAATTACGGGCCCGCTCCCGGATCCGGTTGATGATGGCTATGGCCTGGGCCATGTTGCCCGTTTCCAGGTAAGCCTCCGCCTTCCAGAGCAGAACATCGGCAAAGCGAATGTAAATCTTATTGCTGGCTGCATCATCATTCCCTTTTCCGGAACCGTCGGTTGTCCCCAGAATTTTATTGACGTTCTGTTTTGCCACGTCGACGGTATACAAAAGCCTGGGATCGTTCGCTTCAAACTCCTGCAGGAAGTTTGTTTCCGGAGCAACAAAGCCCCATCCCAGCAGGGCACACAGTCCGTTCCCTTTACGGGGAGTCTGTGCCTGCTGATGATCGTAGGCGAAGATAACCTCATCCTCGGCAAACTCCTTTGTCATGTCGAAACTGTCAAAGTAACGGGCATTCAGATCATAGAAGCCCAGTCCTTCCAGTTCTGTGACCAGACTGATCACATCCTGCCATTGTTCGTTAAATAAGGCAACTTTTGCCTGAAGTGAGATGACCGCTCCCTTCGATGCCCTCCACTTCTCCGTGTTACTGGAGAATTTGGCATTTGGAAGCAGTTCTTTTGCTTTCTGCAGATCATCGCCGATTTGCTGCCATACCGTTGCCTTGTCGACCCGCACGGCAACCTCATAGGCTTCGTCGAAAGAAGCAAGTGGTTTTAACAACAACGGAACATCACCGAAAATCGTCACGAGATCGAAATAATAAAAAGCCCTTAAGAAGTACGATTCACCTAACATCCGGCTTTTCAGCGTCGCATCCAGGTCGAGTTTATTCATCATTTCCTCGTCGGTTAAATAGCTGATCGCCGTATTAGCTCTCGCAATTCCCTCATAATCATAGCTCCATGTTCCGTTAAAGCCGCCGTTCGAGGCGACAAAACTGAAATTGTTGAACTGGTCCATCCAGGCCTGGTCGCCGTCGGGATTCCATTTTTTCTGCATGTCGTCCGAGGCAATATCCTGAAGAATGAAATCGTTCCGGGTAACGGTGCCGTCATCCCAGCCCCATTCCCCGATGATATTTAGGGTCGATGAAAGCAGTTGGTAAGACGAACTTACCGAATAGGTCACGCTGGTTACCGTCGGCTCCATGTTCACCTGTTCGGGCGTCAGCAATCCGATCGGATCCTTGGTAAGGTAATCGTCGCAATTAGTCAGGAAAATCATCAGGACTAAGGCAAATGCTATTTTGAATAATGACTTCATTTTGCTGATTTTAAAGTGTGACTAAAAATTGATGTTGATCCCTGCAAGAACTGATCTTGCCTGTGGATAAGTTCCCATGTCCATCAGGTCGGTTGTTTCCGGGTCAAGTCCGCTGTATCCGGTGATCGTAAAGACATTCTGGGCTGAAATATACAACCGGAGATGATTGATCCCGAATTTGGAAAAGTTTCCGAAGGTATATCCGACTTCCACGTTTTTAAGCCTGAAATAAGAAGCGTCCTCCACAAAGATGCCGGAGATCCGGCTGCTCCCGTTGTCGGTAAAGCTTACACGGGGCCGCGCATTGGTCGATCCTTCACCATCCCAACTGTCCAGAATGCCGGTCGTGTAGTTAAAAGGACGGGTATCGTAATCGACGATCTTTTTGGAGTCATTGTACCGGTCAACCTGGCCGACACCCTGAAAAAGCAAGGCAAAGTCAAAGCCCTTGTACTCTCCGGAAAGGTTGATCCCGTATAGCAGGCCCGGATTCGGATCACCAATAAAGTCGCGATCGTTGTCGTCTATTTTGCCGTCGGTGTTTAAATCCCTGAAGCGGATATCTCCGGGAACAACAGTCGGATTCGTTGTTGCATGAAGCTGGGTGGCAATCTCATTCTGATTTTGATAAATCCCTTCAAAGACATAGCCATAATAAGCGTTTAACGGATGCCCCACTTCGGTTCTGCTCACCTGTCCGATGATACTCGGCAGGTTGGGATGCAGTTTTTCCACCTTATTTTTGATCAGGGCCAGGTTGCCGTTAATGTTGTATTTGAATTCATGTTCGCTGTTCCGGAAGGTGATGCCGAATTCAAAACCTTTATTGCTGACTTCCCCGGCATTGACGATGGTCGGCTGTACATCCCCCACAAACTTCGGCAGGGAGATCGGCAACAGAATATCGCTCGTGTTCTTTTGGAAATAATCGGCCGAAAGATAGACCTTGTTGTTGAAGATCCCTGCATCAAAGCCGTAGTTGAACTGGGTTGTCGTTTCCCATTTCAGGTCGGGATTGCCGTACCGGGAAGTCAGGTACCGGTCGCCGTCTTTTCTGATCAGCGTGAGATAGGCATAGTTGTCAATTCCCTGATTGCCTAACTGACCAACGCTTACCCTCAGTTTCAGATCGGAAAGCCAGTCCTGCTCTGCCATGAACGCCTCTTCCGAAATTTTCCAGCCCGCCGACACAGACGGGAAATAACCCCACCGGTTATTGTCGGCAAAGCGGGAGGAGGCGTCGGCCCTGAAGTTCGCGGTCAGCATGTACTTCGAATCGTACACATAGGTTGTGGTCGCAAAAAAAGAGAGCAGCGCCCATTCCGAGCCTGATCCGCCGTTCCACAGGTCCTGTTCGGTGCTTCCGAAATCGATGTAGGCGAATTTGTCTGTATCGTATTCATACCTTCTCCGTGAAGCGCTGAGCGAGGATTGATAGTTATTGATGAACTCACTCCCCACCAGGGCATTCAGGGAATGCCTGTCGAACGTTTTTACGTAGTTCAGGGTATTGTTCCAGGTGACCGTCAGCGCCTGGCTCCGTTCCTCGTCGAGCCCGTTTGGCCGGTTCTGACGGCCGGTTCCCTGATCAGCTTCGTTCCCTCCGCCATCGTCATCGCCAAAATTGCGGTAAAAGGCCTTATTGTGGTAGAAATTCAGATCAATACCCACGTTGGTGCGAAATTTCAGTGCCTTGTCCTGCAAAAAAGCATATTCCGCATAGAGGTTGCCAAAGGTCTTGTAGTGTGTTCGTTCATCGTCGGTGAAATAAGCCAGCGCCACAGGATTTGATGTCCATTCGTACTTGTCGCTTTCCCAGCCGCCGCTGTTCCGGTCGTTATGAACGTAAAAAGGCAGGTCGGTAAAAGGGTCCCGCTCCGACCAGGTCGGGTCGTCAGGGCTTTTATAAACAGAAAGCACCGGCGGGCGTAACAGGGCATGGCGGATGATCCCCGGCGAGTCGCCTTTTGACGACAATTTATCCTGAATGGCATACGAAAGCTGCAGGTTGGTCCCGACCTTTAAACGATCGGTCAAATCGGCATTGATATTGGTCCTGAAATTATAGCGCTGGTATTTATCATTATTGTAGACCACGATCCCGTTCTGATCGTAAAAGCCGGCCGAAAGCAGGTACTGCAGCTTTTCGCTTCCGCCGCTTGCCGTTAGCTGGATGTTCTGGGAATATCCGGGTTCAAATACCTCATCCAGCCAATCCGTGTCGGCGAAGTCTGCTCTTCCTTTGTCGGCTGTATAGGGATTGGTGCCACTGTAGCCGGCGTTGTTCCAGGCTTTTTCAACCACATCCATATACTGGGCGGCATTCAGCAGATCGGGAAGGTTCACCGCATGCTGCACCCCACGGAAATAATTCAGTTCGAAAGACGATTTACCCGCCTTACCACTTTTGGTTGTGATGATGATCACCCCTGCCGAAGCTCTCGAACCATAGATGGCGGCCGCCGAAGCATCCTTCAGCACGGTCATCGACTGGATGTCGGACGGATTCAGAAAAGTTAATTCACGTGTGGGAACACCGTCGACAATATACAGGGGGTTATTATTTCCGATGGTACCTTCACCGCGGATCCGGATATTGATCTCATCGCCCGGTGCACCGGTGCTTTGCGTGACCTGAACTCCGGCAACCTGCCCCTGCAACGCCTGCGATAATTCAGCCACCCTTCGCTTACTCATATCATCGACATTGACCGGCGAAACTGCACCTGTCAGAGTCGATTTCTTTTGTGTGGAATAGCCCACCACCAGGACCTCACTGATCTCCTCCGTTCCGGATTTCAGCGTGACATTTAAGCTTGTTTTTCCTTCAAGGGGGGCCGTAACTGACTGGAAGCCGACAAACGAAAATGTTAATGCCACAGTGGTGTCCGGTACCCTGAGCGAATAGCGACCTGTGTTGTCAGTTATTGTTCCGATGGAGGTTTCGGGAACAACAACCGACACGCCGGGCAATGTGCCCCCTTCTTCATCGTATACGGTCCCGGTTATGCTTACCTGCCCAAGGACCACTCCTGCTGTCATCAGGAAAATGAATACGATGATTCCTTTCTTAAAAAACGGGATTGGATTTTGCTTCATAGCTTTATGATTTAGTTTTAAATGGCCAACAGACTGCCGTTGTGTTAACAAAGTTGCCACACACAGAACAGTTCAGGTGTACACTATGTCTTCAAAAATGTACACTATTTACGTTAAATATTCAGGGTCACACGATTAAAGACCGGAAGCCGGACCGGAAAGTGCATTTTTATTATACTTCAGCTGATACTGTTTCGGGGGAAGCTGATACATTTTTTGAAACTCGCGGTAGAAATAGGAGCGGTTATTGAAGCCCGATTCATAAAAAACTTCAGTGACGTTCATGGTAGTTTGCCGCAGTAAGCCGGCGGCATGTTTGAGACGGATGGTCCGGATCAGATCGCCGGGTGCTAAACCGGAAATTTGCTTCAGCTTCCGGTAAAAGTTCGTACTGCTCATTCCAAGTTCCTTTTCAAGCATGTCAGCCTGCAAATCCGGGTTATTAACATTTTCAGAAATAATCCGGATAAGCTTTCCCATAAACAATTTATCGGGTTCTTCCAGAGGGAGCCTGGAGATATCCTGAAAATCCGGGTCCATGGTGAAATGCCGGTATATCCGGTCACGTTC
>JBFXKJ010000011.1:0-35517 GCA_050173895.1 Mangrovibacterium sp. | reverse complement strand
TTCTTTGTTCCGTAATGGCGGATCTCAAGGTCGACTTTTTCGCCGGCTTTTGGTGCCCGCAGCCGCGGTTTCATCAGGGGGACCAGGGCGCCGTCTTTCACAAATACGGGAATGTGATCCAGTCCCGGCTCAACAGAAATCACTTCTCCGTCTCCGGCATATGCTCCGGTGTAAAAGTCAAACCATTTCCCGCGCGGCAAGACAACCTTTCTGCTCGTTTGTCCGGTAAACAGCGGCGCTATCAGCAGGTTTTCGCCAGCCATATACTGGTCTTTTATTTCTTTTCGTATTGCTTCGGCATAGGGATTATCATTCAGGCCGGCCGTATTTTTTTGTTCTTCGGGAACCATTGAAAAGCCCGGTTCCAGATACATCGCCCGGAAGGGAGGAGTCCCGTCAAAATGATATTTGGCGAACTCGGAATAGAAATAAGGCATCAACGCCATTCTTAGATCGGCAATGGCTTTGACTTCTTTTTCTACTTCCGGGTAACTCCAGGGTTTCGTACCACTGGCCCAGGCATTGATCATAGCCATGGGGGAGAAGCATACAGACTGCATCCGGCGCAGCCATTCCTCGGAAGTCTTTGACTGCCTGACTTCCGGGGTCCATAAAATGCCCGAAAAGCCGCTGTTACAGAGAGCTGTAATGAAGTCTTCATGGCTGTAATAGTCATTATAGATCACGTATGGCAGGGATGATGCTCCTGCGTTCGAAGCCCGGACAAGTCCATATGTCCGCTCGTTACGCTGATGAAACATGACGGTTGTAAGTTTTTGCATTAAAACGCCATAGGTCTGCCGCATTTGTTCCGCGCTGACTCCGGATGGAAAAACAGCCATGTCGGGCCAAAGGTAATGATCGTAGCCATCTACCTCGTCAATTTTATAGCCGCTGACTCCGATCTCCACCTGGCTTTTCAGGAGCTGGGCCGTCAGAATCTTCGACGCTTCCGGGATTGTTACATCCGGGACCATGCCGCACCAGACCGTATGGCTTCCGTAAAAAGGTTTTAATTTTTCATAAACGGGCGATTCGGGCGATACATAGGGGTTGGTCCACAGGTTCAGGTGGATGCCCTGTTCCTTCATCTCCCTGACAAATGCGGGCGGATCGGGGTAACGTGTGCGGTCCCATTCAAAAGTGCAGGGATAGGCTTTGCTTTGCCATCCTGGTTCCAGTCCGATAAAATCGAGCGGGAATTGATGCTGATTGAAGGCTTCTACCTCCTTTTTCACATCTTCGGCCGTGTACAGTGATTTCACGCGCTGTGTGAAGCCAAGCCCCCATCTCGGAGGAAGGCACCCGCCGCCGTTGAACAGGTTAAAACGCCGCACTGCATCAAGCATGGTCGGTCCCTCAAAGACGTACAGCTCCACTCCTTTTGCAGGAATAAGCATTTCAACAGCATCGGAATAGGGGCGCGACGACCATTTCTTATCCGTGTTGCGGTCGCGGACAACCGGTGGTTCAGGACTGTCAGCACGAACGGCTGTTCCGCACCATACTTTCAGGTAGCGGACCGTGTTGACGAACACACCATACCCCTGGTCTGAGACATAAAACGGCACGGGTGCATGTGTCCGACCATTGTCTTTTCCTCCATAGTGGTCAACATGCAGTTCGAACACCCTGCCGCGCTGAAAGATCGTTTGAAAATTCAGTCCGAAGCCAAAAATCTGCTCTTCCCGGTTCAAGGGTAAACGCAAGGCGACTTTTCCGTCGCTCAGCCGGTAAGTCACTTTTTCCCCGGGCAGCGGAAAGCCCTTTCGGGGCAGCTTTTCCAATCCTGTCAGGGCAGGCTTGCTTCCGGCGGCTTTCAGCAAATCATATTCCTCCGGAATTCCAATGACGGCTTTCCAGATTCCGGGGGCAACCTGCTGCCATTGCGGATTTTGGGCATACATATTCCTCATCAGACCCGGTATCGCCAGAACAGCCATTAGTAGGATCAAACGTTTTATCATAATTTAATTGTTTATTCTTTTCCTGAAAGTACGTAAGTCTGACCGGCAGAGGTTTCCCATTCGTAAAGGGAACCAGCCGCTTTCTCAAGGGAAGGCACGGCTGTTTTTGAAGCCTCGGTAACCGGTACCGTCTGAGGCTCATTCAGTAAAGGGTTGACCGATTTCCCGTCAGTTTTGGCCAGCTCAAAGCTGTTCCCTGTCAGTTCTTCTTTTGTCTTGAGCCGGCATATGCCTCCCAGGCGCGAGTGGATTTTCACTTCGCTCAGCCGTCCGTTCTGCCAGCTCAGGTCAACCACAAAACCTCCCCTGGCAACCAGTCCCGAAATTTTCCCGTCGGGCCACTCATCGGGCAAGGCGGGCAGCAGATCAATAAATCCTTCGTGGCTCTGCATGAGCATCTCCATAATGCCGGCGGTTCCTCCGAAATTTCCGTCAATCTGGAAGGGAGGATGGGCGTCGAATAAATTCGGGTAGGTGCCTCCGCCGTTTTTTTGGGAAGGCTCTGTATAGCGGAGCCCGTCTTTGAGGATTTTCAGCGCGTGGTTTCCATCCTTGAGCCGGGCCCAGCAGTTCACCTTCCAGGCCATCGACCATCCGGTGCTCACATCGCCCCGCTGGATCAGTGTTTGTTTGGCGGCCTGCGCCAGTGCAGGCGTGTTTTTCAGGTTGATCTGTTCGCCGGGATAAAGACTGAAAAGATGCGAGATATGGCGATGGTGATCTTCCGGATTATCCCAGTCGTCAAACCATTCCTGCAATTGACCGTACTGCCCGACATGGAAGGGGTATAAGTCAGGGAAAACCTCGGCGAGCCGGCGGGTAAAGGCATTGTCAATCTGCAGTGTTTTTGCTGCGTCCAGACAGTCAGAAAACAGTTCGCGGATGATCGACATATCCATGGTCGAGCCTTTGGCTATCTCGAAAGTTTTGCCGTTGAGCAGAAAGACATTCTCGGGCGACGACGAGGGATTCGTCAGCCAATATCCGCTTTCATCGCGGACGAGCCAGTCAAGCATGAATTCGGCGGCGCCTTTCATCAGCGGCCAGGCCTTTCTTTCGAGATAAACTTTATCGCCCGTGTAGCGGTAATGTTCCCACAGGTGCCGGCATAGCCAGGCGCCGCTCATGGGCCAGCATGACCAGCGGGCAGCCCCCCTGGGATCCCATTTTCCACCGCCTGCAGGAGAGGTTTTGGCCCAAACATCCGAGTTATGATGGGCTACCCAGCCATTTTTGATTCCATAGTTTATCCCGGCAGTCCTGGCTCCGTTAACCGACAGGTTCTCAATAAAGCTAAGTAAGGGTAAATGGCATTCCGAAAGATTGGCGGCTTCTGCCGGCCAGTAATTCATTTCTGTATTGATATTCAACGTATAATTGCTTCCCCAGGGAGGCTGGATATGCGGGTTCCAGATCCCCTGCAGGTTGGCAGGGACCGATCCGTCGCGCGAGGACGCCAGCAACAGATAGCGTCCGTATTGGAAATACAAAGCGACAAGTCCGTTGTCGGGATTTCCGCTGTTATATTTCTGCATCCGCTCATCGGTGGGCAGTTCGGTTTGCTGCGGACCCAGATCGAGATCAGTCCGGCTAAACAGAGGACTGTAATCGGCGAGATGATTTTCGAGCAGCTCCTGGTAGTCTTTTATGGCGGCCCCTTCCAGATTTTTCATTGCAGCAACCGATGGATTTTTCCCTTCGCGGCCTGGCGACTTGTCAAAGCCGTTGAAACTGGTTGCTTCCGAAAGCAGCAAAACCACTTCGTCGGCCTGTTCAACGCCGATACCCTTCTTTCCGGGCCTCAGCTTACCGCCCCTGGCAATCAGCTTCAGATCGATTTCAAAGGTCATTCCCCTGCCGTTTTCTTCGTAAACCACCTGCTCCGGCTCATAATCGCGGTGTGCCACATGTTTGGGGGCCTTGCCCGTTAAACGCAGGTGGTCGGACGACAATACCTGTATTTGATACTGCAGCCTGGACGAAAGAAATGCCTCAAAAGAAATTTTCTTCTTTTCGGAAGCGGTCATGCGAATGACCATCACCTGATCGGGATAACTGATAAAGGTTTCGCGTCGGTATTCCACCTGATCTTTTTGGAATCTGACCGACGAGAGTGCCTGCCTGAGGTCCAGGTCGCGCCTGTAGCCGGTAACAGACGAATCAGCAAATCCGAATTCCAGCAACAGATCGCCCAATGGTAAATAGCGGGCGGAATAGGGCCCGTGCATGCCTTTCCATATGGAGCCTGCTTTTCCATAGTCGCCTTCATTGACGGCGGCTCTCACTTCCCTGAGGATTTCGGGACCATTCTCCACATTGCCCGGTTCCGGTTCACCCGACCACAGGGTATGGTCGTTCAGGGAATAATGCTCGCTTGCCACTCCGCCCCAAATCATGGCTCCGGTCGTCCCGTTTCCCAGGGGAAGTGCTTCTTCCCACACGGTAGCGGGCTTGTTGTACCATAACACGAGCGGTTGTTTTGTATCTTCTTCAGCACACGAAAATGCTACGGAGATCAGAAGGAATGGGATCAGTCTTTTGATCATGATTCGTCAGGTCTGGTTTGTTTAGTTTCTTTAATGATCAATATTACACAAACTTCCTGAATTATAACCCGTTTCTTTTTCAGTTATGAATCAATCTGTAGGAAAAATGTTGAAGGATCACACAAATGTTTCAGCCTGCAACATGCGTGACAGCTATTGAATTGAAAAAGATCAGTTTGTTCACCTGTTTTTTGTAATTTTCCGGACGAAATGCGACCTGACTATGCTGAAAAATTTCCTTTATTCTGTGTTCATTTTGATCGGTCCCTTTGCTGAAGCTCAAAGCTACGACCTGCAGTTCCGGAATGTTTCCCCGCAGGGAGGGCTGACCTATAGTTCGGTCAAGGCCATTGCCGAAGACGCTCATGGTTTTATGTGGTTTGGCACCGAGCACGGGCTGTTTCGCTACAATACAACGACTATTCAGAAGTATATCCATCAACAGGAAGATCCTCATTCCATCCCCTCGAATAATGTTCTTCACCTTTTTAAGGACCGGTCGGGCAGATTATGGATTTCAACCTATGGCGCGCTTTGTTTTTTTGATGAAGGCCGACAGGATTTTACAACGGTCCGGCTAAAGGAAGAGCCCCCGTCCCGCTCCAGTTCAACAATCCGGCAGGTGCTGCAAAATCAAAAAGGTGATTTATTCACGCTGCATGCCGGTCAGTTCTCCAGGCTCAATCTTCGGGATAGCGTTTTCGAGGCTTTGCCGCTTCAGCTAGCCGACGAAAGCGACGCATTGACACATGCGTCCTTCGATGCAACAGACAATTTATGGATCGGAACGGATAAGGGTTACATCTACTCCAGCCAGCCGCCCTACAGGGACTTCAGCCTGTTCTGCCATGTGCAGGAGTCATCTGTTCGTTGCATGAATAAAGATAACAATACGCTGTGGATCGGATACGAGTGGGGAGGGGTTGATCACGTGAATGAGCAGGGGCTGCTTATTGAGCATTATGATCAACGGAATACGGGAGCGACTCATCTTCCCCATAACCGGGTCAGACAAATTGTGAAAGATCAGGAAAACCGGATTTGGATTGCAACCTATAGCGGATTGCTGACTGTCAGTAAATCAGGGAACCAGCTCATCCGGAGAAATACATATAATAAACTCCCGCATAACAGTATCCATTCCATGTTCATCGATTCGCGTAACAGCGTTTGGATTGGTACCTGGTCCGGGGGTGTGGCCTATTACAGTGTTTATGATCATCAATTCCTTCATTTCAATATGAACCGGGAAGGAGATGATCTGTCCATGAACAGCAACGTGGTGAGTTCATTTGCAGAAGAACCCGACGGGACCATTTGGATAGGGACCGAGAACGGGGTCCTGAACCGGTTCGACCGGAAGGAGAACAGCTTTACCCCGTTTATTATTCAAAGAGCAAGTACCGGTACCGGTAACATAAAGTGTGTTGCCCTTGACCATGATAATCGGCTTTGGGTTGGCACCCTTTCAAACGGCTTATGGTATTTTGACAGACAAGCTCAGCAATTTAGACAGGTGGATATTTTTCAGGCCCCGATCGTCAACCTGTATGCCATCTTGCCTGATGAAAACGGACTTTGGCTTGGAACATACAACATTGGACTGTTTTATTATGATTTCAACACACAAAAGGTAACCGCTTTCCGTCCTGATCCGACTGATCCGAAGTCCATTTCGTCCATTCAGATTCGTGCTGTTTTTAAAGATTCATACGGTGGCTTATGGGTTGGGACGCACTCGGGGCTGAACTATAAACCGAAGGGAAGTAATAATTTTATCCGCTATTATTACAATGGTACCAAAGGGCAACGAATCAGTAATAATGAGGTTTTTGCCATTTGGGAAGATCATTCCGGGAAGATCTGGATCGGGACGGCCGGCGGCGGCGTAGATTGCTATGACCCGGAAACGCGGCAGTTTACGAATTTGACGCCCCGGGAGGGACTCGCCGGATATAATGTGTATGGCATTCTGGACGACAACAGCGGCAATTTATGGTTTAGTACTGATAATGGGATATCGTGTTATCATCCCAACGAAAATACCTTTAAAAATTACTCGCAGAAAGACGGACTGCAGGGAAACCAGTTTAATCCGGGCGCTGCTTTTAAATGCCGCGACGGGAGCATGCTTTTCGGAGGCCCCAATGGCTTTAATCTTTGCATGCCCAATGCAATAAAAACGAATCCCTTCGTTCCTGAGGTTATCCTGACCAATCTGTTTGTCAATAATAAAAAGATGATACCGGGCGATCCGGACAGCCCGCTCCGGCAAAGCATTTCATTGCTGGAGAAAGTGGAACTCAATTATTTTCAGAATTCCCTGATTTTCGAGTTTGTTTCGAATAATTATATACAAGCTCAGAAAAACCAGTTCCGGTACCGGCTCCTTAACTATGAAGACAACTGGCAGGAAGCTCAAAACGAAGGCCGGGCCATTTTCACCAAGATCCCTCCCGGCACCTACACACTGGAGGTTGTCAGCGCCAATAATGACGGGATATGGGCGAGCACGCCGACCCGTTTGGAGGTGACCATCTTTCCTCCGTTGTGGCTTACCGGGTACGCCTATGCCTTTTATTTTCTGATGTTTGTCACCATTCTGTGGTTTATACGAAAAGAAGTGATCGTCCGCAAAGAGTTGAAAGAACAGCTGTTGCTTGAACGGGTTACGCGTGAAAATGAAGAAAAGCTTCATCAAATGAAACTTCAGTTCTTTACCAATATTTCACATGATTTCAGAACCCCGCTTTCTTTGATCCTTTCTCCTCTGGAGGATATGCTGTCTGATCCGGCATTAAGCCCAAAAGCTAACGGTGATCTGAGCATGATCCAGCGGAATGCGAGGCGCCTGCGCCGTTTAATCGATCAGTTGCTCGACTTTCGGAAGCTGGAGTTTAACAAAGCTGTTTATACTCCGGCATATGCCGATATAAACGGTCTTTGCCGTGAAATCTGTCGCGACTTTGAGATGTATGCCTGCGATAAATCGATCTCTTTCCATTTTGAATCGTCCGTACCAAAGGCAAAGATTATATTCGATCCCGATAAGATGGACAAGGTGATTTTCAATCTGCTTTCCAATGCATTCAAATATACGCCGGAACACGGAGAGATCAGTTTATACGCGGAAGTAACTACTGTCGGGGAGGAAATGAGTCATTTTGATTACGCGACCGATCCATTGCCGGCGGGGACCGTTCTGCTCATTCGCGTAAAGGATAACGGGCCCGGGATTGAGAAAGGCGAACTTGCCAATATTTTTGAACGCTTCTATCAATCACCGGGTTTCCCCAGCCAGGGGACCGGCATTGGACTGCACCTGTGCCGTGAGTATGTCCGGATGCATCAGGGAACGATCCTGGTGCAGAGCTCACCCGGACATGGATCAGTCTTTAGTGTCCTGATCCCCTTCAGAACAGAGGACCGCCTGATTTCCGGCACAGAGCAAGAGAAGGAAACCTGGGCTGTGCAACAACCGGATCCTGATGATGAGCTGCTGAGTGATGAAAGACAAATCCACTCCATCCTGCTTGTTGAAGACAACCCTGAAATGCAAAAGTACATCCGCCGCTTGCTAAAGGAGGAGTACCGTGTACTGGTCGCAGGAAACGGGCTACAGGGATTTGAAATGGCCAATGAGCTATATCCGGACCTGGTCATTTCCGATATTATGATGCCCGGAATGGATGGATTTGAACTTTGCCGGAAGTTAAAGGAAGATCTCCGGACCAGCCATATTCCGGTTATCCTGCTGACCGCCCTTTCGGAGACCGACAAAAAGGTGAGCGGATTAAAAACCGGTGCCGATGCTTACTTAACCAAGCCTTTCGACAACAAGTTGCTGAAGGCGCAGATCGCCAACCTGCTTGCGGCCCGCAGGCGGATGCAACAGGCTTTCACCGAGTCGCAGGAAAAGTGGGAAGCAGATGCAAATGTAATGCCCCCGGACAGGAAACTGATGGACAAAGCGATTGCCATTGTCGATAAACATATTCTTGACGCAAATTTTACTGTCGAACAGTTGGCGGCAGAGCTGAATATGAGCCGCAGTTCCCTGCACCGGAAGATGCGTGCGCTCACCAGCCAGTCGGCCACTGAATTTATCCGGTATATCCGCCTGAAGAAAGCTATTAAGTTGATGAAGGAAGGGAATTACAACATCGATGAGGTCGGTTATGCCGTTGGATTCAATTCCCATTCCTATTTCACGCAAAGCTTTAAGAAACAATTCGGCAAAACCCCTTCAGCGTATCTGAATGACCAGAAAGACGCCGGTAAAGAAACTCCGGAATAATTGAACTCGTGCAGAAGGAAGCTGACGACAGCCTGTTTGACTCAGTTTGTCTTCTGTGGACTCAGATGAACAGCGAAGCCCCCTCTCTCCGGCATCTCAATCGAAAGATTCTCCTTATTATTCACGGTCCTTTCTTCCCTGCGCATCGTTGTATGTGTCTCGTCACTATAAATCAGGGCATTGTAATTTTGTCTTTCCTGCAGAAAATCAAGCGGAATGTTGGCCGTGCGCGGAGCATCTGTCATCCCTCCAATAAACCAATCCTGCCCTTTGCGGCGGGCAATGACAATATGGCTTGCCGGCATTCCGTCGATAAACCGGACCTCGTCCCAGCTTGACGGAACGTCTTTGATCATTTCCCTTCCAGGCCATTCCAGAAGTTTCTTTCCATGCTCAGCATAGATCATCAGTCCGGCTTCGTAAACTATGGGCATAGCCATCTGATAAGCATGTGACCCCGGGGAACGTTCAAAATGAATAACCGTATAGCTAACCGGCCCCATCACGTTCCGGACGTATGGGATAGTCAGATCGTTCGCCGCGGGTTTCGTTCTTCTCTCCAGTCCGTCAACTCCTTCCAGAGTCATCAAATTAGGATATTGCCGGCGCTCTCCTGTCGGAATGGTGTTCCCGTGAAGTTCCAGCAGCATGCTTTTTTCAATACCTGATTTAAGTATCCAGTCCCTCATTTTCAGGCTCTGTTGCGTATCCTGGTAGTCTTTCCAACCTCTGGGATTTTCGCTGAGCGTATTCTGATCGAAAAAATCAATTTTGGCGCCTTTCAATCCCCATAATGCATAGAGGCTCATGGTTGAGTCAGCCTTTTCGCGGGTATCAAATTCCCTTGTATGTGCCCACCCCAGCACACCAACTTTTTTGGAAACAGCATAATCCGTTATGACACTGACTGAATCACTGCCTCCCCATCGGTTGGCAAATCCGGCATCGGCCATATAATATTCCCATCCCATTTCTGCAACGGCATTGATCCACATTCGTGGTTTGTCTCCATCCTTTGCGATAAAGTCCCACATAACCCGGCCCGGACTAATCCAGTCTTTCACTGTTCCGTCCGCGTTTAAGAGAGCAGGATCGGTGGGAGGATTCAGGTTTTCAACCAAATAAGATTCGACAATTTTAGAAGGATTGTCCGGCGATATAATCACCATTCTCCACGGCGACAGAAAGGGAAGTGTCGTTTGTACCGGACCTAATCTGGCCTGGTCCAGCGGGAAGATGTAATGGAAGGAAGATCCTGAGCGCTGAAAATGTGCCTGGATGTATTGTCCGTTCGTAGCAGCCTGTCCCATCAATACAAAGTGGTTGTGATCTTTCAGATGTGCCAGCACCGGGTTGGACATCTGGTCGCCATCAATTGGTCCAAGCGCACTTTCATAACCGTATCTGTTCGGATGATTTTGTCCGTAATATGTAAAGTTTTCACCTGCCAGATTGATGGCGCTGCTTTCTTCAAGGATTTCGATATTCCCGCGGCCGGGCATTACAAACCGGAATGCCACGCCATCGTTATATACCCGGAACAAAACTTCCAGATTTTGCCCCTCTTTGCTAAACTGCAGTGTTTGTTCGTTGGCATGGTTCCGGTAGGTTGAAACTTTACCCTGTGGGAGCGTATAGGTTTCGTCGATCAGCTTCCGGGAATGACCGTCAAGCTTCATCCCTGACTGAAAGTCGCCGCGGTTAGTCTTTATGCCAATCGGACTTGTGGCAATAATTTCCTGATTACCGCTTTGTACCCCATAGGTTAAACTACCCGTTTCTTTATCATACCGAAGTGTGGCTACAATCTGTCCATCCGGTGAGGATACTGCAAATTCTTTTTCGGAAGAGCATGCGCTCATTAAAAGCGCTGCCATCAATACCCATATACTTATTCTTTTCATAATTTTCAATTTAAGTTCTTGCAATTTTTGTATCAACTTCAGTATTTCAATTAAGTATCCAACGGATGGAATAGCATTTATCCAGGCACTCCCGTTTCGCTGTGCTTCATTCTGATCCGGGGATTTCTACCGATCCAGCCAATCCTTTGACAGTTGGCAGCTTTGAAGGAGATTGCCCCCATTTATCTTGATAAAAGAGCGCCTGGTCCATCGTAATATCAGATGAGTTCAGAAATTTAATGACGGGGTCAAGTCCTTTCGGACGTACCATTTTAACCGAGGAGATCCTGGCACCGTTCACGTCATCCAGAAAAAGGGCATACCGGTTGTCACGGATTTCATAGTTGAACGAGCAGTCCTTTACAAGAAGATTTTTCACATGCCGTGCCCAAAGACCGTAGGATGGCTGCACTCCTAAATTGGAAACATTATACTGACCCACTCCAAGCTCTTTGGGCGATATTTTGGAATCTTCCGCCGAATTTCCGCCTTTCACAAGCACATGGATGTCATCAAAAACAACATTGGTGATATAACCGGTATGTCTTCCGTCCGGCAGCTTAAAATTTAATCCGCCTTCCACGACTTTCGGGTCGGGAAGTTTGTATCCGGAAATGATTGGAGCGGCCTTCCGCTGTGATCCGTCATATGCTTTCCATCTTTCGCCCCGGAAAGAACTCCCGCCATACACTTCATAACTGTCGACACCCCGTAAGATAATATTTTCAACTTTGCCAATACTGACATTCGTACAAAGGAGTTCATCTCTGATTTCTCCATTCTCCGTAAACCGGTATCGCTCCACATTCGCGCCAAGTATACGTCCACGATTGGATACGGAAATGAAAAATGGCGTTGTTGTACGGAGCATCACTGAACGCGAATGGATTGTTCCTGTGTGACCGCAATTCAAATGAATATTTTTCACATGACCGCCGTCGTTGGTTGAAATGGAAAAACCAGCCTTGTTCGCGCCTAACACATAAATATTATCGACGCACACGTCGGTAATGTCATCAGCAGTCTCGGAACCAATCTGAAAAAGATTGCAGTTGGTATCGCCGATGATGTTACGGATCTTGTAATTCTTTCCGGGGCGGGTATAACCCAGCGAACAGTCCGACCCCAGTTTGACGATATCATCTGAACTTACTTTGCAGTAGATGTTGGTCACCCGGACATCATTGCATCCCATAAAATCATAGATATCCCGGGCATTGCCGGTATTCGACTTCCCGAACCAGGTATCATGGACGTAAATATGATCTGTTCCGGTGGCAAGAAGGGCAAAATGCCCGCCCTGATCAATGTCCAGCATGTTGTCACACGCAAAATCTTTGATTCCTTTCTTTCCAATATAGCAGGGTTCATCTGTATTTTCATCATACCAGAGATCTTCCTCCCTGGGTATACCACCTATTTCGATATTTGTACACAGTTTAAAGGTGAACATCTTATCAGCCCGTTTATCCGGAAGATTATTCATCACTTTGTCGCTGGTAACGAGATTGCCATCCCCGGTTATGCGTCCGTTACCGGTAATCTTCACGTTGTTTAAACGTTCACCGTAAAACATGGTATTCTTAAAAAAAGTATGTCCCACATCCTGCTTGGTGAGATAATTTTCAGGATCATCGTAAGGGCCGGGATCGGTAGGTGACAGCCCCGAACGGTATTTCCTGTCGCTAAACCAGGTTTCCTCGGGAGCATCTGCACCTTTCATGGCCTTGATTGTCGCTCCTTTTTCCAGAAAAAGACAGATATTGCTTTTTAGATGAACCGTCCGCACACAATAGGTTCCGTCCTTAAAGAGCAACGTTCCGCCGCCCAGTCGGTGGATAGAATCGATGGCTTCATTGATTTGACGGGTATTATCGTGATTGCCGTCAGCAATTACGCCAAATTGTCTGACATCCAGCTTTCCGGAGAAGAACCACGCCGGGTTCGATTCGCCCTGATTTTCTCCGCCTTTCACCTCCAGTTTAAAGGCGTAAAGCAGGTTCGGCTGAAGTTTTTCTACCGAGACTGAGGCGGCGGCGGGCGAAATGCCGGAAAGCACTGTTTGCCATGTTCTGCCTTTGTCGGCCGATCGAAGCAAATTAATCTGTGACGCTTCCGTAACCGGAGTCCATCTGAACACGGCCCTGGTTTCATCATCTGTTTCGGGATTGTACAGTCGTGAAAAGTCGGCGACTGTGCTGACAGCGGTCATTCGCGCCTCTGCTGTGGGGCTGCAGTACTTCCCGGGCTCTGCCGTTGTATAGTCTGCTTTAAAAAGATAGTCGCCGGCTTTGGCGACTGTTAGTCCGCAGATGCGGATCCGGAGATCGATGCCATTCAGCGGGCGAAGGTCAATGCCCGAAAAAACAATCGTCTGTTCCTCCGTCCCCCGGTCAGTGATCATTGCCTGCCCGACCTGCCGGCGACTATCGTCAGCGCCGGTGCGGCCCACAGATTGGTTTTTCAGTTCACTCAGTTTAACTTCCCCTCTGCCGATCACATCGATCCTGGTATTTTCGGGAGTAACGCGAATGCCGGGAGGAACATGCACCCGGATGGTTGTTTGCGGGCTACGTTGTCCGGCTGTAAAGTCGATGACAAGGTCGCAGGCCGTCTGCATACGAATCGTATCCTGGCGGCAAGTCAACTTGGGACGGAGTGCCATTTGTTGAACTCCGATCGCATAGTTCTTTTCCGTGGCCCCATCTGAAATATGCAATACATCACCCTCCAGCAGTTTCCCTTCCGTTTTCAGGCTTCCGTCTTTCCCGTAGACTGCGACAGCAACCTGATCGCCCTCCAAAAGCAATTGCCTGTTCAACTGTCCCGCTGTTATGCCGGTACTGACCGGTCCCTGGCCCTCCGGAGAATCGACGCTGAACTGCATGGTGAAGCCTGAGATCAGGATCAGCGAATCGGACGTGATCCGGACGATGTTGGGGGCATCCGCTGCAGGTTTTATCCTGCTTGCCGCGTCACAAATGCCTGACAGGGTCAGGCAGATCAGCACAGTCAGATTAATCTTCCGGATAAAAAACATGGTTGGTCGGTTAAAATGTGGTTTAGTTAAAATACTGCCGTCACTTCTGCTATTCAAAATGAAGAGTTACTCCAGCAGCCAGATGACGGGGTGACGCACCGGGAGGTTACGGATCACTTCCGGGTGGCTTGGATCGGCAGGTAATTTCAAATAGGTAGCAAGATATTCCTGTTTATGATAGGCCAGACCGGCAAAGAGTAAGGAGGACTGCCGTACCGGCCACTCTTCCCAGATGTAAATGTCTTTCGCGAAAGGCCATTCCTCCTTGTTTTCAATGTATTGAAAAATAAAGGCCATTCCTTTATCCAGGGACTGCCCCTTTATTGTCTGATAGGCCCACAGATTATCGGCGGGAGTTGATAAAATCTGTGCAGCATTACAGAAGGCATCGATGTTAAAAAGCGAATAGCCATAGGGTTTCGTCCGTTTGATTTCGCGGGGGAAACTGCCGTCATCGGCCATTTGATCAGGCAACAGGACGTTTTTAAACCGTTCTGTACAGATATCGATAACAGGCTGGTTGTCCGTTAATACAGCCATCGATGACGCAGTTACCAGCCAGCAGGTCCCGTGATTATTTTCAGCATTCATTTCCTTGATCCCATATGGATGGGTGATCATCCAGTGCAGAAACTCACTGAACCAGTTGTTGATCTTTGCCGACTGGCTTTGAGAAATACCACCCTTTTTTTCAAGGACTTTTACAGACTGGACCACTTCGACCAGGTGATAAGCATCGATCAGTCCTATGCCACGTCCGGTGAACCTGCCGCTGATCGCCTGGGCGTACAGCATGTGGGGATTCATTCTGGTTGCCGTATCCACAAACCAGGCGTTGAAATGAGCCAGTGCCTGGTCGGCATACTTTTGTTTGCCGGTAAGCAGCCAGGCCGATGTGAGTGTTGCCGTGATCTCACTGAGCCTGATCATTGCCAGCCTGTGATCAGAAAAGTTGCCTGGGTTGCTCTGACCGTCTTTCTGGATATAGGGCCCATCCGGGTTTTGGGGATCGGGCCACCAATAATCACCTTCTGAATAAAAATCGTGGAGCCCACCGGCACTTCGCTCACAGCGGGAAGATGTCACGGTAACAGGTGGTTCGGTCAAAAAAGAGTCTGCTTTTTGAAGTGTCCGTGCACGAACATCTTCGATAATCAGACTTTTGGGATTCATTTCCTGCGTACAGGATGCTGAAACCAATACGAAAACAGAAAGCGGGATGAATTGGAACAGGCTCATAGGAGATTGGTTTTAGATGATTATTCTGAACTCGTTTGACTGAGGCGGGACCGAAGTTGTGCTTCATACAATGATACGGGCTGTAAGCCGGGCCTGTTAAGTCCTTCCCACCCGCCATCCGGACGGTCGCTGAACCGGCCGGGGTATTTGGATCCCGTCAGTCCGATACAATAATTCTTTCCGCTGACCCAGGGCGACTGGACGGCCGTTTCGGGTGAACTGCAATTCCACACGACCTGCGTCACCCCTGCCCATCCGTGGCCGGAGCCCCAGTTACCACGGTCCTGAACATTGATGGCCCCATCGGTCACGATGCGGTCATAAAGTGTGCCACTGGCCCAGCGATGATGAGGGCCAATATCCGAGTGTGCTTCCTGCGCGCTACAGTGTGTAAAAACATTCGGTCCGCAGGCGCGCGAACCCGTCACATAATCATGGCGCCCGTTCCTCGCGTAACAATTCCTGAACAGGTTAAGCTGCCCGTTACAATTAAATGAATACCGTCGTCCCCCGGTGATAACCGATTTTGGATCCAGGCATTGGCTGTTCAGAACAGATATATTCCTCGAATTACGATCGATATACACGCAGCCAAGGCCAAAATATTTTGAAACGACACCCTGTACCCACCCCTGTTCCACTTTCGAAACACGGATTGCGTTCCAGCCATGGTTTTCGTCCGTTTCGTCAAGGTATTCTGATTCCAGGCTCAGATCTTCAATTCCGCAATTCCGGATACGGCCGCGAAAATGGTATTTCATGACCGACCCGCCACCATATTTTTTCTCCAATTCCATGACAACCGGATTGTCCAGAAACACGGTGTCCCCGGTGATGTCCGTAATGATCCGCTCATAGTAAAGATCATAATCCGACGGATCCCACTGGCGGGTCCCGCTACGTTCAACGATCCGGTCCATTCGGAGATCATGTACCCAGTTAGCCGTTCCGGGGCGGTATAGCAGAATGGAATCGCCGGCAGCGAAAGACGAAGCGTCGGATAAAACGATATAGTTCCGTCCGACCGGGACGAAATCTTCGCTGATTTGTACTCCGCGCGACTCCGGATATTCAAAGTCTCCGCTACCGCTAAAGACGAAGAGGTCAATTTGTTTCCGGGCGGTTTCTTTTACGACTGTTTCTGTTCCTTCCCCCCTGACCACGATGCCCGACTTTTTGATAAAGATGCTCCCGTTCACGTCGTAAGTTCCTTTTCTGAGCAAAACGGCTCCTCTGAAGCCGTCCTGACGGAGCGGCCGGGCAGCGATCCGGTCGATTGCACTTTGAATATTGTCGCGGTCATCGCCGGCCACAGAAGTGATTATCTCCACAGCTTCAACTTCCGGAATTTCCCTGTCTCCGCAGGCAAAGCCTACTCTGCTGAAATCCGGGAGCGTGTTCCCTTTCTCATCGGGATGGTATACCAGTTGCTGATTTTCGCCTAAACCGGCAAGTCGGGATTGCCAGAACGGCTGGACTGCGGGTTTTATATTTACCTGAAAAATCTGCATCAGATTTTCACCGGAGATTATTTCGGGCCGGATGGACAACTCATGGACGCCCGGAGCCAGGGTACATGTACCGGCAACGACTTCCCTGATCTCATCTTTTCCTCCGGCAGGCATCAGGTTGATTGGGAAAGCGTTCCCGTTGACCGTTAGGATCGCTGTCCCTCCGCTTCGGGCAGTTGCCAGATAACGGACGGTGATTTCTGCATCCGTTTTCTCATTCATCCGGAACTGCCAGTTCATCCATTGGGTTTCCTTTGTCCATCCGTCCACGTAATAGCGATCAGCCTTTCCATCACCATAATGGAACCCTTCGCCATGCAGGGAGGCGTCAAACGCCAGGAGCGTGTTCGCAGACGATGCAGAGAGCAGACGGACGGAATCGGTCTGCATGCCGCCACTCATTTCAAGAACAATGACGGTATTTGCCGGATCAGGTGGTGTGGCAGGCAAGCCGATCTGCAGGTCGGGTGTGGACAAGCTTTTCATGGAGAGATTTCCCGCGGAAGGTTCAGCCAGGGGCCAGGCTCTTTTGGGTAGAGTCTTCAGTCCACCCACGATCAGTTTCCCGTTTTTTGGCCATTCGAAAACATGGAGAAACAAACGGTTGCCTTTTCGGGTACAAACACCCCACGACTGGATCGGGAGAGGCGACTTTTCAGTTCCGCGGACACTCTCCGCATTCGCTTTCATCCAGTGGCCGATCCCCGACAGGATCACGGTATCCCGGTGATCGATCTCTCCGTTGCCCATGGGACCTATGTTCATCAATAAATTACCCCCCCTGGAAGCAGCCTTGGCTAATAAGCGAATAAAATGGGACGCTGGTTTGTGGCTGTTATCCTCTTTTGAGTATCCGTATGATTCATTGGTAGTGGGGATTGCTTCCCAGTCGCCGGTGACAGGAAAGAACTCTGCCGGCCGGTCGGCCGTGTTTTTGTAATCGCCAAAGTTGTAAGGATCCGAGCGGGCCAGGCGGCCGTTAACGACGACATTCGGGTCTGTTTCCCTCACGGTTTTCAGGATCCGGATGTTCTCGGAGAGCGGCAGCTTATGCGGCGTGTCAAACCACAAAATATCCGGATGATACCTGATCAGCAGTTCTCTGATCTGGGGTATTGCTTTTCTATTGACGTACTGAGTGGCTTTGGGTAATAATTCAGGGTGAATATCGTACCAGTTGCGACCTCCGAAGAGGTTCAGATCGCCCCCGGGATTTTGATAATCCCAGTCATTGCCCGGCGCGTCGGGATCTTCCCAGTCGAAAGCGTGCGAATAGTAAAAGCCAAATTTCAGCCCATATTTTTTGCATGCTGCAGCCAGTTCTTTCATGGGATCTTTCCCAAAGACCGTGGCATCCGGAATATCATAGTCACTGACATCCGAGTTGAACATGGCAAAGCCGTCATGATGCTTTGCGGTGATAATAAAGTATTTCATCCCTGCATCCCGTGCAATGCGAATCCATTTGTCGGCATCGAATGCGAACGGATTAAATGGTTTTACCAGCTTTTCACGGTAGGTTGCCAGCGGTATTTTTTCTTTCCGCATCAGGTGTTCCGAATATCCCGAAACGATCTTTCCATTCCATTCGCCCCCGGCATCGGAATAGACGCCCCAGTGGACAAACATACCGAAACGGGCATCCCGCCACCACGCGATCCGCTCGTCATGGTTCTTCATCGATTCCGTCCACCATCCGGTTACCGCTTCATCGATGGCCTGTTGATCCCGCCCCACAGCTTCGTTGGACATTTTTTTATCTTCGTCTCCTCCCTGGGCAAAAAGGGAAGAAACAATGAGGATGAAAAGAGAGAAAAGGAGTGTTCGTTTATTCATTCCAATGACAGTTTAGGTCTTTATGCGCATCGATGATCTTTTAGCTTGTTTCCGTATTTTACATCAGGAGCGGACCGTTTAGTTTTTAGTGGTCACAACGATGGCTCCGTTAGCCCCTCTTGTTCCAAAAATACTTCCGTCCTTCAGGATATCGACTTTTTCGACATCATTCAGATTAACGTAGGTCAAATCATCGACAATCGATCCGTCAACAACATACAATGGTTCATTCTCGTCACCCATCCCCGTACCTCCCCTGATCTGGATGCTCACCGCCCCATTCTCTTTGTACACCAGGTTTAGTCCCGGCACTTTTCCGGCAATTGCATGAATAATGTCGCGTTCGCCGGTCTCCAAAAGCTCCCGTCCTGACAGGCTAAAACTGCTTTGAGTTGACCGTGATTGCCGCTCCGTTCCGTAACCAATCCGGATAATCTCGTCCTTCGCTTCTGAAACGGTACAGGCTGTTTCGCCTGTGCTGATCTTCAGGTAGTTCATTTTATTTACGGGGATTTGAAACAGCTTATGCGACGGCAGCATAATTGTAAGGCTGTCGGGCAAATAACCGGTTACAATCGTAAAAAGTCCTTTCCGGTCAGTTTTCACCGCCACATCCTGACCCTTTACGAATACGGGGACATTTTTGATACCCTTCCCTTTGGCATTCAGGATAAGACCGGTCAGCGTGTCCTTTTCTGAACCGTTTTGAGCGTATGACAACAGGACGGCGTGAAGCAGGAACAAGCAAATGACTAAGGGCCTTTTCATCATGATATAAAAATAAATAATTTCCAATAAAAAGGAATGGGAAAAGGGGTTCACCCTTTTCCCGCTTTCAAGATTAGTTGCCGGTCAGCAAGCTGCCGTCATTTTTTGCATAAGCATCATCGAAGAAGAATTTTGGAGGATTGTTCCCGCCGTTTCCGTTTGGCAGGATATAGCGCCACTCATTGATATGGATATCATCCTGCGCGTTGTTAGTCTGCCTCCATGCCTGCAATGCATCGGTTTCAATCACTTTCACCCCATCAATATAAACAGAGATAAGGTAAGAGGCATCGATGTTCACCGCCACATTTTTCCGGGCGCCCTTCGCAAAAGTCAACTGGTCGGAAAAAAAGTTGACTTTATAGAGGGTTTTCGATCCCAGGTTATTTTCCTGAAAGGTGACCGTTCCATTAAAAGCCTGCCCGGTTTCCGGATCGAGCGGATATCCTTCCGGCCCGCGCACCGGGAACCAGCTGAAATGCAATTCATCAACATATTTCACATCGGCCTTATCCGGATCCCGGCCCAGGGTCAGGCGGAATGACATTTGATGAGGATATGTGGACGTTTTTACCACGACCGTATCGGTGGGGAAGTTGCTCAGCCAACCCACTTTCCCCATTAATGCGAAAGGCATTTTCAGATCCGGATTACTAAAGTTGTAGTATACGTACCGGTTACTGGAGGTGGTTGAGCTGACATAAGCTTCCAGGTATCCATTGGTTTTTCCATCGACCGTTTCGGTTTTCAGGCTCAGCTTGGTGCTGCTTTGTCCAACGAACGAGTAACCACTCTTTTGAAACTTCTCAAAGAAAAAGGAAGATACATTCATATCCTTGTAACGGATCTCTGAATGTCCGCCTGTTGTCACTTTGCAAAAGACCTTGTAAACACCGGGCTCTTTCGGCGCCCGCCAGGTCATCTCATCAAGTCCCTGAGGCTGTACGAGCGTGCCTCCTTCACATCCCCATTCATAGGTGATGGCATACAGGTCGTTTGAATTCACAGCCATCCATAATTTTACAAGCTGGTTCGTATAAAACTCATCACCGTCGGCGCTCAGCGAATCGATCTCTGCCCAATTCTCATCTTCACAACTGCTAAAGGCGAGAAACAGGAGCAGGAAGGGTATCAGATAAATTTTTTTTGCAGTTTCCATAATTTCAGATTTTTCCATTTCAATAAATTCCCAATTGCAGTTTTGTAGGCCGTTCAAGCCAGGATTCAAGAACATGCATATAGGAACCGTCGACCGTCTTCAGATTCGTAGTCCGGGCTTTGATGGTCAGCTTATAATGCCCGTCAAAATTGTTGAACACGATATTCGGATTTCTGTCTTTCAGCAGATACATATTTACCCGGGCAGTATCGGCTGAGGCATATGTCTCATACCAGGTTGGTGAGGCCGGCAGGTTGCTCCATGTCCAGGCTCCTTTCGCGATATGGTACAGCAGCAGCTCTTTTACCTGATCGACCGGGTAAAGTGTGAGGGTCTCCGGAATAATGGGGTTGGCCGGATCGTTGGGATTTGGCAGGGGGTGTGTCGCAAAGTAAGCCATATCCGTTTCTCCCGTTGCGTTAAAGGCCTTATTCGCCAGCAAAAGATAGGTACAATTGGCCTGATCAAAGGAAGCCTGAAGGCCGGCGTATTCGATTCCTTCCTGCAAAATGGAAAACAAGTCGGGACGGGATTGGATGAATTCCCAGGCGGTCATCCTGGTTTCGTTACTGTATGTTCCGACTTCATAATCATACTTGAATGGCTCCTGCAGGTCGAGTCCGGCGAGTTCACATCCGGTAAATGCAATACCGGTAATATATATCATTAAAATCAGCCGAATGGCACTCCATATTTTCTTCATCGCTTTTTTTCTTTAATGGTTAACCTTCTGTGTAGGGTGGGTTCTGATGGCCCCGTAAAGCAGGGTTTGACTCAAATTCCCTGTAATAGATCGGGCACAGGATGCGTCCCTCATCGCCGAAACCGGAAGGGTCCACGCCTGCGTCTTCCTGGCGTGCGCGCAGGATCGGGTCCATCACTTCAATTACCCGTCCGGTCCGCATCAGATCAAACCAGCGTTTCCCTTCACACATGAATTCCAGTTGGCGTTCGCGCAGGATGATCGTTTCAACAGCGCGCTTATCGGCCAGGTCTGCCTCCTTTTTGGCGTCAGCAAGGTACCCGACCCGGCTCCGGATCTGATTGACGATATCCAGGGCTTCGCCGGCTCTGCCCAGCTGGTTCAGGGCTTCTGCCTTCAGCAGCAGCATATCGGCATAGCGGTACAGGCATGGCTGAATGTCGCAATTTGAACTGGATAAGACTAACCAATGGCTTTTGGTGGCGCTCATATCGACCGGACTGTATTTTGTACATTTCTCCACGCCGGCGGCGCCTGAGCCGATCAGCCAGTGCGCTGTACTGATGGGAACCTGGCTTCCGCCATACCACATTTTCACGGTATCCAGTACATTCCAGAACCTTCCGTCTGCACCTTCTCCGGAATGAAGCCGGGCCACAAATTCATTGAAAATTCCCTGTGAGACTTTATAAGGATTGTTTGTATTGGAGGCACCAACCCGCTGTGCCCAAGGATTCGCTCCGTCTGCCTCATAATTCCAGGCCATGTTAAAGATGGTCTCCTTTGAGTCAATGGGCAGCAGGAAAATATTCTTCCATTCGTCTGCATTGCCGACCAGCGCAAAGTTTGAATTGGTCTTGAAGTACCGGTCAAAATCATCGACGGCGGCCTGATATTCCTTGAACCACATATCCACGTCAATCTTGAGGGCCCAGGCTGCTGCAAGATTAAAATACAGTTTACGGTCGCTCGAGACCCCTGTGTTCAGATGATTGACAGCCTGCGTGATGTCGGACAGAATTTGTTCGCGGACATCGGCGACAGGCGTACGGGCTACATGTGAATTTTCGATGCTTCCGTCCCATGGTTCCGTGATCAGCGGAACGTCTCCCCAAACACGGATGGCATAGAAATACATGTATGCCCGCATGCCGTAAGCCTGCCCCACATAATCGGCCCAATCACTTTCCACGGTTCCGGGGATTTCCGGGAACCGTTCAATCGCTACATTGCAACGATCGATCGTTCTGTAGAGGTTTTGCCAGCTGTACTGACTTTGCGTGGATTCTATGGCGTTCATATAAGCCTTGCCGTCGTCATAGCTGGTGGTGTGATAATTATCGGAGCGAATGTCTCCCCACTCCAAATGCTCCAGGTCGAGAGTCGACTGGAAAGAGTCGTAAATGCCGGCTACCCAGGTCTTCATATCACCCTTATTGGCAAAGAAAGTAGCCGGTGACATGTCCGACAATGGTTCGCGGTTCAGGAATTCATCGCAGCCGGTCATTCCCAGAAACAAGGCTCCGCATAAAAATATAGTAAGTCTTTTCATGTTGTTCAGTTTAAAAGTTCAGATTTAATCCCAGTCCAATTTCCCGGTTCCTCGGATACGCACCGCTGTCTTTTCCAGGCGTCAGTACCCCGCCGCCAACTTCAGGGTCATAACCGGTATAGTTTGTCCATGTCATCAGATTATTCCCGTAAACATAGGCGGTTACGCCTTTCAGGAAAGTTTTTTCGATCAGTTTGCTGTCCAGCGTATAGCTGAGCCGCACATTTCTCAGGCGAATAAATGAACCATCCTCCAGATAGAAATTGCTCAGCGATGCCCGGTTGGCCGTTTTCCGGTTTCTGGTATCCACTGCATACCAGGGCGTAATCTGCCCCTGGTATTTCCATCCTGTAACGATATACTCGGGCCATTGCCGGTGGGTGTTACCTCCCCAACTGGACAAATAGCGTTTGAGGTCATTATACACCAGGCCTCCCCAGCTGACATAGAAGTTAAAAGAGAATGTAAACCGCTTGTAATTGACCACGTTGTTCCATGAAGCATACCAGTCGGGTGTTCCCTTGCCAAGGATCTTGCGGTCGTTGTCATCGATCTTCGTGTCGTAAACGCCCTCCGCATTGGGCATGTTTTCCCAGATTACGTCTCCGCCACCGGCCGTTACGCCTCCTGATGTAAGTCGGGTGACTTCCCCGGTATACTCTTCTCCGTTTGGCAAAAGATACTGAAGAAGCGTTGGTTTGCCATCCAGGCCAATAATGACATTGCCATAACTGTCCCTTTCCAGTACGGGCGTCAGCAAGGTATGCATATCATCGGCATAGGCGTTGCTCAGATCATAGGGGTAAACGCCCATGTTGTTGTAACCATAGAATAGGCCTGCAGAATATCCCTGTGCAACGTACCAGGTACCACTCTGGATGTAGTCTTCACGCGAGAGGTTCTTGATTGTATTCCTGTTTTTCCACCAGTTAACAGTGGTTTGCCAGCTCACGTTTTTCTTTTTCACGGGAAAACCCGACAGCGATAATTCAAAGCCTTTATTTTCAATTTCCGCCAGGTTTACCCTCATATTATCAAAACCGGTCGTATAGGCCAGGTTCATGTTCGACAACAGGTCGGAGGTTGATTTGATATAGTAGTCAGCGACAAGACTGGCCCGTCCTCCGAATAAACTCAGATCGAGTCCGATGTCGGTTTGTTCGGTCTGCTCCCATTGCAGGTTCGGGTTACCATAGGTTGATACCGGGACAACTCCCGAAATACCGTTATAGGTGTAGCTTCCTGAAGTATAACGGAGTTGTGATTCATAGTAGCCTACCCGGTCATTTCCGGTCCGGCCCCAACTGAGGCGGAGTTTCGCATCGGAGAGCCATCCCTTGGTCCAGTCCATAAAAAATTCGTCCGAAAACCGCCAGCCAAGTGACACGGAGGGGAACAGACCCCATCGTTTATTCGGGCCGAAACGGGACGATCCGTCATAGCGGATGTTCGAGTTCAGAATATATTTACCCTTATAGCTGTATCCAAAGCGGCCGAAGAAGCCCGCGATGGCATAGTCGGATGCCGTTGTGTTGGTGCCCGACAGATCGAGCGTGGCCAGGTTCATGGTATGCACCTCTTCCGAAACAAAATAGCTCCCTTCAAAATTCAGATTTTCAGTGGTCCCTTCTTCAACGCTGCTGCCGATCATTGCATTGACCACATGGTTGGCGCCGATCGCTTTATTATAGGAGAGATAGGCATCACCCTGATAGGTCTGTGCCCAGGTGGTCAGGTCACTCCCGGTGTTTTTCCGGAGATCCTCATTGGAATTTCCGTCGAGTTCTTTGGAGCTGAATTCGTTTCTTCTCCGAAGGTTCAGGTTTGCCGTCGCGCTGACCTGGAAGGAAAGTTCCGGGCTGAACTTGAATTCCATGGCCTGGTACACTGTTGCCTGCCATTTTTTATCGGCGTCATCCTTGGCGTAGAGCTCCTGCACGGGATTTTTGCGTCCGCCCATGGCATAGTAGGGGGCATAACTGCCGTCAGGATAGTACAGGATCATATTCGGGTCGCGGCGCATGGCCCCCTGCAGTACGCTGCTGGTGTTTACGCTGTTGGTTTCGGAATACCCGAAACTGATGCGCGACATCCATTTCAGGTTTTTGCTTACCTGGTAATCGGTGTTGAAGCGGCCTGTCAGTTTATCGTTATAGCTGGTCAGGATGATCCCTTCGTCACCAATATAGCCAAACGACGCATTGTACTTAATGCGGTCAGATGCTCCACTGATCCCCAGGTTAACATCGTTTCTCACCGCGGTCCGGGTCAACAGGTCCTGGTAATAGTAGTTTGTGCTGTTCACCAGCCCGACCGAGTCGGTTACTGCATTGAATTTCAGCAGGGCCTGGGTTTTTTTGTTGTCATTGTTCAGGACATTTTCAAAAGCATTTACCTGCGGAAGCTTGTTTGCCATGGAACTGAAGCTCTTCAGCACCCTGACATCGATCCTGGGCCTGCCGGCTTCTCCTGATTTGGTGGTGATGATCACGACGCCGTTTGCAGAACGCGCTCCGTAGATGGCACCCGAAGCGGCATCTTTCAGGATCTCGATCGACTTGATGTCGTTCGGATTGATGTGATCAATATTTTCCATGATCACGTTGTCGACTACAAACAGCGGAGATGTGCCTGAATCATCAAGGGTGGAAGCACCACGCACAATAATCGTGCTGGCTGCACCCGGAGCACCCGATGCCGTTGAGATCTGGACACCGGCAGCTGCTCCCTGCAAGGCATCGAATACATCGACAGCCTGACGTTGCTCAATGGTTTCATCATTGACCGACGTAATCGCTCCGGTAACATCCCTTTTTTTCTGTGTTCCATAGCCGACAACAATAACTTCACCCACTCCAACCACATCCGGACGCAGGGTCAGATTAATGACCGTACTTTTACCAATGGTCACCTCTTCCGGTTTCATGCCGATGTAGCTGAACACAAGAACTTTCGCCTCTTCTTTCAACGAAATTACATATTTCCCGTCGATATCAGTGATTGTTCCGGTAGTTGTGCCTTTTACCGCTACCGTCACTCCCGGCAAAGCTTCTCCGGATTCATCACTGACAGTTCCTGTTATTGTTTTGGTCTGCGCCGCCGCCGGTAGCGACAACATCAGGCATAAAACAAAAAACAGGAAATTTTTTCCCCTTAGGTACCTTTTCTTCATGTTTTAGTTTTTAGTTAGGAAATCATTTCATTTTCTATATTCATTGTAAATTCATCTGACTGTTGGGCGCTTTCTCCGCCGCCGAGAACGAATTTCTCCGTATCAAAGCTTCCAGGTAGTAATAATCGGCATAGATGATCGGTACATCCACCTCCGAGTTATGGGGCCTGGAGCCTGTTGAATGATCGAGGATAAACCCTTTGTTTTTGCCGGGGGCTGACCGATACGCTGTGAGGTTATCTAAAATCTGTTCTGCCGGCTTTCGGTACCGGAGTTTGACTGAATCGGGCAGATAGCGGCTCAGTTCAAACAAAGCAGATGAAATAACAGCCGCGGCCGAAGCATCCCGTGGTTCATCAGGAATGGAAGGTGCGTCAAAATCCCAGTAAGGGACCAAATCGTCGGGCAGGTTCGGATGCGTCAATATAAAATCGGCGATGTGCCGGGCCTGTTCAAGATATTTTTGTCCCCCGGTCTCCCTGTAACAGAGCGTGTATCCGTATAAAGCCCATGCCTGGCCCCGGCTCCATGCCGATTCGTCGGCATATCCCTGATGCGTATTCCTTTTCACCACTTTTCCGGTTATCGTGTCATAATCGACCACGTGATATGAACTGTAATCACCGCGGAAATGGTTCTTCATGGTCATGTCTGCATGGTTTACGGCGATGTTGTAAAAAACAGGGTCGCCCGTTTCTTTTGAAGCCCAGAAAAGCAACTCAAGATTCATCATGTTGTCGATAATCACAGGAAACTGCCATTTATCCTGATTATGATCCCACGAACGGAGGCACCGCACATTGTCATTGTATCGTGTGATGAGTGTCTTTGCCGATTGGATTAAAATATCGCGGTAATTCTTATTCTCGGTAAACCGATAAGCTTTACCGAACGAAGGCATCATTTTGAAGCCCATATCGTGTGTTGTCCGGTTCCATTTCTGGTCCTCGAGCAGCTCCGTAAAATGAAGCGCCGGTCGTTCCCATTTCTTATCACCCGTTAGTTCGTACATCTCCCAGAGGCATCCGGCAAAAAAACCGCTGCACCAATCCTTCGGCGGAACAAGTACCAATTGTCCGCTCCCGTTCAGGCTGCGTGGCGATACAGGCATATCGCCTTTAGCCGGCTGGTCCGTTTGTGCTGACGCTGAATCGACCGGCAGGAGCAAAAAATGAAGCTGATCGCCAAGAGCAGCTAATTGCGGCTTCTCTGCTTTCCGGCCGGCAGGAGATTGTATGCCGCATGATGAAAAGATGAAAGCCAATAAGGGCACGATCATGAATTTCAGTGTTGTCATCCTTTATTTTTTTGAAGAAGAACAGAATGCCGCTTTGATCCCGGATGTTTTTACCGAGGCGACCCAGTTTCTTTGATCGAAGCGGATTTTAATTTTTGCCACACCGTTTGATGTTTCCACTTTCCGGCTTCCGTCAGCGGTTCCCAGGTTGTCCACCAGTGATGCGTTGCCTGCCACGGCAAATTCCACCCGGTTTTTTGCATCCAGGCAAAGATGGCCCTCTTTGTCCGTTATGCGGGCTACGATCCAGCTTGAATGATCATCGACAGGCACTTCCTGTAATTCCAGTTGTTCAGGAGTTCCCCATTCCGGGCTGACAAAGCGCTGCCGGATCGTATCAGTCAGGAGTGTTCCGTCGCCTCTGCCAACGGCAACCAGTTCGTTCTGTCCGTCTGCATATTTTACATTCCAGTGAAAGCCGGCAGCGGGGAAGTCCTGAACATTCCGCTTTTTGCTGCCCTGGCTTTTCCCGTTGACGAAAAGTTCAACTTCCTGACAGTTGGAGTAGACTTTAACCACCTTTGGTTGTCCGGGCTTTCCCCACCGTACCGGCCAGGAATGACCGTAAATATGGACCATTGGTTTTTTACTCCAGTAAGACTGAAAAACATAGTAGCTCTCCTTGGGAGTCAGATCGCGTTCAACGACTCCTTTTTGATTGACATAAGGGACGGGGTTCTCCGGACGGACCGGTGTGGAAAAATCCTTAAACACCCAGAATGCCGTTCCGGTAAGCCAGGGCATTTTTTCCTGCTCCTTCAGGGTCCAGTCGAACAGGTTGCAGATGTACGTTTCGCTCCAGTCGCCGTCGCGTGATGCACGCGCCTGTCCGCCGGACAAAGAAGCATCTCCGGACCGTTCATCAACTCCCTGTCCGGTTTGTATTGCGCCTAATCCCTCGTCGGGCTGTTCGGAATGGCGCTCCGCATGACTGTCTCCTCCCCATTCCACATGCAGGAAGTGGCTGACCTGTTGGCGGTTTTTTTCTGATTCGGACAGGTACTCGGTATATTTCCCGCGGTACCAGCCGGCCCAGATCGAAGGGGAGTACACATCCACGATGTCTTTGCAAAAATCACAGCGCCGGATAGCCGTTTTGCGCGAAGGGTCAAGCTGATGGCTCAGGTCGTTAAGTTCAGACATAAACGTGCGGATAGCCTGTTTATTGAACTCCGGAAAGTCGCCCGGCCAGTCATTTTCATTACCCAGGCCCCAGATGATCACAGACGGATGATTGAAATGCTGGCTGATCATATTGGTCAGCATTCGTTTTGCCTGGGCCTGGTACCCTTCGTCTCCAAGTCCGCCGCGGCACCAGGGGATCTCTTCCCACACCAGGATCCCAAGGCTGTCGCACAGGTTCAGGACAATCCGTGACTGCTGGTAGTGGCCGAGCCTGATGAGGTTGGCCCCCATCTCTTTGATCAGTTGCATCTCCCTGCGGATCATCGCTTCGGTCATGGCGGCTCCCACTCCGGCATGGTCCTCGTGGCGGTGTGTGCCCTGCAGGAGCAAGCGTTCCCCGTTCAGGATAAACGGGCCCTGTTCTTTAAACTCAAAACTCCGGAAGCCTGCATGATCCGTATATACCTGTTCTCCGTGCCTGGTTTTCAGATGAACCGTCACCTGGTACAAAGCCGGATGGGAAGGCGACCACAGTTGAACTTTATTAACGGGTATTTCTGCAGTGAATTCAGACTGATCTGTTCTTATTCGCTGTTCAGAGACTGCTTTCCCTTCCGGAGAACGAAGCTGTACAAGCAAGTCGGCCTGTTCATGATTCTCGTTGCGGATGACACCTTCGATTTTCACACGGCCTTTTTTAAGTTCTTCGCCGGGAACGGCAAAAAGATGAACCTGCCTGATCGAAACCTCGGGGACATAAATCAGATTTACATACCGGTATAAGCCGCCATAAACATTGAAGTCGGATAAGTCGGACGGGATTATCTCCAGGTCGCGTGAATTGTCGCAGCGGACCGAAAGAGGGATCCGCTCACCGAATAGCTGTTTCATCAGCGGATCGTTCTGAACAGCAGCGACAAATTCGGTGATATCCAATGTCCATTCGTCGTAGCCGCCTATGTGCTCTCCCGCTTTTTGCTGACCGATAAACACCTGTGTCTTCTGTCCGGCTCCTTCAAAATGTAATAAAATACGGCCACCGGGATATGGATTGTTCACCTGCAGGCTTGTACGATACCAGCCGGGTCCCTGGTAATAATTTACATCCGGGTCAACCGCGTCTTCCGCGTTAAAGCAATGAGGCAGGCTGACGTTCTCCCAAACGGGAACAGCGGCAGGACTGTCTTTCCCGGCTTCTCTGAGCGCCTCCCATATTCCCCCGAGATCCTGCCGGAGAAACTGCCAGTTGCGGATCAACCGCTGCTGATGCGAAGAAATGTCCTGTGCTGCGAGATTCAACACAAGGAAAAATAAAAATAGAAGTGCGCTGTTTCGTTTCACAAGATGGGATTTTCGTTTGTGTAAAATTACCCGGGCAAAAAAAGGATCGCTGACAATCATGTGTCAGATATTTTCATTTTCAATGCAGGTTGTTGCTCATGTTTCAGGGATGAAACATAGGTGACAACACGGGGCGGAATGGATGGTCGCGCCACAATGCCCCGATCCTTGAGCCTGTTTTCGTCCTGTGTCGCATTTAGCCGCTAAGATTGTCGCATATACACAGCAGAAGTGATGTGCTTGTTGCTGAAATTTGTATGGAACAAAGCCTTTTTCTTAAAGGGTCTAAAAAATATATAAGGGAGGTAAGATTATGAGAAAGCTGATCATGTGGAACATCATTACGCTTGACGGGTATTTTGAGGGAAAAGAGAATTGGGACTTATCTTTTCACGAAACGGTTTGGGGAGAAGAACTTGAGAAACTGAGTATAGAACAACTGCATTCGGCCGATTACCTCGTCTTTGGGCGGGTCACCTACGAAGGAATGGCCGCTTACTGGACGAAGGCAGAAGGAGAAATTGCCGAGCTGATGAATGAAATTCCGAAGCTCGTTGTTTCCAGGACATTGAAAACCGCTGGCTGGAACAATTCTACCCTGATCAGAGAGAATGTTTCATCTGAAATTTCCAGGCTGAAAGCAGAGAGCGGTAAAGACATGTATGTATTCGGCAGTGCCAGGCTTTCTGAAACCTTCATCAATGACGGTCTTTTTGATGAATATCGTATTGGTATAGCCCCGGTGATCCTGGGCAGCGGAAGGCCTTTGTTCAGCCAGGGAACGGCGCAACGCAACTTATCGCTTATTTCCACTCAGCAGCTTTCGATGGGGGGAGTGGTGCTGCGATTTGCCAAATGACTTAAGAAGCATGATCTGTGGATAGCGGTCAACTCCTGTTCACCGATTTTTTGTATCTTGACGTGCTAATTTTATACGGATATTTTATGCGCGTCTTTATTGCCATTCTGTTCGTTATGGCTGGCTTTATCTGCCAGGCCCAGGATATCGTTCCTTATCCCAATAAGTATGAAAAAACTGAAGGACTGCTTAAGGTTCCCGGAGAAGTGTCGGTCTCGGCTTCAGACGGGTTCGCTGAACTGATCCCTGTTTTCATTGAATCGGCCCGGCAATTTGACGTGCAGGTGAAGGGAAAAAAGAAAAAGGGCTTCATCCGGTTGGTCAGAAACGGAAAACTGACAGAAGCCGAAGAATACCGGCTTCATGTTGGCAGGAAAGCAGTTATCGTTGAAGCAGGAACTGCTGCGGGTTGCTTTTACGGGCTGCAGTCCGCCCTTCATCTGATAAAGAATGCCGGAGAGGGCGGCAGGATCGACTGTGCCGAAATAAGCGATCGTCCGCGTTATGCATGGAGAGGCGTGATGCTCGACGAATCGCGCTATTTCCTTGGAAAGGATGAGGTCAAGACCCTGCTCGATCTGATGGCCTTTCAGAAACTCAATAAGTTTCACTGGCACCTGACCGATGTTCCCGGATGGCGGATTGAAATCAAACAGTATCCGTTGCTGGCAACGGTGGGGGGAAAGGGAAACCAGTCGGACCCCAATGCGCCTGTCCGCTATTATACCCAGGCTGAAATAAAAGAGATCGTTGACTATGCCGGGAAGCGGTTTATCGAAGTGATCCCTGAAATTGACATGCCGGGACATGCTGCTTCGGCGGTGAAGGCCTATCCTGAGTTCAGCGGAGGTGGTTCCGAAAGATATCCTGATTTTACCTTTAATCCGGGCAAGGAAGGAACATACGGATTTCTGACCAATATTTTGAAGGAAGTGGCCGGCCTTTTCCCCTCCCGGTATATTCATATCGGTGGCGATGAAGTTCATTTCGGTAATAAGCAGTGGAATGTTCTTCCGGAGGTGAAAAAACTGATGCAGGAGCAGGGATTGACCAGCCTGGTTGAGGTTGAACGTTACTTCTTGAACCGCATGGCCGACTCGGTTCAGGTGATGGGCAAAACGGTGATCGGCTGGGACGAGGTCGTCGCCGCCGGACTTTCGGGCAGCAACACCGTGGCGATGTGGTGGCGTCACGACAAGCCTGATTTGCTGAAGGAGGCCCTGCGAAAAGGATACGAAGTTATTTTGAGTCCCCGGATACCTTTCTACTTTGATTTTGTGCAGCATAAAACACATACGCAGGGGCGCCTGTGGCCAGGAGGGCTTTTTGTTCCGATCGAAGCCGTCTATCAGTTCACCGACACGACCTTTACCGCCGGGAACCCGGAATGGGCAAGACAAATTAAAGGCGTGCAGGCCAACATGTGGACCGACCGGATCCATAGCAGGGAAGGGATGCAGTACATGCTTTACCCGCGTTTATCAGCACTTGCCGAAACGGCCTGGACAAACGAAAGCAGGAAAGATCAGGACGATTTCCTTTCCAGAATGGAGCGGATGATGGAGGTGTATAAAAAGAAAGGCCTGTATTTCTTCGATTACCGCAACCCGTCCGGCACTTCTGAAGTTAAATGAAAGTGATTTCCGGATGAACGCCGGTTTTCGGCGCTTTTAACGACTCCTGCGGCGGTACAAGCTTTTCCTTGTTCTGAACCCTCTATCAGCTTGCCGTTTGGTATTTCCTACACAGCTTCTGTTCTGCTGTATCTCACATGAATGTGGGGAAGTTATGATTAACCGCGTACTGAAAGAACGCAGACAAAAAGCAGATAAAGCAACTTACCGCATCCAGTGGGCTGACAATATCTTTGGCGACCATGTCCTGACCAACGAGAAGGGGGCGAGATACAAAGTTTTTTTACGCGACTTTGACCGCGAAACCGGTTACAGTAACAGCCTCGATTCGCAGTTAAACAAGCTGGGAACCACCAAGCACATCATGTTTGCTTTAAGGCTCTTAAAGAAGAGCGTATCGGGTGGATCGATCGGCTCGGGCAGAAAAGCGGAAAGCCGACCATTTTCAATTTCATTACCCGCGGGTCCATTGAAAATCAAATCGCCTCGGGATTGTCGGTCAAGCAAAGCCTCTTTGACCGCGTGCTTGGCGACAACGGAACCATCAATTCGGTTGATTTCAGTTCGAAGGGGCGTTCTCAGTTTATTCAGCAACTGGAGGCATTCATTGAGGAAACTCAAAAGCGGGAGCAGGAAGAAGAGCAATCGCATGGTCTGTTGTCGGAACAGGAAAGCGTGCCTGTGAGCGCAAATGAAAGCCTTACGGACGGAAACATCGACTTATCAGGCGATGAAGCCGAAACACCGGAAACAACTGCCGGAGACCATGCGGTACCGGATAGTCCGGAACCGGACAAAGCTCCCGCCGGTCAGGTGGAGGAATTGGAAAAGGTGATGAATAACGGGCTGCAGTTTCTTTCGGGTCTGTTTAAAATGACCACAGGGAAAGAAATGGGTATGGAAAGTCAGAAGATTGAAGTAAACCGGGAAACCGGCGAAGTAACCATGCGTTTTAAGCTGCCGGTTTGACAAGCGTTCCATTGTCGTGGTGGAATGACAGCCAAACCTTTTTGATTAAAATTCATGACAAACCTTTACCTGACTGATTCAGTTTTTCATTCCAATAACCGACATGAGCGAGGTAGGCCTTTTTTTCGGTCAAAAATCGTTGAAGATGAGTCACATAAAGGCGATGCGCCTTTATTTCTTTGATTCCTAGCCTACGAGCCTTTTCCATCCGATGATGACCGTCGACCAAATTGAATCTGCCTGGTGCAATTTCCGCTAAAATTACCGGCTCTGAGAGGTCTACATTGGGCATATGACACTCATTTATATGGAAATATTCCGGATGATATTCAACGATTTTTACTTCCACCGGGGTAAAAGTGTCGGGGTTGGAATGGATAAAATCTATCATCTTCGTAATATTAAACACAAAAATTCCATTCGGATAGAGTTCATCATCCTCTGAAACGGGACAGGGTGTAAAGTTACGGTCAACCAACATTCTATTCGGTAAGGATCGTTTCATAATACCTTTTTGATTGAAGTTTCTTTTGAACCCCGTGACTAAATTTGTTTTTGAATTGATATTTTCAATAGCATTTTCAAGTCTCGGGCGATTTTTTTTGCTCTGGTTCAGGTGCAAAATTTCCTGCAACGCGTTGAATTCGTCCAATGACATCATAACAATGCGTTTCCCTTTGGGCCGGTGTACCACTAACATTTCCTGGTCATCAGTTACGGCATCCAGATTGGACTTAAGGTTCTTCCTCAGCTCTGAATAATTGACTGCTTTCATTTTTTGTTTTCTAAACCAGTACAAAATTACGTCCTTATTCTAAATTACACGAGCTGATGGGGCAATTTTTCCCCTTTTCGGTGAGAGGCGTGGTGCTCAAACTTACGAAATAGCCAGAGAAGCATGATCTGGTCACAGCGATTTGTTTATTTCAAAGCCATGCTCTGCAAAGTATTTAACGATCCGCTCCACGGGCATGGAGTAAATGTAGCGCAGTTGCAGCATGCCGGCAATAAAGGAACTGTCATAGTTGGAATTCAGAAGTGGTGACCGGGGAGCTTTACCCGAGTATATTTTTTCATCAAAAAGGCAGGTTTGATAAACTCACTGGTAAAGGATGGCCCATTTCATCTCGAACTGGCCGCTGCCGGGGTTAAAACGGGGTACCTCAAAAGTGCCTCTCTCAAGGTCGGCCTGAACCAGTTCCGGGTAATAACCATGGATCTTTTTATAAGTCTCCACTTGATCTTTTAAATCCCCGCCCTCATTGTAAGCATCCCAGCTGAAGGTATCAATCCGGGCATACCCCTGATCCAGACTTACTCCTAACTTGGATCCAAACTCGGTCTTGGCCCTGGCTTTCCCCCTGGGGATGAGCCTGACATGTGGCTGGTGAAGATTTACAATCCGGTCAGAACAACTGTTGCTGTTTTCCCGGTACATCTGTCGCTGCTGATCCAGTACGGTACGTATTACCCACATGAGTTTCTGCTCTCTTTTGTTCAACGGAAACTTTTTCCCTTTTCTTTCAACCTGGTCCAGTGAACAGTCAATATATTGGATATCCCGTTTGACAGCTTCCAGTAATTTGCGTTTGATCTTGCGGATAACTTCCTTGCTTTTATTGTTTTTCTTGCTGTAGCTCAAAAAATTTTTGCGCATCTTACGCCGATAGGTCCGGGGTTTGATCCCTTCCTTTCCATTTACCGCATAAAGTTTGTCAATCATCTTTTCACAATTCTCCCGGCATTCATTTAATAACCCCGGATCGGTCGGGTAACTGATATACTGGTCGGCCACCGTGGCATCAATTTGAAGGCGTCCTTTTTTCTTTGGCTCCTTTTCCTGGTGCTTCTTCTTCCCTTTTCCCGTATGCTCTTTATCTTCCCTTTTCGAAAAGCTTTTAATCAGGTCCCTGTTCAGTTCATCGAACTGACGGTGGCCGATCCGCTTACGGATTTCAACAAACAACGAGGGATCAAATACCGGATCGGGATTAAACTCTTCCAAACCAAGAAAATACTGCATGTACGGGTTTTCCTGGATCATGGCGATCGTACCACGGTCATCCAGTTTCTCCAGATGCTTGATAATCAGGGATCCCAACACAACCCGGGGAGAAATCCCCGGACGGCCCATCTCTTTATCCATCGCTGACAAGTAGATACTCGCAAACCGGTCCCATGGCACCACGCTGCTTAACTTAACCCAACGGTTATCGGGCAAAAGGGACTTCAAAAAGGGCGTGCGGAACTCTTATATTTTTAACTGTTGTGGAGACTCGTATTTGACCATGATGTGCAAACTTTTTGTCTTTAAGTTACTCTTTTTCTTGCACTTTTCATCGTTTTTTTCAGTAAAACGTCATCATAAGTTATTGACAATCAATTGTTAATAACGTTTTTCAGCAAAGCCTAACTATTCAGTACATCTTGCTTGAAAGTCCGGTTGAACCGTTCGATCAGACTGTTCTGTATGGGTTTACCGGGTTGAATGTATTCCCATTCAATACCCAGATTTTGGCACCATTCGGACATGGATTCGGCGACAAACTCCGGACCATTGTCTGAACGGATCTTTTCGGGTTTACCCCGCCATTCCAG
>JBFXKJ010000010.1:0-36148 GCA_050173895.1 Mangrovibacterium sp. | reverse complement strand
ATACGGCTCAGATTCGGATTTGGAAAAAGGAGTCGGACATATCATTAAAGTTACAGGTTGCAGCCTGTCAGAGGCAATTCAAATGACAACAGTAAATCCTGCCCGTTTGCATAATTTAAACGACCGGGGAAAGCTGGAATCCGGAAAACGGGCCGATATCATATTGTTTTCAATGGACGATTTTAACATGAAGATCAGAAAAACTTTTGTTCGTGGGAAACTTGTATACGAATCAGATAAATGAATAATTGAAAGATAATGAGAAAATCATTTTTCAAGGACAAGCTAAAGGTTAAAATTTTCGAAAATAAGGAAGAAATGGGGAAGGAATCAGCCTCCTTCGTTGCTGAAAACCTGAACCGGGCATTAACGGAAAAAGGTTATGCCAATCTTATTCTGGGGACAGGGGCCTCACAATTCCCGTTACATGAGGTTCTACTTAAAAAAGAACTGGACTGGACAAAAATAAATCTTTTTCATCTCGACGAATACATCGGTTTATCAGACCAGCATCCTGCGAGTTTCAGAAAATTTCTCAGAGAACGCATCGCCGAAAAGGTAAAACCTAAGAACGTTTATTACTTAAACGGAGATGCGGAAGACATTCATGCCGAAATCAAACGATATGCAAAATTGCTGAAAGAAAACCCTGTTGATGTGGCATGCATTGGCATCGGGGAAAACGGGCATATCGCGTTTAACGATCCTTTCGTAGCAGATTTCAATGATCCTGAATATCTAAAAGTGGTTGAAATGGATGAGGCCTGCAGAATGCAACAGGTGGGCGAAGGCTGGTTTCCGACGATTAACCGCGTCCCGGCAAAGTCTGTGACGTTAACAATATCAGCAATAATGGACTGTAGAGTGTTATGTTGCACCGTACCTGACGAACGCAAATCAGAGGCTGTTTATAATACGCTGACAGGAGAAATAGACACCTCTTGCCCGGCTTCAATACTGAGGAAACATGACAATGCCGTCCTTTTTCTTGATCGTTTTGCTGCAATAAAAATTATCAATAAACTAAATAAACCTGAAAAATGAAACGAAGATTGTTTTTAAAAAACGCAGTGGTAACCACTACCGGATCGTTTGTTGTTCCTACAATCATTCCCTCGCATGTAATTGGTAAGAATCCTCCGAGCGACAAAATTAATATCGGTCAGATCGGATGTGGCAGGATTGCAATGAGTTTAGACCTTCCTGCGGTTCTAAAATTCGATATCGCCAGAGTCATTGCCTGCAGTGATCTGGATAGTAAGCGTATGAAAGACGGGAAAGATAAGATTGATCAGCATTACGCGACCAAAACCGGCAAAAGCGACTACACTAATACTAAAATGTTTGGTGATTACCGGGAAATGTTATTACGATCGGACATTGATGCAGTAGTAATCAGTACACCCGATCACTGGCATGCCCAACCAGCCATTGAAGCTGCCCTTGCAGGTAAAGACATTATGCTGCAAAAGCCATTTTCTTTGACGGTTGCCGAAGGCAGGCTCATGTGCGATATCGTAAAAAAGAAAGGACGAATATTACAGGTTTGTACTCAGCACCGTGTATCCCCTCAGTTTCGAATTGCAGCCGAATTGGTACGAAACGGAAGAATCGGCAAGTTGCACACTGTGAGGGTTGGTTTTCCAGGTGATCCTTCCGGTCCGGAGGCTGCTGAAATGCCCATTCCCAACAACTTAAATTACGATATGTGGCTTGGCTCAACACCAGAAGTGTATTACACTGAGATCGGAGTACACCCGCAAAATGATTATAGTCGCCCGGGTTGGCTGAGACGCCATCAGTTTGGTGCAGGTGCAATTACGGGTACAGCTCAGCACTATTTCGATCTGGCTGCCTGGGGAATGGATACTGAGTATACCGGTCCGGTTTCGATTGAAGCCGTTGCAGAATTTCCAAAGTCGGGCTTATGGGATGTTCATGGCGATTTCATGGTAAAACACGAATATGCAAATGGCATTACCTGTTTTACGAATTCCGAATACCCTGTCTTAATAAAGTATGAAGGTACTGAGGGCTGGATAACTGCCGGACCGGGAACTCGCCGGGTTACTTCAAGCGACCCTGTCCCGATTGAAAAAAACGCCAAAATACTCAACGCCAGCGATCCAAAAATTCTCACTTCCGTTATTCAGGAGAATGAAATTCATTTATATAAAGCAGAAGACCAGCACGGGAACTGGCTCGAATGCATCAAATCCCGAAAACTGCCTATTTCAACCGCTGAAATTGGACATCGCAGCGGCACCGTTTGTCTTTTAAGCGACATCGCGATGAAACTTTCAAGAAAGCTCTTCTGGGATCCTGAAAAGGAAAAATTTAAAAATGATGATGAGGCAAACGCGATGCTTTTCCGTCCTCAGAGAAGTCCTTACGGCACAAATTATATAAAACTGTAAGAAAAAAATAGCATGGGCAATTTTATGAAGAATTCTCTTTAAAAAAGGAGAGAATTCTTTTTTTTAAGTCACGTACCTACTTATTATTTTCATAGTCAAAACGATAGTAGTTCGATATAGTAAGAAAATGTGACATTAAATACTTTGTATGCATTACAATACTGATCAACCTGAAATTATGAAAAATAAACTTGAAGCGGTAAATATTAATTCCTTGTCCGGGCGGACTATCGTGATTTCAATCCTGTTAATAGCTTTATTATTTTTTATATTCGGCTTTACCACCTGGATAAATGCCATCTTAATACCGTATTTCAAAATTGCCTGTGAATTAAATAATGTCCAGTCCTTGTTTGTAGCCTTTGCTTTTTACATTGCTTATCTGGTAATGGCAATACCTGCAGGATATTTATTGGCGAAGGTTGGATTCAAAAAGGGGATCATGATTGGTTTTTGGATATTATCGTTGGGAGCTATGATTTTTGTACCTGCTGCACTTACCAGAATGTACGGGATATTCCTTTTCGGGCTCTTTTCGATAGGAACAGGCCTGGCGATACTGCAACCCGCGGCAAATACCTATATTACTATGATCGGTTCGCATGAACGTGCAGCGCAGCGGATGAGCATTATGGGCGTCTGTAATAAATTTGCAGGGATCGTTGCTCCGTTATTATTAGCTGCTGCAATCCTGAGGCCTACTGACACAGAGCTGTTTCAGCAGATTCCGCTCATGGACGATGCAACAAGAAGTGCGACATTGGATGCTTTGGTCCGAAGAGTGATTGTCCCTTACGCCAGTATGTCGGTTATTTTTTTCGGTCTCGGATTGATGATCAGATTTTCCGTATTACCCGAGATAGACATCAATAATGAAAATACTGAAATAGCCACGGCGAATTCCGATAAAACAGGGATTGTTCAGTTTCCTTATTTAATTCTAGGAGCAGTTGCGATATTTCTACATGTAGGCTCACAGGTCACCGGTATAAATACGGTGATCGGCTATGCTCAGTCATTGAATATGCCTTTATTGGAAGCGAAAGTGTTTCCGTCATATATTTTAGCGATAACGATGTTTGGTTTTGTATTAGGAATTATTCTAATTCCAAAATTTATTAATCATCTCAGTTTATTGCGCATATTAACTACATCGGCTGTTGTATTGAACCTCCTATTCTTCTTTGTGCATGGGCAGACAGATTTTCTTGGTCATACCACCGATTTGTCAATCTGGGTTCTTGTATTGTTGGGACTTTCCAATTCATTGATGTATTCAACGATATGGCCACTTGCATTAAACGGCCTGGGCCGATTTACTAAAATGGGGGGATCTATACTGATTATGGGTTTATGCGGAAGTGCGATCGTACCCATTATTTATGGGTACTTTTCGGATCAATTCGATTCACGTACCGCATACTGGATTCTGTTACCATGCTATATTTACCTGGTTTATTATGCCTATTATGGTTATCGCGTAAAATGTTGGAGACCGAACTGGCTTTCAAAGAGGTGAAACGGTTTTGTAACCACACTGTGCCTTGATGAGGACGAAAGACAGAACCTGGCTAACGATCGGGAAGATAGAAGGAACGATTGAATTATACAACTCGAATGATACATTTCCATCCGGCTCGTGCGGTATACGCCTTAAAAACTGTTCCCGGAAAGACAAAAACGGATCATTTCTCCTCGTGAGTTTTGACCCTTTCTTATTCCAGATCCCCGTTCAGGCGCAGCACTTCTCCTTCTTTGGTTTCTCCTTTAAAAGTCTTGCCCCCGTACCGGATGGTCAGCGGTCCGCCTGCACGCGAGATCACCTCCAGCGACGATAATGCTCCTTTTGTCCAGGCCATTGACACCTCAAATCCGCCACGTCCGCAGATGCCGCTGATCTTTCCTTCCGGAAAGGCTGCCGGTAAAGCAGGAAGGATATCGAGTGCGCCGCAGTGACTTTGCAGCAGCATCTCGGCGATACCCGACGTGCCGCCAAAGTTCCCGTCAATCTGGAAGGGTGGGTGATTATCGAACAGGTTGGGCAGGGTTGATTTCCGGAAGAGTTCCGTCAGGTTTTCGTAAGCTTTGTCCCCGTTTTGTAAGCGTGCATACATATTCACGATCCAGGCGCGACTCCAGCCGATATGACCGCCTCCGCAGGACAACCTGCGTTCGATGGTGGCCTGGGCGGCTTTAAACAACTCCGGACTTTCCGGGGTGAACTGTGCCAGCGGATACAGACCCAGCAAATGTGACATGTGCCGGTGACCGGGTTCAGGGCGGGTACAACCCAATAAGAGCCAAACGGCCAGGCACAATGTAATCGTCGCATTTTTTTTCATAGGTTCATACTTTAATGATCGAATGGAAACTCCATGTTGTGGAAAATTACGATCATCCTCCGAAGCGTTGTGAAGCAACATGTTCGTTTCATTCTAAAATCTTTAACGGAAAATTTCCAGCGTTGCCAAATGAAGTTTGTTCTGTACTGTTCTGTACCATTCTTCAAAAGTAAGAAAAAGATTGCATTCATTATACTTTGCCTCAATAGGTCCTATAATAAATAAAACCGGTATATTTATAGAGTATTTGAAAACCCGAAATAATGGACAGAAGAACTTTTATTGGCAACGGGATATTAATCGGCGCTGCCGCTTTCTCCGGAATCAAACAGGCAATGGCCGCAGGCCCGAACGATAACAGGCATAAAAACAGGATCGGCATTCAGTTGTACAGCATTAAGGATTTCCTGCAAAAAGACATTGATGGAAGTTTGAAAAAAATTGCCGGCATGGGATATGCTTATGCCGAAGCTTACGGCTACAACGGGAACTTTTTGGATAAGAGCCTCAGCGAATGGAGCCGGATGTTGGAAGATCAGGGGATGAAACTCTCAGGCACCCATTGCGGTACCGGTTTTTTACCTGCCGACATTCAGGCGAAGGAATGGGACTACTGGCGCAAAGGCATAGCCGACATGAATGATGCCGGAGGAAAACACCTGGTACAGTCCTGGCTCCCGGCAAAAACTTTGGACGAATTGAAGCGTCTTGCCGGCCAATTCAACAAAATCGGAGAAATGTGCAAAGACGGCGGTGTAAAATTCGGATACCACAACCACCACGCCGAGTTCAAAGAAATGGAAGGACAGATTATTTTGGACGTGTTACTGCAAAACACAAATCCCGAACTGGTCTTTTTTCAGATGGATTTGGGCCACACCATAAACGGGGGAGGTGACATTCTGGAATACCATCGCAAATATCCCGGGAGGTTTTTGAGCTGGCATGCGTCCGATTTCAAAAAAGGACAAGGATATTGCGAGCTTGGCAAAGGCGATGTCCCCTACGATGAACTCTTTAAACTGGCCGGCAAGTATGGGCTGGAAGACCTGACGGTAGAACAGGAAACAAAAGGCGATATCTTTGCATCGTGCCAACGTGATTTCGACTTTCTGATCAAGTACCGCTGGACAAAAAAGTAAGTCCGAAACCTTCATTCGGTGGTTTCCTGCCATTTGCCATGATGGAAACAATCCGAAATTTCTAATCATCAGTCGTGCAACCTTCAGATGCGCTCGATACCAGGCTGATGTATTTTTTTAATATACCGGAGGTTGCCTTATAAGGTGGTTTTTTCCACGTTTTCCGCCGGATACTTATTTCGCTTTCGCTGAGGTTAACTTCCAAACGATTGTGAATGGCATCAATGGTAATCATATCGCCATCCCGCAATAAGCCGATCAGCCCTCCTTCTGAAGCTTCAGGGGTAATATGGCCAACAACAAAGCCATGAGAACCACCCGAAAACCGGCCATCGGTGATCAGCGCCACATCTTTTCCAAGCCCTGCGCCTATGACTGCACCGGTAGGTTTTAACATCTCAGGCATACCGGGGCCACCTTTCGGACCTGAATTCCGGATTACGATTACATCTCCCGTCGATACTTCCGTTTGAATACCTTTTATAGCCTCAAATTCATCTTCAAATACTTTGGCCGGACCGACGAAGACTTCACCTTCTTTGCCTGTAATTTTAGCCACAGCTCCGTCTTCAGCAAGATTTCCGAAGAGAATCTGTAAATGACCATTTTTTTTGATCGGTTCTGTAAAAGGCCTGATAATCTTTTGTCCTTTAGTCAAATCGGCTGCTGCTTCCAGATTCTCCCCCAGTGTTTTTCCCGTGACTGTCAAACAGTTGCCATCGATACATCCTTCTTTCAGGAGAAATTTCATTACACCAGGAATCCCTCCTGCCTGATGCAGATCCTCGAATAAATACTTTCCGCTGGGTTTTAAGTCTGCGAGGTAAGGCGTTTTATCGCTTATTACCTGAAAATCATTGATATTCAAAGGAACATCTACTGCCTTTGCCATAGCAATCAGGTGGATCACTGCATTTGTCGATCCTCCCAATGCCATGATTAACGTGATGGCATTTTTAAACGCCTGTCTGGTCATGATGTCCTTTGGCTTGATATCTTCTTTCAGAAGGTGATTGATGGCTCTCCCAATCTGCGCACACTCCAATCCTTTTTCCTTACTCATTGCCGGATTGGATGAAGAATAGGGCAAACTCATACCCATACATTCGATGGCCGCAGCCATCGTGTTGGCTGTATACATGCCTCCACAGGCACCTGCACCCGGGATGCAATTTTTTATAATTCCGGCATAGTCTTCGTCTGAAACAGCTCCTTTAAGCCGCTCGCCATAAGCTTCAAACGCCGATACAATATTCAGGTCTTCACCTTTCCACCGTCCCTTTCTAACGGTGCCGCCATACAACAGAATTGACGGCCTGTTAAGGCGTCCCAGAGCGATCATGGCGCCGGGCATATTTTTATCGCAACCTACAATAGGAATCACTGCGTCGTAAAACTGTGCGCTTACAACTGTTTCTATCGAGTCAGCTATGATCTCTCTTGAAGGCAACGAATATTTCATACCTTCCGTTCCATTCGTTATACCGTCGCTCACTCCGATGGTATGAAAAATTAAACCGTACAAGCCATTCTCGTTGTCCACCCCTTTTTTTACCTGCTCTGCCAATCCATTCAGATGCATGTTGCAGGGATTTCCCTGGAAACCGGTACTCACGATACCAACCTGTCCTTTTCTGAGATCGCTTTCATTCATGCCTATTGCATAAAGCATTGCCTGGGCGGCCGGGAGGCTTTCATCCTGTGTAATTTTTTCGCTGTACTTGTTTAATTTTTTGTCCATATCTGAAAACTTTTGTGCGGGTTAATACAGATTGCGCTTTGAAAATAACGGTCCAAATCTCCATTTTGTTTGCGGAATCGAATAATTCGAGGCTATGCATCCCTGAATATGGTGACAGTCACGAAGAGCATAACGAAAGATGAAATAAGATCTGCCGATATAATTGAGTTTCGGGATACAAATATTTAAACTTTTATAAAAAGACTTTGTTGTCTTTTTATAAAAATTACCTGTGTTGGAAAAATTGGAAGAAGTGAGCTTTAATGTTAAAATAAAATGGAAAACAAAAATTTATACCCAACAGTAACGAAAGAACTCGCCGATAAAAGAACGGCTTTAGCTCCTGAAGTTATGGAAGCCTGGAACAATTTCAGCAAAACAGTTTTTAAAGAAGGAGCCCTCCCTGAAAAAACGAAGCAACTGATCGCTGTGGCGGTTGCGCATGTCACACAATGCCCCTATTGTATCAAGTCGCACACCAGGCAAGCTTTGCGAAAAGGGGCCAGTAAAGAGGAAATTATGGAGGCGATTTGGGTGGCATCCGAAATGCGGGCAGGAGGCGCTTATGCGCATTCATTAATTGCTCTGGATGAAATGGAATAATACAGAAAAAACAGCGACATAAGCCTTTCAGGTCGTTATCAACCGCAATAAAAAATGTCAAATGGAGGAAATTAATATCAAACGGATTTACGATGAACCCACAGATAGTGATGGTTATCGTGTCCTGGTTGACAGACTTTGGCCCCGCGGTATTTCTAAAAAGGACGCAAGGCTTGACGAGTGGAACAAGGAAATCGCACCATCGCCGGAACTTCGCAAATGGTTTGACCATCAGGAGGAACGTTTTCAGGAATTTAGACTCCTGTATCGGATGGAATTGGCCTCAAAAACAAAAGAACTACAAAGATTGAAGACCCTTGCGAACAAGGAAGTTGTAACATTGGTGTACGGTGCTAAAGACCCGGCAATCAATCACGCTGTTGTGCTAAAAGAGTTCCTTAAAAATGATCAGGAGCAGTGATTCATTTTCACCACTAAAATAAAGCGGTTATAAAAATCAGGGTTTGGATAAGGTGCCTGCCCTATATCCAAACCCTGAACATTAGGCCTGATAATATGTTTAGACTCCCGATTCTTCGCTGATCGTTCGGTGATGGTTCGGTGCTCCTTCGCTGATGGTTGGGTGAGGGTTTATTCGATCCGTGTTCCGGTCAGCACGAAGCCCTGGAGGTTCTGTCCGGTTAATGTGTTGAAGTCGGACGACAACACAAGATGATCGACCCAGCCTCCCTGGTTATGACGGAAGGTATAGCGCCGCTCGTTCTTGTCGGTGCAGACCCAGGTGCCGGAGTTGATCTGCGAGCCATTGAGCCAGGTTTTGCTGGTGCCATCGGCAAATACCTCCAGTTGCTGGCCTTGCACCCAGTTCCATTTCCCCGCAATTGCCACCGGATTAAACCCTTCTTGACCTGCAGGAACCGACATTTCCGTAACCGAAAGTTTTTCTTCATCAATAATCCTGATACCCGGACCAACTGCTATGGAGTTAAAACTCCAAACAACAAGAACTAAGCCCATCGAAAGGCAAAATCTCCGTACGCTTAAAATCCGTTTCATAAGTCAGTTGTTTTTAGTTTTGTGATCTTTTGTAAAAATAAGCAAAAGTCTAAATTGTCCAATCTAATCGTCATTGCTTTGCAAGCATACTCTCACAATTCGGACCCAAATCATTAGAATAAATAAAAAAATTCAAAAAAAATTTTTTTTAAAGCAAATGATCTTTATATTTGTATCGATCAATTGCTCTTAACTATTATGCCAAGACCAAAAAGAATACGGAAAGTGAATAATCCGCCCCATTTTAAAGGTTTCAAACCCATTGGGGCAACCAACGAAACACAGCCTGTTGTGTTTAATTATGAAGAATATGAATCAATCCGGCTAAGCGATTTTGAACTGATGGGGCAGGTTGAAGCTGCAAAAGTGATGGAGATTTCCCGCCCAACCTTCGCCCGCATTTATGAAAGTGCCCGCAGGAAAATAGCACAGGCATTTGTTAACGGAAGTCCCATTGTTTTTGAAGGAGGCAAGGTTTATTTTAACAGCGAATGGTATACATGCAAGAGTTGCGGATGTTTGTTTAACCATCCTCAGAAAGATCAGGAAGTGGTTGGTTGTGCGCTCTGTGGCTCTTCTCATATCGAACAGTATTCTGAAAACGAATATAAAGCAAAAGACAAGGATATTTTTATATGCCTGCAATGCGGGAAGAAGCGAAACGATGCGCCGTCAAACTGCTCGGAAGTAACATGTCCCGATTGCAACACGCCGATGACCCGCAATGGAATTTTAATCTAATTTTTTCTCCGGATACTTGATACTAAACATATGAAGATAGCAATTACATCAACAGGAAATGCACTCACATCCAAACTGGACAGCCGGTTTGGACGGTGTTCTTACTTTGTCATTTATGACACGGATTCAAAATCGGTCGAATTTCTTCCCAACCCAAACAAGGATCATGTTGAAGGGGCCGGACCTGCTTCCGTTCAACTGGTCGCTTCGAAAGGCGCGAAGAAGGTAATTTCCGGAGAATTCGGGGCAAAGGTGAAGGCTGTATTTGATCAGCTTCAGATCCAACTAATTGTACTACCCGATCCGGAGAAAGAAATAAATGACATTATTGGTTTACTCGACGGTAAAAACTAGAAATGGAGGTTAATATGTCAGGATTAAACAGAAAGGGCCCTGATGAGCAGGGCCCAATGACCGGCAGAAGAATGGGTTTATGTAATCCCGGGAACAGAGGAAAGGCAGCTCAGGAAAATCCACAAAACCAAATGCCTTCCCCTCAACCAGGTCAAGGGAGGGGCCTGGGGAAAGGACGGGGTTTAAGGAAAGGCTTCAGATCGGGTGGAGGTTTTCGCTCCGGAGGAAATTGGTAAGCCTTTTAACAGGCCGTACCTGGCTTTTTGGGTACGGCCTCAGCCAATGAATTAAATCAATCTTGATTCTTGATACTAATAATTATGAAACACTTAATTGCCATACCTTTGGAAAACGGCCGGTTGTGTCAGCACTTCGGGCATTGCCAGCAATTTGCTCTTCTGGAAACAGACGGATTTGAGATTCTGAACGAGACACGGGTTGCCCCGCCGCCTCACGAACCCGGTTTACTTCCGGCCTGGCTGGCAGAAAGAGGTGTTACCGAAATCATCGCCGGAGGTATGGGGCAAAGGGCCGTTAATCTTTTCACAGCACAGAACATTCAGGTTCACGTAGGGGCTGAGCCTAAGAGCCCAGGGGAACTCGTTTCAGACTGGCTGCAACAATCGCTGGTAACAGGCGCAAATGCCTGTGATCATTAATGAAAATAGCGATAGCAAGCGGGAAGGGAGGAACGGGAAAGACTTTCGTGGCAACTAACCTGTTTTGGGTGGCACAGCAATCAAATGAATCCGTGACATTGGTCGATTGCGACGCAGAAGAACCCAACGTGGCGGAGTTCTTTTCCGGCAGGGAACAATTCACCCGCGAGGTATTCCAGCGGGTGCCGGTCATTAATTCAAAAAAATGCACCTTCTGCGGCAAGTGTTTTGAGTATTGCAATTACAATGCGATCGTATTTTTGCCTCAAAACGCCTTTATAAAGGTAATCCCTGATTTATGCCACGATTGCAGCGCATGCAGCTATGCCTGTAAAGAAGGAGCCATTGCGGAATTACCGAAACTTCTGGGAAAAGTCACCACTTTCGCTTATAACGGGAATGCCCGGCTTATTGAAGGCCGCTCGGAGGTAGGCGTGTATTCTCCCGTATCGGTCATAAAAAAGGCAATCAGGGAAACAGACCCTCAAAACCTCACTCTAATGGATTCACCTCCGGGGATATCCTGCCCTTTTATTGCGACCATTGAACAGGCTGATTTCGTGATTCTGGTCACCGAACCCACACCTTTCGGACTGCACGATCTCAAGTTGTCGGCTGAAACAGTACAAAAACTCAAAAAGCCCCTGGGGGTGATAATTAACAGGGCCGGTCTCGGAAATCAGGAAATGTATCACTGGCTCGAAGAAACCAGGATTCCTCTCTTATTGGAAATTCCCTTTGACAAGAAGATTGCACAAATATACTCCGAGGGTAAAATCCTGGCAAAGGAAGATTCTGCTTACGAAAAAATATTCTGGAATCTGCTAACAAGGATCACACATTATCATTTGTCATGTTCGAATTAGCCATACTCAGCGGAAAGGGTGGAACCGGAAAAACCAGTTTGAGCGCAGCTTTTGCTACGCTCGGCACGGAAGTTGTCGTCGCCGACTGTGATGTCGATGCCGCTAATCTGCACCTGGTGCTTTTGCCTGACCAGGATTTCCAGGAGCGATTTGTCACTGGAGTGAAAGCGGTTATTGACCCGGCACATTGTACCAACTGTGGCGCTTGTATTGATTATTGCCGTTTCGATGCCATTTCATATAAGAACGGACAAGTCGTCATTTCGGAAACCTCGTGCGACGGGTGCAGGCTTTGTTCACGGATATGCCCTTTCGGGGCAATCAGCATGATAGAAAGCGACAAAAGCTTTTGGTACTCCGGAGCTTTCCGAAACGGTTTTATGGTTCACGCGCGGCTGGCCCCCGGAGAAGAGAATTCAGGCAAATTGGTTAACGTGGTGCGCGAACAGGCCCGAAAAATATCGTCCATGACCGGACTTAAAACGATTATTATCGATGGTCCCCCTGGAACCGGCTGTCCGGCAATTTCCTCCCTGACGGGAACAAGCAAAGCAATCATTGTTACTGAGCCAACACGCTCCGGCTTTCATGACCTGAAACGGATTGTGGAACTTACCTTCGGGTTTAAGATCCCCTCCTTTGTCGTGCTCAATAAATTTGATCTGAACAAAAATGTGACGATGCAGATCGAGGAGTGGTGTCTGGAAATGAATATTCCGGTGATTGGCAAAATTCCCTTTGATGCTAAAATTGTGGAGGCCATGCTTCACTGCAAAAGTATTGCGGAATGGGCACCCGAATCGGCAGCAGCAAAAGAAATTGCCTCTGTTTACCGCCAGGTTTTTCATACCTGTGAAAATTAATGAACCTTTAAAACAGAAGAAATGATCAGCTTCGGACCGATACCTTCCCGACGACTGGGCAACAGCCTGGGAATAAACAATATTGTTTCACGAAAAGTCTGCTCCTATTCGTGTATTTATTGCCAGGTTGGCCTAACCCGAAAATTCAGTATCAGCAGGGAGAAATTTTATGAGCCGGCTAAAATAGCTGCAGAAGTGGGGAAACACCTGGGCAAACTAACAAAAAAGCCAGACTACCTGACTTTCGTCTCAAACGGAGAACCCACCTTAGATCTCAATCTCGGCAAATCTATTGAAAGACTGAAGGATTTTGGTATTCCCATAGCTGTTATCACCAATGCATCTCTCCTCTACGATCCGAATGTCAGAAAGGAATTGGCGCTCGCCGATTGGGTGTCGGTAAAAGTTGATACCGGGAGTGAAACGATCTGGGACAAGCTGAACCGCCCTCATCCCGACCTCTCTTTCAAACGGTATACCGAGGGACTGAGAAGCTTTTCCCTGGAATACAAAGGGGTACTCGTCTCCGAAACCATGCTCGTTATGGGAGTAAACGATCAGCCCAATCTGTTAAACGAGACGGCATCCCTCATTCGTCAAATCAATCCCCAAAAAGCTTATATCTCGGTCCCAACCCGACCACCTGCACTGCCATCTGTAATGAGAGCTGATGAAACGACTGTCAATGAAGCGTTTCAGATTTATACTGAAGCGGAGCTGCATCCTGAACTCTTATTGGGTTTTGAAGGCGTTAATACCGGCTTCACGGGAAATGCGATCGAGGATATTGTCAATATCTGCACGGTGCATCCAATCAGGGAAGATACCATGACTGAATTGCTCAGGAAAGATCACGCCGACCCGATCACGCTGGATTTGCTTCTCCATGGAAAATACATTAAAAGGGTGAACTACAATAACAATCACTTTTATATCCGAAATTTTGCCAGGCAATGACATTACCGATTGTATTATATGGCTCTCCCATTCTTCGTCAGATTTCATATGACGTTCATCCGGAAGACCTGCCAGATCAGGTATCAATAAACATGTTTGAAACGCTCAAGCGCGAAAAGGGTATAGGACTTGCAGGACCCCAGGTCAGCCTCCTGAAGAAAATCTTTATCATAGATACCACTCCACTTGCAAAGGAGGATCCTTCGACCCAAAAGATTGAACAGGTGTATCTTAACCCTCAGATTTTGGAAATAAATGACGAACAAGTGATCTGTAACGAAGGATGCCTGAGCATTCCGGAAATTTACAAGGATCTGTACCGGCCTGCTAAAATTAGGGTCAGGTATCAGGATTTATCATTCAACACCATTGAAGAAGAACTCGACGGTATGCCGGCACGCATTTTTCAGCATGAGTATGATCATCTGGAAGGTATTCTTTTCATAGACAAATTATCAGCGCTGCAGCGAAAACTACTGTCTGGAAAACTCAAAAAAATAAGAAAAAGAAGATGACCGAAAAGAATGTATCCAAATCGACGCCTTTTGAAAAAATAAAGCTGTCCAACATCAATAACATGATCGTTGTGGCTTCGGGCAAAGGCGGGGTCGGAAAATCAACAGTCGCGGCTGGACTCGCATTGTCGCTTGCGTTGGAAGGTTACTCCGTCGGGTTAATGGACGCCGATCTCTATGGCCCGTCTGTTCCAACACTTTTCCATTTACAGAACGAGCACCCGGCCGCCGTTGAGCACGAGGGCAAAACGCTGATTGAACCTTTTGTCCGTTTCGGAATAAAAGTGATGTCGGTTGGCTTCCTTATCGATCCAAAGCAGGCGGTATTATGGAGAGGTCCAATGGCTTCGAACGCTTTAAAACAACTGATGAATGAAACCATGTGGGGAAATCTGGACTACCTGATCATTGACACCCCCCCGGGAACAGGCGACATTCACCTCACCTTGCTTCAGCAGTATGAGATCAGCGGATCCGTCATCGTCACAACTCCGCAACTGATCGCCCTTGACGATGTTCAAAAGGCCATTGCCATGTTTCGCAACGAACATGTTGGCGTGCCGATCCTGGGGATTGTGGAAAATATGGCCTGGTTCACACCATCCAAACATCCTGACGAGAAGTACTTTCTCTTTGGACGAGGTGGGGGAAAGAAACTCTCCGAGTTGTTTGCAATTCCGCTGATTTCACAAATACCTGTCAACGAAAATATTTGTCAAAGCTGCGATGAGGGAAATCTGAATATTTTAGTCAAAGACCAGGAAGTAAAAAAGGCCTTTTCCAGTCTGGTAGACGGCATTTTGAATCATAAAAACGAAGGCGCTCAACTTTAGAAACAGTACCATGATTGAGTATGAATATACCTTTCGGGTCATGTACCCCGATACCGATCAAATGGGAACCATGCACCACGCCAACTATGTCAAATACTATGAGGCAGCGCGCTGGGAATTGTTTCGCAGCATCGGCATCTCGTATAAGTCGGTCGAAGATGCCGGCTATATGCTCCCGGTGACCCGGATGAACTTCCGGTTCCTGAAAACCACTCACTATGATGCCGTATTGACAGCAAAAACCACACTAAAAGCCGTGAAAGGCGCCCGGATCTGGTTCAGCTATAAGCTGTACAACGAACAGAAGGAATTGATTAACGAAGCAGAAACGGAACTGGCCTTTGTTAAAAAAGAGAACTGGAAGCCCTGCCATGTTCCTGATTTCGTACGAAAAGCGATTGATATTAACCTCAAAATCTAAAATCAATGTATTACATAGCCTACAAGGCCATCGGGATCGTGCACTCTCCCTATCTGACCACGGAAGGCACACCAATCCAGCCTGCTGCTTCCCGCAAGAATGCAGCTGACGATTTTGCTTCCATCGAAATCTTTCATGAATTTGCAAAAGGGTTAAAGGATCTGGAAGGCTTTTCCCATATTTACGTTTTGTTCCATATGCACCTGGCAAAAAAAGAGGATCTGCTGGTCACTCCCTTTTTGGATAAGCACCTGCGCGGGGTTTTTGCAACACGGTCGCCGCAGCGTCCCAATCCTATTGGACTTTCTGTTGTACGCCTTGAAAGAATAGAAGACAACTACCTGTATATCCGCAATCATGATATCATCGACTGCACACCGGTGCTAGACATCAAGCCCTATGTACCTTCCTTCGATGTTCATGACACGCATAAATACGGCTGGCTGGAAAAGAATATTCAAAAGATGCACAATACCGTCGATGATGGCCGATTCAACTATTAAATCCGTTCACAGATGCAGTTCACGCCCGAAAAATATGCTGTTGAAGATAAACCGATGACCCCCTTTATCGATCCGGGGGAGATTCTGGATTATCTCGATAAAGCCACCCCATCGGCCGGCCAGGTAAGGAAAATCATCGCCAAGTCGCTGGAGAAGAAAAGGCTCACGCTTGACGAAACGGCCACCCTGATCAATGCCTCCGATCCTGATCTGATCCATGAAATCAAACAGGGAGCGCTTCAGTTAAAAGAGAAAATATACGGAAAACGAATCGTGCTATTTGCTCCTTTGTATGTCGGCAACAAATGCACGAACAACTGCATCTACTGTGGATTTCGAACCGGCAATACCGAAGCGGTTAGGAAAACACTTTCGAACGAAGAACTGATCAGAGAAGTGGAAGCATTGGAAGATGCGGGACAAAAACGCCTGATCCTGGTATACGGTGAACATCCTGATTACTCTGCCGACTTCATCGCCGAAACGGTCAGAACGGTTTACGCTACAAAAAAAGGCAAAGGAGAGATCAGAAGAGTCAATATCAATGCTGCGCCATTGGAAATTGACGGTTTCAAAAAAGTAAAACAGGCCGGGATCGGGACTTATCAGATCTTTCAGGAGACTTATCATCCGGAAATCTACAAACACTATCATCTGGCAGGCAGGAAGACAAATTATGAAAACCGGATCATTGCGCTGGACAAGGCTCAGGAAGCCGGCATTGACGACGTTGGCATCGGCGCCCTGTTTGGATTATATGACTGGAGGTTTGAGGTAATGGGGCTTGTTCGCCACGCGAACCACCTTGAAGCATGTTACAATGTCGGTCCCCACACGATCTCGTTCCCGCGCATAAAAAGTGCTTCGCAGGCAAATATTTCCGGCCAATACATTGTAAACGACCAGGATTTCGGCCGGCTTGTTGCCATCTTGCGACTGGCTGTGCCTTATACCGGAATGATCTTAACTGCAAGGGAATCCCCTGCGCTACGGAAAGAAGTGATGCAATACGGGGTTTCCCAGATCGACGGCGGAACGAAGATCGAAATCGGAGCATACGCCGGAAGTTTGAATGAAGAGCAGAATCTGAACAAGGAACAGTTTTTCATTCACGACTCCCGCACACTGGACGAAGTGATCAATGAACTCCTTGACCAGGATTTCATTCCGTCGTTTTGCACGGCTTGCTACCGGCTGGGCAGAACCGGCGAACATTTTATGGAGATGTCGGTCCCCGGCTTTATCCATAATTTTTGCACCCCCAACGCGATCCTCACGTTAACTGAATATTTGGCTGATTATGCTTCAGAAAGAGTCAAAGAGAAGGGTTGGCAGGTCATAAACAGCAAGCTGAATAAACTTGCTGACAGTGATTTGACAACTAAAATCAGCGACCGGATTTTAAGAATTAAGAACGGAGAAAGAGACTTATACTTTTAAATTAAATGCATATTCCCTTAATCGTTAGACCTTATGAGCACAAAAAAAATCATTGTCATCGGCGGTTCGGCGGCTGGACCTAAAGCAGCATCAAAGGCCCGGCGAATGGATGAACATGCCGAAATCACCATCATTCAGAAAGCCTCGGACCTTTCCATGGCTTCCTGCGGTTACCCCTACTATATCGGCAGCTTCTTTGACGACCGGAACCAGTTGTTGTGTTCTCCGGCCGGTGTGATCCGGGATTCAAAATTCTTTCTGAATGCGAAAAACATCACCACAAGGGTTAACACGGAAGTCACTGTGATTGACAGACGAAACAAACAGGTTGAGTTTACCGACCTGATTACGGGTGAAAAAGGCAGCGCCGGTTATGACAAGCTGATCATTGCCACCGGTGCCACGCCCCGAAAACCTCCGATTCCCGGGATTGATCTGGAGGGGGTTACCCCCTTACAGTCACTTCCGGATGCCGATTACCTGCGAAAAGTAAAAGACGAGGGAAAAATAAAGAAAGCAGTTGTAATTGGTGGCGGACTGATCGGCATCGAAACCTGCGAAGCGCTTCACCTGGCTGGCATTGAGATCACGATCATTGAACTGTTGCCCCAGTTGCTTACATTCCTGGATAAGCAAATGGCTAAGCTGGTCGAAAGATATGTGCAAACCAAAGCGAACGTGATCCTGGAGAATGGCGTGGCAGCATTTCTTGGCGAAAACGGGAAACTAGCCGGCGTCAAGCTTCAAAACGGCACAGAAATTCCCTGTGAACTGGCTGTTGTAGCAATCGGCGTCATTCCCAACACCCGACTGGCAAAAAATGCGGGACTGGTGATCGGCCAAACCGGTGGAATTGTCGTCAATGAGTTTATGCAGACCAACGATCCGGATATCTACGCGGCGGGAGACTGCCTTGAAATCCCAAATCTGCTTACCGGCAATCCCGTTCATGCACCTTACGGCGACCTCGCCAACCTGCAGGGCAGGGTAGCGGGAGAAAATGTAATTTCAGGAAACGTGGCCCGGTTCCCCGGAACCATTCAAACCGGTATTTGCAAAGTGTTTGACTATGGTGTAGGAGCTACAGGATTATCCGAGCAAAACGCGCGAAAGGCCGGATTAAACAATATCGAAACAGTTGTCAACGCCAGCCTCGACAAACCCGGTTTTATGCAAGGAAAGTTACTGATCACCAAGCTGGTCGTTGATACACTCGACGGAATTGTTCTTGGAGCACAGGTGATCGGCCCCGGTGATGTCAGCAAACAGGTTGCCATCTGGGCCATGGCCATAAAAGGTACTCTTACGGTCAACGATATGGCCAACGCCGATCTTCCTTATGCGCCCCCCTACTCCCTGGCTGTCGATCACAGTATAGCTACTGCCCACATCATGCAGAACAAATTAAGGGGGTTCTTTAAAGGAATCTCAGCCGAACAACTCAGGGAGAAACACAAGAATAAAGAACCGATGGTGTTACTGGATGTCCGCAATCCTGACGAATACGAACAAATGCGGCTGGGGATCGGTGAAAGGCTCATCCCGCTGGGACAGCTTCGCAAGCGGATGCATGAAATGCCGGAAGATAAAACCAGGGAAATCATCACCTGGTGTAAAATTTCCTTGCGCGGCTACGAAGCCGCACTGGTGCTCCAGGCAAACGGTTATCAGAATGTAAAAGTTTTGGAAGGCGGTATCATGGCCTGGCCCTATAAACGTGAAAAATAACTCAGACAATGAAACAAAACGGGTGTGACCGATCAATACTTAATTTAAGCATCGATATCATCTTGCTTTTACTCCTCATGCCAATGGCAGGAATCGGGTTGATGATCAAGTATATCCTTCTTCCCGGTACCGAAAGGAATGAACGCTACGGGAGCGATGTCGATCTTGAATTTATGGGTTTAACAAGACATGAATGGGGATCCGTTCACCTGATTATCAGCATCGTTTTTCTCGTTCTTTTATTTTTCCACATCATTCTGCACTGGAAAATGATTGTCTGTATTTTCGGGCGAATGGTCCCCAATAAAACAATGCGAATATGGACAGCAACGGGGCTAACTATTGTCAGCACCTTGCTGATCGCGTTCCCGTTATTGATAAAACCTGAGATCATTCCAAGAGAATCGCTGCACCTGAACCGAAAATTCAAACAGGAGATCCTCAGGACGGTGACCCCGGAGGAAATCCCTAAAGAGGCGCAAAAAGAAATTCCAAAAGACTCGGTCGTCTCTCTTCCTGCACAGTCGAATAAACGGGATCATGGCCTGACAGAAACAGTGTTTGCCGATCATGAGATCAACGGAAGCCAAACCCTGCAGTTTATCGCCGACAAGTACGGTATACCCGCAGAGAAGCTTGCCACCGACCTGAACATTCCCGTCGAAAGAACAGGGGAAAGACTGGGACGATTACGCCGGCAATATGGCTTTACAATGGATGACGTCCGCGCCGGCGTATTAAAAAATAAAAAATAGTCCGTATGAGCCTGCTGGAGGAATTGAACAAAGATGTTCGTTACGTGGAAGGATTGAATTCCTGTATCAATTGCGGCGTTTGCACAGCCGTTTGCCCCGCGGCCCAATTCTGTGAATATGATCCCAGAATGATTGTCGACACGGTCCAAAAAGAAAATGAAACTGAGATTGAAAAACTTCTCAAAACCGACACGATTTGGTATTGCGGCGAGTGCCTGTCGTGCAAAACCCGTTGTCCCCGGGGCAATACGCCGGGATACATTGTTCAGGCGCTCCGCGCACTTTCCATCAAAACAGGTTTCTTTATGGAAAGCAAACAGGGCCGGAAACAACTGGCCATTAAACGTACTGTCGGCGACCATATCCTAAAATACGGATATTGTGTTTACATTGACGAGGTCGATACAGAAATGTACCCGGAACAAGGGCCGGTGTGGGACTGGTTAAAAGAACACCGGGTTCAGGTACTTGATCGTCTCAATACCAGTTATCAAAAAGAGCAAAGCGGCACCTTGAGGCAAACCTCCGGAAGGTCGCTTGCTGACCTTAAACGGATCTTTGATGAGACGGGCGCCACGCGGCAATTCGAATTGATAGAGAACTTGTCGGCACAGAAAGCCCGTGATCTGAATATTGACTTTAGCGAAGGGAAAGATCCCTATTTTGATTATCTGTATAACGGAAACGAAGATGAAGGAAACTAAGAACCGGATTTGGGAAGCCTACCAAAAAGAGATCGCCGATGACCATTATTACTTTGTCCGGAGCTGTATCCGTCAGAATTTTTTCCCGGCAGCAGAAGATTTGTTCCTGAAAATTATCCGGGAAGTAGCAGGCAAAAACATCTATGACGACGCCTGGCAAACCACCTGTACCGGAATCGCCTACCACTCGGGCGTGATTCCTTTCGAAACGACCATGACGGTGGTGGCACGTCAGTTCGCCCTCATGAACGAGGCAGGATATGAGAATTTTGCCTGTTCCTGTGTGACCTCATTCGGAATCTATATTGAAGTCCTTGAAACCTGGAAAAACTTTCCTCACAAGGAAAAAGAAATCCGGGAGGCGCTAAAACGTGCCACAGGAATGACCTTCGAAATTCCCAAAAACCTGGTTCACACCAGCGACCTGATCTATAAATTCAGGAAAAAGATTGCAGGTAAAAACAAGCTAAGGCTTGTCAATTGCCAAACCGGAAAGCCTTTAAAAGTAGTCGATCACATAGGCTGCCATTACGCAAAAATATTTCCGTCGAAAGGAATAGGCGGCGCCGAATTCCCGTATGTACTGGCCGGGCTCATCGACGAATGGGGTGGCGCCCAGGTCGACTATCCGGAGAGGCGCCATTGCTGCGGATTCGGGTTCAGGCAATACCTGCTGAAATCGAACAGGGGTTATTCTTTGAGCAACTGTAAGAAAAAGTTCGACTCGATGGAACCTTTTCAGCCGGATCTGATCATCGCTAATTGTCCCGGCTGTACCTTCTTTCTTGACCGCTGGCAGTATGTGATCGCCGAAATGTCGGGAAAAACTTACGGACAAGATGGATACGGAATTCCCGTCCTTACCCACGAAGAACTGGCGGGCCTGTTGCTGGGATACGATCCCTGGGACATCGGCTTGCAGCTTCACCAAACCGCTGTTGAACCAATTCTGGATAAACTCGGTGTACAATACGACCCCGCTGACAAATATAAAGGCAAAGGCGGAGCAGACCTCGACAAGCCCGAAATGTCTGCAGTTCTGAGAAGCATTTGAAAAATAAATTATCGTTCAATAAAGCAGGATCGACAACTTTATCATAGAAGACGTCCGGATGCAGATAAACGGACGATTCATCGAACACAAAGTCCAAAAATCAAAAATCAGTTAATTTTTTAAACACAAAAAAATCAAACATCATGGAACAAACAATCGAACAAAAAGCTTTTGCCATGCCACGTATCGGCGAACCGGCTCCGGAATTCAAAGCAATTACCACCCAGGGAGAAATCAATTTTCCCCACGATTACAAAGGTAGCTGGGTTATCCTGTTCAGTCACCCCGCCGATTTTACACCGGTTTGCACATCCGAATTCATGACTTTTGCAACGCTGGAAAGCAAGTTTAATCAGGCTAACTGCAAACTTGTCGGATTGTCGGTCGACGGTTTGTACAGCCACATCGCCTGGTTGCGGACTATCAAGGAAAAGATCGAGTACAAGGGGATGAAAGACGTGGAAGTTAAATTTCCGCTGATCGAAGACATCACCATGGACGTCGCAAAAAAATATGGGATGGTCATGCCCGGTGAAAGCAACACCAAAGCAGTGCGTGCCGTATTTGTGATCGATCCGAAAGGGATTGTCAGAACGATCCTCTACTATCCTCTTAGCATGGGCCGAAATTTTGATGAATTGTACCGGATCGTGATCGCCCTGCAGGCAGCAGATGAATTCAACATCGCCACTCCCGCCGACTGGAGACCGGGAGATGACGTGATTGTCCCCACGGCAGGATCGTGCGGCGTCGCAAAAGCCCGCATGGAGGATAAAGAAAACATGCACTGCTACGACTGGTTCTTTTGCACAAAAAAACTGGACAAGGAGACCGTGTTGGGAAAAATACTAAAGGGATAGCTTTAGCCCTGTTAAGTAAAGACCTGCTACCGGTCATCATGGGCACTGCCTGCTAAAGAACAGGAAAGGGAATCATCCGTGTTTCCCTTTGCTTTGAGAACTCAAAGATTTTACCGAACCTCCGGACACCAAAGGGCGTTTAGTTTGATTATTCGTTCGAATATGCCCGGCAGGCAGGATTTGTCGTAGAAAAGTCACAAAGGGAACTGAAAAAAATTCAGTCCTGTTCAAAAAACAGAAAGACCATTTTCCTATTCCGAAAGACGATCGCTAACGGATACGGTCTCCCTTTTTGAATGAACCGGAATTGCTCACAGGAAGCTCTTAATGCCCATGATTACCGCTGCAATAAGCGAAGAGGCGGCAAACAGTATTTTCAGCACCCCGGGTTTTGATTTTATCGCAATACTCCCTCCCAGCAAACCACCCACAGCTCCGGCTATAGCAAGAGGAACAGCAACGCGGTAATCAAAATGGCCGGCAAGGGCATGTCCGGTAAAACCGGCTAAAGCTGAAACGGCAACCAACGCACTTGCCGTTCCTACAGCATTTTTCATGGGAACTCTGCAAATAAGCACCAGCAAGGGAACAATAAAAGAGCCACCGGAAATACCAACCATTCCTGCAACAAACCCGAACACTAAAACCACAGGCAGAACAATAATCAGGTTGATTGCATACGAAGCAGTACCGTCAAATGATCTTACATTCCAGTATTTCAGCCCCGCTCTTGATGTTACTGATGAAAGTCCACGGGCTGGCCTGAGCATAAGTATTCCCAGAGCAAAAAGTAACGCTGACAAAATAAATTTTAAGCTATTACCAGGGACGTATTCAGATAAAAAGCCTCCTGAAAAAGCGGATATCCCTACCAGTATTCCCAGAAAGACAACTAATTCCCACTCTACAAACTTCTTATTTCCAAAAACAAGCATGGCACAAAATGCCGATGTAAGCAAAATAAACTGAACGGATGTGGCAGCCAGATGCATTTCAATACCAGAAAGAACCAGCGCGATGATAAAGAAATTTCCGCCGCCGTGCCCAGTCATCACCAGAAAGGCAGCAATCACCAGAATAATCAATGCTAACAACCAAATATTCATAATGACGATTCCGGAATATGCGGATAAGAAACCGCTCAAAGTGAGATTTCGAATTGCTATTCCTCTTAATTTCTCTCCCCAAATAAAAAGCTGCCAATCCGGATGATCGTTGCGCCTTCCTCTATGGCAATCCGATAACTGTTACTCATGCCCATGGATAAATAACGCATTTCCACCCGAGGTATTTTTAACTTCGCGATTTGATCAAAAACCTTTTTCGTTAGCTGAAAGTATGGCCTGGCATCTTCCGGGTCCCCCAATCTCGGGCCCATAGTCATTAGACCCTGAACAAGCAAATTAGACAAAGCACTGATCTCCCTGATCAGTTGTTCTGCATTTTCAGGCGTCACACCTGTTTTGTTTGATTCTCTTCCGCTGTTGATCTCAATAAGCACGGGCATTTTTTTCCTGGCCACCAAACATTGTTTATTGACTTCCAGAGCAAGCCCGACCGAATCGATCGTTTCAATCATATCAAACAACTGAACAGCCTTTTTTGCTTTATTTCGTTGCAGATGGCCGATCATATGCCAGGAAACCTTGTCTGAGACAACTGGTCGCATTCGCTCAGCTTCCTGAATATAATTATACCCGATCGCTTTAATACCCGCGTCAACCGCTGCATTCACTTCGTCGGCAGTTCTTGTCTTTGCAGCGGCGACAAGTAATACCCCGGAGGGTGTTGTTTGTCGCACAAAAGTCACATTTTCTCGTACGGTCTTCAAATCATTCATCTTCTCCAATCCTGATTTATGGTCACGTGTCATTCAAGCAAAACTCCTGTAATTTGCCGGTATCGACCGGCTCCTCCGGCAAGGAAGCAAAATTTTCTCAGCTCTGGAACATGAGTCAGAGTTTCCATTGTCTATAAAGCCCATTTCAGGTAAATAGCTCCCCAGGTAAAGCCGCCTCCGAATGCAGAAACAATCAGTTTATCTCCTTTCCTGAGTTCCTTTTCTTTTTCCCAAAGACAAAGCGGGATCGTCGCTGCAGTGGTATTTCCATAACGTTCAATATTAATCATAATCTTGTCTCTTGTGAGTCCCATCCGCCTTCCCACGGCCTCAATAATTCGCATATTGGCCTGATGGGGAACAAACCAGGCAAGATCGTTAATTGAAATCCGATGTTTTTTCATCATATCGATCGAGATGTCAGCCATCTTTGAAACAGCGGTTTTAAAAACAGACTGACCGTCCTGATAAATAAAATGCTCCTTTGCGTCCACTGTTTCGTGTGAAGCGGGTTTTAAAGAACCGCCGGCCCGCAAATACAAATAATCTTTACCGGAACCGTCAATTCTCAGGTGATAATCAATCACGCCAACATCTTCAGTCGTCGGTTCAAGAAGCATGGCCGTCGCTGCATCGCCAAATAAAACACAGGTCTTACGATCAGTGTAATCAGTGATGGAAGACATTTTGTCTGCCGCAACCAGCACGACTTTCCTGTATTTCCCACTTTCGATAAACTGAGATGCGGTGTGCAAAGCAAAGATAAAACCTGAACAAGCAGCACTCAGATCGAAGCCCCAGGCATTTTCAATACCGCATTTATGGGCAATAAGACAAGCTGTTGAAGGAAACATCATATCCGGGCTGATCGTTGCAACCAAAATTAACTCGACTTCTTCCCTGCCAGTACCTGTTTTCTTTAACAGCTTTGTCACAGCTTCTGCACCCATATCGGAAGTTGCAAGTCCTTCTCCTTTTAATATCCTCCGCTCTTTAATTCCCACACGCTGGGTGATCCACTCGTCAGAGGTGTCAACCATTCTGCTAAGCTCTCCGTTTGTAAGAACATAGTCGGGAAGATAAGCCTCAATTCCGCTTATTTTAGCAAAAATTTTTTCCATAAAGCGTTTAAAATCCAATTACATTAATAAATCGCGTCGCTCGGGCATGCGCTTTCACAAGCGCGGCAGTTTGCGCACGTCTCAATGTCGATGACTGCCTTGCCATCCACCAGCGATATGGCATCCATGGGACAGACGTCGATACACCGCCCGCAGCCGGCGCATCTGTCCGAATTTATTTTAGGAAATTCCATCACCTTTGTTTTTAAAGTTTTCGCTTTGATATTCTCTTCAGAATCACCTTTGTGATTATTATTCTTCTGCATTAATTCGCCGTTTCGTAAAAGTGGAATCTGACAATACGGACAGTTTAATGCCCGACAAGGGCTGCCAGGAACGTGTGGAATCGTATAGCCACATCTGGGACATATACAAACCTGATTCCCCGAAAACCACTTCCTTATGTTACCATATCCTCGTCTCTGTCCCCTCCCTTTTCTCATGATTCCTCCACTTCTTTGATTTCAAATAAATTTTCACTTTTATCCCATATAAAGTAAGTGAGATGATCCGGATTCTTTTTTATCCACGTCCGGTAACCTGACTCGACAGCACGGTTAAAAATCATTCCCGATTTCCAGTATTCCAGGCAAATATGGGAAAAGCGCCTTTTTTCCCTGACAGGATCAATAAAGATCTCCAACTGAACATCCTGACGCTTCATCACAAACACCTCGGTCTGCCTTTTAGTGTTAAAAAGTTGCTTTAACAAATCGATCGTGTCTAAAGAAAACTTATAACGCAAACTGAAGAGTAATACCTCTTCATAGAAGGTCCGGATTTCATCCGGATTAATTACCGTTAGTGCAATGTGGTGCAACATTCTTTTTTTGCTAAAATTAAAAGAACGTACGATCATTTAAAAATTTTAAAGCAACTAAATTTATCGACAACACGAGAATTAATATAGACGATAACAGCCTGTTATTATCTAAATAGAGTATAGAATTACTTCAATGAAGAATAAAATGATATGAACCAGGGTAAGATGTAGCTTTTTCTCTAGATGTGAGGAGAATAATGGCAAGGGTCGACAAGCTCCCGGTACTTAAAAACGATTTTTTTAAAATCGTCCCAGGTGTCAAACTTTAACAAGGGGTTATACAATAAAGCAGCAGGGTGATAGACCGGCATCAGCAGCCGGTTTTTCCAGACAATCCATTTTCCCCGGTCCCGGCCGACCGAATAATCAGGGCCTGCAATATATTTTAATGCCGTAGAGCCCAGTAAGATCAATATCTTCGGATCTAGCAGTTCAATCTGCTTATCCAGCCAGTGAATGCAGGCAGCCGCTTCCTGTTGCGTCGGCACCCTGTTATCGGGTGGTCGGCATTTGACAATGTTACTGATAAAAACATGTTCCTGCCGGTTGAACCCGCAGGCCGCCAGAATCTTATCGAGCATCTGCCCTGATTTGCCCACAAACGGTCTGCCTTGCATATCTTCATCTCTTCCGGGCGCCTCGCCTATAATAAACAGACTGGCATTGACATTACCTTCTCCAAAAATAACATGATTGCGGGTTTTCGCCAATTCACATTTTGTACATTTTAAAACGTCTTCTCTCAGTGAAAACATTTCCTGTTTCATGTGTGAATAATTTGTTTTTTAATTGCCACATGGAATAGCCATGACGTGGTGTTTATGCTCACTTTCAGTTGGTATTGCAATATCATGGCTATTTCATTCCGTAAATAAATTTATCTGTTAAGGGGATGGAACCCCGCATAGCCAGGATTTCGATACGCTTCAATTCGCATCGCGGATCTCGCAAGCTTGATTCCTGTTTGTGCATGGCAAAAGCATGCTCGTTTCAATGAGATTTAAAACCGGATCAATACTCAATCCCCCTCCTGGCCTGGATCCCTTTGGTGTAATAATGTTTTATCTCCTTCATTTCGGTGACCAGGTCGGCCATATCGATCAGCTCTTCCGGGGCATAACGGCCGGTAATCAGGATCTCTGTATTCGCCGGCTTCTGCGACAAAATACCAGTCAGCTCACTCACTGAAAACAAGCCGTAATAAATGGCAATCGTCGCTTCATCCAGCACCACCAGATCATATTTCCCGGAATTGATAATGCCTGCTACCTCTTCCAGACCGGCGCGGGCGGCCAGAATATCTTCTTTTGCAGGTTCTTTCACGATAAAGCAACCCCGCCCGAACTGTTTAACCGTGATCGCAGGAAGATACTGCCGGACCGCTTTAATCTCCGAATAAATTTTCCCTTTCACAAATTGGGCGAAGTAAACTTTCTTCCCTGCTCCTGCCGCCCGTAAGGCCAGTCCGAAGGCGGCGGTGGTTTTCCCTTTTCCGTTTCCCGTGTAGACTTGAATATATCCTTTCATCGGACAGGAGTTTTACAGGTGACAGGCATTCGCGATTTTCATGACGAAAACGGATGGATATTTTTCCATGAACGGTCTGATTGATTCGGTCAGCAGGCGCATCACTTCGTCATATTCACCCGACATCACTGTGCTCATCGTTCCCGGGATCATCGTGATCTTTTCGTTCCCGCCCAATGCATGAAGAAAGTCCTTCACAGGACTCCCGTAATCTTCTGCCAGCGAATAATAACTGATTTCAACCGTTATTCCCATCTCCTCAGATTTTTTGTACGAAAGAAGCAATAAAAGCCGGCTGTACAGAATTTTGCGCTTCAGTGCCGTCTAAAAGATCAAAACCAGGAGAGTAGTAAACCCCATAACTCAGCTGAGGCAATCCGAACCGGGTGAGCATGCGTTCAACTTCTGTAGGTGTGTAAAAGCGGGCATGCCTGAAAGTTTCGCTATCATTCTTCTTTTTTGCCGGTTCAGACAAGGCATTCAGCCATCCGCACAGGAGGCAACCACCCGGCTTTAGCACGCGGTCAATCTCGTCAAAAATGCGGTTCACGTCATCAACAAACTCGAACATGGTTACCGACGAAATTACGGAAAAACGCTGGTCGGGGAAAGGCAGGTTGCCGGCATCGGCTTCCAGAAAACCGGCAGGAACAATATGTTTGGCCCTGGCCTGTTCCAGCATGGCGCCCGATTCGTCGACACCTGTGACATGAAATCCTTCGTCGCAGAAAAACTGTGTCCAGTGGCCTGTTCCACAGCCCAGTTCCAGCATTTCATACGTAAATAATTTGTTTTTCAACGGCCGTATGGAACTCGCTTCGCGGATTTCCGCTTCGCTCCAATTCCCATGTTGCTGAAATTTATTATCATATCCTCGGACGTTGCAGTGCAACATGCTCGTTTCACATGAAAACATCTGATCCAGATATCCCCGGATCAGCGCTTTCTCGATCCGGTCGACCGCCTCCCCCAAACTGGTTTGGTAAAACGAATCATACGTCTGAGCCACCTGAAAGTCTTTAAAAACATTCATTCTAATGAATTCTTTTGAAAAAGCAACGATCGCGCTTCCGCAGCACCTTCGGGCTTCATTTATCGCGAGAGCCCGGCATCACAAATGATGCCGGGCGACTCCCTTTTGCTTTATTTCAGGAAGGCATTCAACATCCAGATCATTTTTTCCTGACCTGAAATATAACCGGTCACCAGGTCAACTGTACCCTCATCGCCATTGTCGCCTGCCATTGCCGCTATTTCCCTTTCCTGCTTCAGCAATACCAGTAAACCTGCGACAACTTCCTTCACCGTTGCTACATCGGTGTTTACATTTGTTTTTTCCTTAATTTCAGCTATTTTCAGATACTCAGAGAAAGCATGAACAGGTTTCCCTTCGAGCATGAGAATTCGTTCGGCAATTTCATCAGCCTTCTCATTCAGGTCGTCATATAATTTTTCATATTCTTCGTGAAGCTTGAAGAAATTCTTGCCGGTGATGTTCCAGTGAAATCCACGAACATTCATGTAGAATACCTGAACATTACTTAAAAGCAAGTTCAGCTTTTCAGCCATTTTAGCCGAATAATCCGCATTACAGTCAATTTGATTTTTCATGATTTTTAATTTCTAAATTTGCCTTCAATATACGTTCTTTTCACTTCTATTTGTTAAAACTATTTGCTCCCCCTATTCATTTGAACGATATTATTCGAATCACATTTCCGGCACTGTCTGGCCGGCTTCATCGTAACCATCGTTTCATTGCAGTTGTGACACTTGTACCAGAAATCGTCTGTCACATAGGTTCCCCCGCGAATCAGGATTGCCTTCCCTTCCACGAATGCCCTGGCAATCTTTCTTCTTGCCTTATCGTGCAGACGGGTAAAGGTAGGTCTTGAAATATTCATTTTCCCTGCGGCTTCCTCCTGACTCAAATCTTCATAATCGGCCAGCCTGATCGCCTCAAATTCCTCTAGCAGCAAAACCACCGGTTCAAGTTCCTGCCGGGGCACTCCAAATGGCATGTAACCATCCATCGGAGGCGGCATCATAATTCTTCTGTGTCTGATCCTGTTTGGCATATTCTCTCCTTTATTATAAGCCTGCGAACAAAGTTAGAAAAACATTTAACAGCGTACCGGTGGCCACTACCGATAAAAGCATGACCAAAGTCGATTTTAACATGTCGATAAACCCCAGCTCTTTCAGCAAAACCGTAAAGGTGGCAATACAGGGAAAATACATAGACAGAATCACCGATGCAACGACCAGTTGCTTAAAAGACAAATCTAACGGCATAAGCATTCCCACGGCCAGATCTTTCCGTAGAAATCCCATGATGAGCGCACCGGCGGTTTCACCCGGGAGATCGAACAACAGATTAAACGCCGGCGCGGCCAGCCGGCTGAACGACTGCATGATTCCTGCAGAGTATAAAATATTGACAATCAAAACCCCGAGCAAAACAAACGGGACAGCCTCCTTCAGAAACCATCTCATCCTCATCCATATCTTTTTGATCAACCCTTTAAAATATGGTATGCGGTAGGGCGGTATTTCCAGGAACAACTCCGGAGAGGCCCCTCTGACCGTTCTTTTCAAAATGGCCCCGAGTACCAGCCAAACGGTCCCCAATGTAATAAAAACAATTCCCACACCCCAAATGCCGTATTTCCCCAGCAATCCGAACAACATCGCCTGCATGGCCATGCAAGGCACAGCGATCGACATCAAGGTGACCGCGATAAATCTTTCCTTTCTCGTTTCGAGGATCCGGGTAGCCATTGCGCCGGGAACATTGCACCCGAAGCCTAAAAGCATCGGGAGAATCGCCAGACCATGCAAGCCGGCCCGGTGCATCAGGTTATCGACCATCACGGCTACCCGGGGAAGATAACCGGAGTCCTCCAGTATGGACAGAACGGTAAAAAACGCGACCACATAAGGTAACACAGCCCCGATCGGGACGTACAAACCTGTTGTCAGTAAACCAAACGACTGACGGTAATCGATCTTTCCGTTTATCAGTTCACCGATCAACAGATCATGCAACAGTGTATTTCGGGAAAGCGTCTCCGACAAACGCAGCATCAACGGTTGCCATACCTGTTCAAAAAAAGGATCAAAGACAAACCGGATCAGCCCTTCTCCAATAAACCGGATCAGCGCGAAAGTCAAAAGCAAAACAATCACCAGCATCGGAATACCTGTAAGCGGCTTGATGGATGCATCCCTCAGTCTCTCCGTGAACGAATGGTGTTTCCGATGAATCTCCTGTACCTGGCTGATGATTTTGCCAATCTCGTTCCATCGCTGCGAATCATCGAAGGAAAAACCCGACACACAGGCATCCCTGATCCCCGAAACAAGTTCCTTGATCCCTTCTCCTGTTAACGCGCAGGTCGGGATACAGCGCACCCCTAAAATCTGTTCCAGTTTTTTAACATTGATCGATATCCCGATATGTTTGGTTTCGTCAAAAAGATTGAGTGCGATCAGCAACGGCTTTTTCTGCCGGATCAATTGAAGGGTAAGATTCAGATTCCTTTCCAGGTTCGTCGCGTTCGCCACCTGGAGAAGCACCTCCCCTTTATCCAGCATCTGAACAGCTATTTCTTCAGCCTTACAGGTCGGTTCGAGCGAATAGACACCCGGTACATCGATCAGTTCCACACGCTCCCCTTCCAGATTAAAATAACCTTTGGTATAGTCGATCGTTGTTCCCGGATAATTGGAAGAAATCACATCCATTCCGGTAAGACGGTTAAAAACCACGCTCTTCCCGACATTCGGATTCCCGATCAGTAAAACTTTTCTGCTCATTCAAATGCGCTCTATCAAAATTTTACCGGCCATTCCATATCCCATAGCAACTTCGTTGGCCCCAAAACGGATGATTACAGGACCCTTCATCCACTGCCTGCTCACAACAGTGATTTCCATTCCCACACGAATACCCATGACATCCAATTTACGGGTAAGACCATATCCGCCGGTCACGGAGGTAATTGTACCTTTCTCCCCGACAGGAAGTTCATTGATCGAAACCATGTCATTCCCCATTCTATAAAAATTTAAGCATTGCCTCGCTCGCTTCTGTTTCAGAACGTACCCATAGAAAAATCTCTGTCCTAAAGGATGATCAATAGATTCGTCAATCCATGTAAAAAAAGCAATCAGTGAAAGTATCCGGTTATCCTTATGAGCGTGTTCGAATACCACTCACCGATTGCTAAAAACTAAGCGTCCAGGAAAAATAAAAGCACGGTATACTTTTTTAATAAATGTTTCCGCATAGCCACTATTTGGGGGTCCTTTTGCCCTGGCGCCCTCAGTCGCTGCAATGTCCGAAATTTCTTCCGGAATTCATTTCGTAAACAGTGTTAAAACTGTCTGCAGAATTCTTTTAATTCCCGGTATTCTCCAGATCCCGCAGTCTTTTTTCGAGATCAGCCTGTGTCCGGCTAAGTGCTTCAGATTGTGATTTAAGCATCCTTATTTCATCGTCTTTGCTTACGGACTGCTGCCATGGGAAAAACTGTGCCAACCCGGAAAAAAACCATCCGGAGTTAAAGCCTCGTCCAAAGCCGCGGCCTCTCCCCATTCCCATGCCTCTTCCCATGCCCATTCCAAATCCTTTTGCATAACCCGGGGTATCATATCCCGAACAAAATCCTAGTGATCTTCCGGTTCTGGGGCCTTGCCCCATCGGTCCGGTCCGATTTCCTGAAGGCATACTATTTATCTTTTAATTAAAATTATAAACGAACGATATAAAGATACAAAATAAAGTGATCGTGTGTTCACTTTACACTATTTTTTTTTCAAAAATTCAGTTCCAAAAAGATTATCCCTACGATTAATCCAACAAGCATGTTAATGAGTTTCACCTTTAAAAAATCCTTTCTCGACTCCGCTAAAAGGGGAAGCATCCCGTGCCCGTCCTGCACAATGGAATTTGCCAGAAGGATGCCAAAAGGTAGCATTTGTTGTGCATATAAGGTGACAAAAATCAGATGCGGCCCTGACTCGGGAATAATGCCTACCAATACTGCGATCAGCAATACCCAGTACGTATTGTTTTTCAACAGATCTGTCAGAACCAAATAGTCCTGGACAAACCATAGAACGGCAAAAGCTGCCCAGGTCCATAAAAAGATCCGCACCAGGTGCTTCTTCAGAATATGGTCATACAGATGCTCTTTTAAAAAATGCTCCGGGACAGTGACAATAACAAAAAGCATAAACAACGCGCCCGAAAGAAAAGTTATTCTCTTCCAGTCCCATTTATCGGGTCCCAACACTCCGGCTGTCAGCAATCCGATAAACGACAGAATAGCCAATAAAGCAACCGATCGTTCAAAAGTGATCTTTTTCAGTTGAGGAATAATTTCACCCTTTATGAAGCACCTGCAGCGCTCGTGCGGATGAATCACGAAACCGCACGGAACGCCTTCGTTCTTCCTGTCAAACAGGTAGACCACCCATCCCGCGACCACTGCTACCAATAACAAAACGACATGAAGTACCAGTGCCTGCCCCGGGAAAAGGGCAAACATGACAAAAGCTTCGTCGCCCGAAGTTGCGATCATAACCGTGACCAAACCGGCAAGTCCCATCATCCGATGCGTATAGAGGGAAACGACGGTAAAAGCGCCCAGGCAGCCGGGTGAAATTCCGAGCAACGCAGCCAGAACAATCTGCAGAAAAGGGTTATGACGAAGCTTATCGGCCCATGAGCTTTGTGTCTGCACATTAATATATTCGATCATCACCATCATAAAAAGCACAAAGACCGTGATCATCACGCTTTGTCCCAAAGTGACACTGATAAAACTGTTCATCTTTTCTTTTTTAAAAAGTCAAAATGTCTCCGGTCTTCAGCAGCCGCAGGCGAAAGCTGTCTGCAAATTCCATCAGTGCAGGAAAGGCCGTGCAATGAGAAGGGAAAACATGTTTCACCTTATTTCCCTCCAGGTAACGAATGGTCTCTTTTGTTTGCCGATCCGGCTTTTTTAAATGAAAGCCTCCCATGATTCCGAATAGTCTCTGTTCCCCTGTCACCTTCCTGGCATGTTCCAAGGTATTGACAACCCCCGCATGTCCACAACCCGTGATCACAAAAAGGCCTTCGTCCATCAACAAGGCAATGCCGCTGTCATCGGCAACAAAATCGGGGCTTCCGTCTTCGAACGAAAAGGACGTCGTTTGCGATTCGAAATCGGTGAGCCGGGGGATTTCTCCCAGAAAAATGATCCGCTCACTAATGTGGCGAGCTTCTCTGCTGGTGGTCAGTTCAAATCGCAATGCGAGTTCTTCCCAGCTGTTTTTCAAACCGATATACGAAAAATCGCGTGTTCTGTATCTCCGGACGAAGCAATCCGGATGACACAGTAATTTTCCTCCCGGGAGGTACTCCAGTCCGTTTCCATGATCAAAATGTCCGTGACTAAGAATAATCATATCGATATAAGCTACGTCGACGCCCATAATGGAAGCATTGAGCAAAAACAAGTTGCTCTGCCCAGTGTCGAACAACAACCGGACACCATCATGCTCAACCAGATACGAAAGGCCATGCTCCGCTCCGGTGTATCCTCCGGGATAATTATCGGTAAGAATCGAAATAACCATTACATTTTTTCAGCAAAATTAATTCAAATAATTTTAAAATGATCGTGAGTTCATTTAATTTTACCCGCAATAATGAAATATTTTCCTGAGTTAATTTTTTGTATCAATGATAGACCAATTAAAAAAGCTTCTGGGAGAACGGTGTACGGCGATTAATGTCAATGGTGAATTCGACAACTTCATCCATTCTCCACGAAAAAAAATAAAGTTCTGCGAAGCCGTCAGCCACTCATTCAGTATTCCGTTAAGGCTGACCGATGAAAATCTGATTTGTCCGGGGGCCAGACGCAGTATGAATTTTGATCAGGATGACCAACAACTGTCTCAGTTAATTTCGGACAACAACGGAATACCGAAAAGTTTTGTAATGCGGACGTTAAAAGAGATTCCAACATTAAGCGATATAAAGCGGATCAACCTGGGGCTGACTGAAGGCATGGTAAAATCGGTTCAGCCCGATCTTTTTATAGCCTATATAAAACCCGTTACAACAACAGCAATCATGCATGAATTGGCCAGGCACCGGATTAAGCCGGTTATTCCGCCATTCTCCCTGCTTTCCGTTTGTGGAAATGTCTTTTCAAGCTGTTATCAAAAAAAACAGGTTAGTATTTCGTTTAGCTGCCCGGAGTCGCGAAATCATGGTGGAATACGCCATGATGAAGTTGTGATCGGGATTCCATATGAAGTTGCAAGTCTTTTAATCGCCTCTCATGCACATTTATAAAAAAGCATTTCCGCTTTTGGTCAGAATCGCATTGTTTCTGCTGTTTGCGAACCTGATTCTGATCGGGGTCTTCCCGGCATCCGGAATAGGCCTCTTTCTCCCGGTATTCAGTGTTGTCCTGTATCTGTCGATCATTGCTTTCTTTCGCGTACCGTTGAGGACGGAAAACCATGACGAAACATCGGTCTTTTCTCCCGCCGACGGAACCATTGTAACCATTGAGGAACTTTTTGAAGATGAATTTCTGAATGAGCCTTGCAAAAAAATAGCTGTTTTCATGTCACTGCTCGATGTCCATCAGAATTGTGTGCCGGCAAGCGGAAAAGTGATTTACTCAAAATATCATCCAGGAAAATACATGGTAGCATGGCATCCGAAATCCAGTGCGAAAAATGAACGGTTTTCCACGGTCATTGAAACTCCGCAGGGAGAAAAAATCCTGGTCAGGCAAATTGCAGGTTTTGTGGCCCGCCGGATTATTTGTAATTTTGGAAAGGACGATGATGTCCGTCAGGGAGATGAACTTGGATTCATTCTTTTTGGATCTAGGGTCGATCTGTTCCTCCCGCCGGAGGCTGTCATTACGGTTAAAACGGGAGAAAAAGTAAAAGGAGGGAAAAGCGTGCTTGCCAGACTAATATAAGGCGCGGCTTTCCATAAGAAACTGCAGCAAGCAGTAACGCAGGAAAAAAGCGCTGCCGGAACAACAATGCCGCCTAAGCGCACCTCCATGAAAATAAAAAAACAAGTTGTCATGTTTCAGACAAAAAAAACATACGTACATGCAGGACTTAAAATGTCGGAGCTGATTTTTGAAAATCCTTCATTCCTGGTCATGATGGAGCATTTTGGACTTGATCTGGCAACGAAAGATAAAACGGTGGAGCAAGTCTGCCTCGAAAATCTGCTGAACAAGGAAGTCTTTGTTGCGATCGCAAATCTCTACAATGGATTTAATCCGGAAG
>JBFXKJ010000009.1:0-37655 GCA_050173895.1 Mangrovibacterium sp. | reverse complement strand
TGTAACCTGTAACCTGTAACCTGTAACCTGTAACCTGTAACCTGTAACCTGTAACCTGTAACCTGTAACCTGTAACCTGTAACCTGTAACCTGTAACCTGTAACCTGTAACCTGTAACCTGTAACCAGAACCACAATGATACAACCCAGAATTCAGCTTATTCTTTTGCTTACCGCTTTGTGCTGGCAGGGATGCCGGCAGGAACAGCCTTTCGTCCGGAACAGCTTTGACCGCGACTGGAAATTCCTGTCCGGTGATGATTCGCTGGCCTGGAAAACGGATTACGATGATGCCGGCTGGCGGCTGCTTGACCTGCCCCATGACTGGAGCATCGAAGGGGAATTCAGCGCTGATGCCCCGGCAACGGCGGAGGGTGGCGCATTGCCCACCGGGATCGGCTGGTACCGCAAAACATTCAGGCTGAATCAATCTGCGAAAGGAAAGCTTTTCTACATTGATTTTGACGGCGTCATGTCGAACAGCGAGGTCTGGATCAATGGCCGTCATCTCGGGAAGCGCCCCTACGGGTACAGCTCATTTCGTTATGAACTGACACCGTACCTGACCTTTGGCCATACGCCCAATGTGTTGGCGGTAAGGGTCGACAATTCGGCCCAGCCGGCTTCCCGCTGGTATACCGGTTCGGGCATTTACCGGCATGTGTGGTGGGTCGAAAAGCATCCGCTGCAGGTGTCCCATTGGAGCATGTTTGTAACCACCCCCGAAGTTTCGGCCGAATTGGCGAAGGTCAGGCTGGATATTGAACTGGAAAACAAAACCGGAGCGGAGGCCCAGGTTACCGTGAAATCATGGATCAGCGGTGCGGACGGCGCGAAGGTCGCTTCGGCCGACGCTGAGCTGACCGTTCAAAAGGGACGCTCAGGGCTCACGCAACACTTCGAAATAAAAAATCCTGATTTATGGTCGCCCGAAAGCCCCCATATATACCGGATCGTGACCCAGGTGTGGGCCGGCAGCAAACCGGTTGATGAACAGGAAAGCCCGCTTGGGGTTCGCTGGTTTTCATTTACACCCGACTCGGGCTTTTTTCTGAACGGCAAACCATACAAGATCCACGGCGTGAACCAGCATCACGATCTGGGCGCGCTGGGAGCCGCGGTGAACACCCGGGCGATGGAACGCCAGTTGGAGATCCTGAAAAACATGGGCTGCAATGCCATCCGCATGGCCCACAATCCGCCTGCTCCGGAACTGCTTGACCTTTGCGACCGCATGGGCTTCCTGGTCATCGATGAGGCCTTCGACGAATGGAAACGGACGAAGGTGAAAAAAGGTTATCATCTGTATTGGGGCGAATGGCATGCGCGGGATTTGCAGGATATGGTCCGCCGCGACCGCAACCACCCCTCGGTGATTGCCTGGAGCATCGGCAATGAAATTCCCGAACAGTTCGACACCACCGGCATCGCCATCACCCGCGAACTGGCCGGACTGGTCAGGGCGCTCGATCCCACCCGCCCGGTGACGGCAGCCCTGACCGAAACCGATCCACTGAAAAATAACCTTTACCGGTCGGGAGCGCTCGACCTGCTGAGTTTCAACTATAAGCACCGCGAATACCTGAAGTTCCCGGAGCGTTACCCGGGCCAATGCATGCTGGCCTCCGAGAATATGTCGGCGCTGTCCACGCGCGGGCACTACGACTTTCCGTCCGACAGCGTGCGCATCTGGCCGCCGGCCTACAAAGCTGCCTTTGAAGGCAATGCGGACCTGACCGCCTCTGCCTTCGACAATTGCATCGCCTATTGGGGCGCCACCCACGAAGATACCTGGGGGGTGGTTAAAAACAATGCCTTTATTCCCGGTATGTTCATCTGGTCGGGCTTTGACTATCTGGGCGAACCCCTGCCATATCCTTATCCGGCCCGGAGTTCCTACCTGGGCATCATCGACCTGTGCGGATTCCCGAAAGACGTGTATTACCTCTACCAAAGCGAGTGGACCGGCAAGACTGTGCTGCACCTGTTCCCGCACTGGAACTGGAGGGAAGGACAGGTCATCGACCTGTGGGCGTACTGCAACCAGGCCGATGAGGTGGAACTGTGGGTGAACGGCCGGTCGCAGGGACGAAAATCAAAAGAAAAAGACCGTTTCCATGTGATGTGGCGCGTGCCGTTCAGTCCCGGGACTATCCGGGCCGTCAGTTACCGGAACGGAGAAAAGGTAGCCGAACGGGAACTCCGCACGGCCGGACCCGCTGCGAAAATCGAGTTGCTGGCTGACCGGACTGACCTGAAGGCCGACGGAGCAGACTTGTCGTTCATCACGGTGAAGATAACGGATCAGGACGGCAACCTGGTGCCCGATGGCGGCAACCTGATCAATTTTAAGCTTGAAGGTGAAGGAAGAATTGCCGGAGTCGACAATGGATACCAGGCCAGTACTGAACCGTTTAAGGCCAATTACCGGAAGGCCTTCAACGGCATGTGCCTGCTGATCGTCCGGACAACGGATCAGTCCGGAACGATTTCAGTCGAAGCCGCTTCTCAGGGACTGGAACCGGCCGTCCTGACCCTGAGATCCGAAACATATGAAACGAAATGAACAGGATATTTCAACTGAATCCAATAAAACAGCTTGTTCTGCTGGGGCTGATCATTCCGGCGCCGGGTCTGTATGCCCAACGGCTGGTCGAATTGCCTGAGCCCATTCCGGCCGTTCCGCATGTGTATGATACGGAGCCCTGGGAAGATCCGCAAATTACTGAACTGAACCGGGAACCGGCCCGTGCCACGGCATACTCGTTTGAGACCGAAGCCGACGCACTGAGCGGCGACCGGGAACAAAGCAGCCGCTGTCTGAGCCTGAACGGCCAGTGGGATTTTTACTTTGCTTCAAAACCGGACGATGCTCCCCGTGACTTTTTCAAGAGCCGGGTAAGCGGTTGGGATCAAATCGAAGTGCCTTCGAACTGGGAAATGAAAGGCTACGACATCCCGATCTATAAAAGTGCGGTTTATCCTTTCCGGCCAGTCAATCCGCCTTACGTGCCGCGCGATTACAATGCCGTGGGTTCGTATCAGCGTACATTTTCGGTGCCTCAAAACTGGAAAGAACTGAACGTGACCCTGCATTTCGGAGCGGTCAGCTCCGCCTTTAAGGTATGGGTGAACGGCAAATTCGCCGGCTATGGCGAAGACAGCTTCCTTCCCTCCGAATTCAACATCACCGGCTATCTGAAAGACGGCGAGAATACGCTGTCGGTGCAGGTGATCCGCTGGAGCGACGGCTCCTATCTGGAAGATCAGGATCACTGGCGGATGAGCGGCATTCAGCGCGAAGTCCTGCTGCTTGCCGAACCCCGGTTGCGCATTGCTGACTTTCATTGCCAGGCAAAACTGGATGACAACTATGAGGATGCCGTTCTGAGCATCCGTCCGCGTCTGGAAAACCTCACCGGCGACACCGCAAAAGGATACCTGCTGGAAGCACAGCTCTATGATCCCGGCAATAAGAAAGTATTTGAGCAGCCGCTGAAAAAGGATGCCGGAGCCATGCTCCGGGAAGCCTGGCCACGGCTGGACAATGTCCCTTTTGGCCTGCTGGAGGCGAAGGTGGACAATCCCCTGAAGTGGAGCGCGGAAGAACCGAATCTTTATACGCTGGTGCTTTCCCTGAAAGACAGCCTGGGAAGTCTGCTTGAGGCCAAAAGCTGTAAAGTGGGCTTCCGTTCCATTGAATTTGGCAAGGACAACAGCAAGCTGCTGATCAACGGCAGGGTCACTTACCTTTACGGTGTGAACCGCCATGACCACGACCCCGTGCGCGGGAAAGCCCTCACGCGCGAAGATATCCGCCGGGATATCGAACAGATCAAACGCTTTAATTTCAATTGTGTGCGGACAGCGCACTATCCCAACGACCCTTACCTGTACGATCTGTGCGATGCGTACGGGATCTATGTGATCGACGAAGCAAACTTTGAAACACACGGGCTTGGTGGGAAACTGGCCAACGATCCCCGGTGGCTGAACGCACATCTGCAGCGGGTGGTGCGCATGGTGGCGCGCGACAAGAACCATCCTTCGGTGGTGATCTGGAGCCTGGGCAATGAGGCCGGGAGAGGACCGGCTACGGCAGCGATGGCTGCGTATTGCCACGATTTCGATATCACCCGCCCGGTCCACTATGAACCGGCCATGGGCGATCACAAGGTGAAAGGCTACCTGCCCTATGGCAGTCCCGCTTATCCGAAAGATCATGCGCACCGGGTCCAGACACCGCTCGACCAGTCGTACGTGGACATCGTCAGCCGGATGTACCCGGCACTGTATACCGCGCCGCTTCTGCTTGGTCAGGACAATGGCGACCGGCGTCCCGTTTTCTGGTGCGAATATGCGCATTCGATGGGCAACTCGACCGGGAACCTGAAAGAATGGTGGGACCAGATCCATACGCTTCCGCGTCTGATCGGGGGGTGCATCTGGGACTATAAAGACCAGGGCCTGCTGAAGACAAAAGACGGAGCGCCGTTTTTTGCCTATGGCGGCGATTTTGGAGAATCGCTTCACGACGGAAACTTTTGTATCAACGGGATCGTTGCATCCGACGGACGACCAAAACCGGCCATTTACGAATGTAAGTGGGTGTTCCGGCCTGTGGTGTGTGAATTACAGGATACCGCCGGCTGCCGGGTGAAGGTCACGAACAGACAGGCCGTGCGTAATTTGTCGGTTTATACGCCGGTGCTCACGGTACGGGAAGACGGCCGGCCGGTTAAAAGTATACAGCTTCTGCCGATCTCCCTGGAGGCGGGGAAAGATACGGTGATCAGCCTTCGGAAACACCTGCCGGAAATGAAACCGGGATCCGAATACCTGGTTTCGCTGTCCTTTCGTCTGAAAGAGAAAACTCCCTGGGCCGGGGCCGGCCATGAGGTGGCTTTTGACCAGTTCGCGCTGACGGGACTGAGCACGCCGCTGCCGGCAGATGAACAGGGCTCTGCACAGATGACGGAAACCATTAATGCTTTTGTGCTGAAAGGCAAAAATTTTGACGTGCAGATCGACAAAACAACGGGTGCGCTGAGTTCATACCGGTTGAAGGGAGAGGAGCAGATCCTCGCGCCCCTGCTGCCGCATTTCAGCCGTCCGCTGACCGACAATGATGAGCGGGGCTGGAAGCCCCACAAAAAACTGAAGGTCTGGTACGAAACGAGCAGTTTGCTCAGCAATGCCTATAGAGATGATCCTGACTTCCGGCAACACGGGAATGGGAGCGAAGCGGAAATCCGCGAAGCGAATTCCATACAGCCACTGGAAAATAAATTATTAACGCCTGTAACCGGCCCAAAACTGCTGTCAGTGAAAGCCGAAAAGGCAGCGGATGGACTGATTCAGATCACGAGCCGCTACCTGCTTGTAGCCGACAGCGCCGAATGTACTGTCGGCTATACCCTGCGCGGAGACGGCGTGCTGAAGGTGAATATGGACTTGAAAGCTTCGCCCGGATTACCGGATATCCCGAAAATAGGCATGCAGTGCGGCATTTCGGATGCCTACCGGCAGGCGAGCTGGTATGGCAAAGGTCCGCTTGAAAACTATGCAGACCGCAATCACGGCTTTGAGGCCGGCATTTACAGTCTTCCGCTTGAAGAGTTGTGCGAACCTTATGTGATGCCGCAGGAAACCGGCAACCGCACGGATGTGCGCTGGATGTACCTGTCGGATGCACAGAAATCGAAAGGCTTGCTGGTCGTGGCCGACAGCCTGCTGAGCATGAGTGCCTGGCCGTGGACGGAAGAGAATATCAACCAGGCCAAACATACATACGAACTGAAGGACGCCGGATACCTGACCCTCAACATCGATCTGAAGCAAATGGGAGTGGGCGGTAACGATAGCTGGTCGGATGTCGCTGCCCCGGAACCGCAGTACCGGATCGCATCGGGGAATTACAGTTATGCTTTTTTCCTGGTTCCCTGTCGGGCCGGGAAGAACGACGGCATCCCGGAAGTGAGGCGTCTGCGATTCTAATTTTTTGAAAGATGAAGCCAAAACGATACAGACAACTCATCCATGCCTTCCTGACCGGGCTGTTGCCGGCAGCAATATTGCTTTCGTGCCTGTCAGGTAAGCAGGAAGCTGTGCCGGCCGCTGCCGAAAGCAATGCACGCGTCTGGAGCTACTGGTACTGGATGCACGGCGCCGTGAGCCGGGAAGGCATAACAGCCGACCTGGAAGCGATGAAAGCGGCGGGCTTTGGCGGGACCTACCTGTTTGCCATTCGCGATACGGTGCCCGGCCTGTATCCTGACAAGGTGGTGACCATGAGTCCGGCCTGGTGGGATCGGCTGCGTTTTGCCGCCGGCGAGGCCCGGCGGCTGGGACTGGAAATGGGACTGAATGCCTGCGATGGATTTACCTGCGCCGGCGGACCCTGGATTACGCCCGAAATGTCGATGCAGAAGGTCGTATGGGCCGACACCGTAGTGCACGGAAATCGGCTGTTAAAGGCAAAATTGCCGCAACCGGAAAAGGTGAGGGATTTTTATCAGGACATTGCCACCTATGCCTATCCGGCCCCTGCGGGAGCCGGAACAGACTCATGGACGGTGAAGCCCGTCGTTACATCCGGCCTCTCTTCAGAAAGCCTTCAGTTTCTGGCCGAAAAAGAAAATGCCCGTCAGTTTTCAACCAAAGAAAAAGGATGGATCCAGTATGCCTTTGCTGAGCCGTTCACCTGCCGGTCGGTGCAGATCAAAACCGGATGGAACAACTACCAGAGCAACCGGCTGATCCTGGAAACCAGCAACGACGGCATTCATTTTAAAACTCACACGCGGCTGGTGCCTCCGCGCTCAGGCTGGCTCGACCTGGACCAGCCAGCCACCCAGCTCATTGAGCCCGTAACGGCCCGCTACTATCGCTTTGTCTTTGATCCGGAGGGTTCGGAACCGGGAGCCGAGGACCTGGACGATGCCAAATGGTCGCCGACGCTGCGCGTGAAAGGCATCACCCTGTTATCGGAAGCCAGGATCCATCAGTTTGAGGGGAAGAACGGCTCCATCTGGCGGGTGGCGGGGCATACGGAGGAGAATATTCTGCCCGATGCCGCCTGTGTGGATCTGAAACAACTTGTCAACATCACCGCCTTTACGGAGCCTGACGGTACGCTGAACTGGCAGGTGCCGGCAGGCGACTGGGTCATTTTGCGCATGGGGCATACCTCAACGGGACACGAAAATTACATCGGCGGAGGCGGTAAAGGGCTGGAATGCGACAAGTTCGATCCCGCCGTGGTCCGCTTTCAGTTTGATAAATGGTTTGGCGAAGCGTACCGTCAGATCGGCGAAGAACTGGCCGGACGAGTGATCACCCGTTTTCATGTCGACAGTTGGGAATGCGGCAGCCAGAACTGGTCGGCGGTCATGCCTGCGGAGTTCAAAAAGCGCCGTGGCTACGATCTGCTTCCCTATCTGCCGGTGATGGCTGGCGTGGCACTGGCTGATGCCGAAACATCTGAACGCGTGTTGCAGGATGTGCGGGAAACGATTGCCGAGCTGTTCGCTGGGAACTTTTACGGAACCCTGCAGGAAGAATCCAGGCGAAAAGGTGTTTTATTTTCGGCCGAAAGCATGGCTCCGGTGGGAGTGGGGGACGGCCTGCTGCATTTTAAGCATGCGGACCTGCCCATGGGCGAATACTGGTTCCGCAGTCCGTCGCACGACAAACCGAACGATGTGCTGGATGCCGTTTCGGGTGCCCATATCTATGGCTGGCCGGTCGTGCAGGCCGAGAGTTTTACGGAGATCCGCCTCGACTGGGATGAAGATCCCGCCATGCTGAAGCCCCTGGCCGACCGCAATTTTGCCCTGGGCATCAACCGGGTGGTGACACATGTGTTTACCCACAATCCCTGGACGGATCGGAAACCGGGCATGACGCTGGATAAAGTGGGGACCTACCTGCAGCGTGACCAGGTGTGGTGGAAGCAAAGCGAGGCTTTCTGGAGCTACCTGAACCGATGCCAGGCGTTGCTGCAGCAAGGCGTTCCCGTTACCGACATAGCCGTATTCACCGGTGAGGAGGTTCCGCGCCGGGCCTTGCTGCCCGACCGGCTGGTGCCGTTCCTGCCCGGTCCGATGGGACCGGAGCGTGTTCAGTCGGAGGCCATCCGCCTGAAAAACGCACAGACGCCGCTGCGGGAACTGCCGCAGGGCGTGACGACCCAGTCGAACATGGCCGACCCTGAAAAATGGATCGATCCGCTGAACGGCTATGCGTACGACTCGTTCAACAAAGACGTGCTGCTGAACCGGGCATGGGTGAAAAACGGGCGGATCGTGCTGCCCGGAGGGGCAAGCTATGCCTTGCTGGTGATTCCCGGGAACAGGAAACTGGCCCCTCATGGCGGCGAGCAGATGAGCCTTCCGGTAGCACGTAAACTCGCTGAATTAACTGCCCAGGGCGCCACCGTCCTGTGGATGGAAAAACCCCGGCAAACGACCGGGCCCCGGCCCGCAGAAGACGAACAACTGCGGCAACTGATGGCTGAGTTGGCTGACGGCGAAAAAGTCACCTTTACTGATAAAAAAGGGAATGCCTTCGGAGGGATCCGGAGGGGAAAAGGCATGCTGCTGTTCGGTCCTTACCGGGCAGATTCCTTTGACCCGTTTCGCCTGCCCCCGGATTTTACCGCCTCCGGCCCCGGCGGCCGCTTGAAAGGTAAGCTGGCCTGGTGTCACCGGCAGGCCGGCCATCAGGATATTTATTTTATTTCAAACCAAAGTGGCGAAGCGCTTTTCGCTGAAATGAGCTTCCGCGTGGAAGGGAAGGTTCCCGTTTTGTATGATGCCGTTTCTGGACAAACCCGGCCGTGCACTGCCTGGAATTGCAACGGTGGCCGAACCACGCTGGCTTACGGTTTTGAGTCGGGCGAGTCGCTGTTTGTCCTCTTTGATCCGGCAAACGAAGACGTCCGGAACGGACAACCGAATACGATCCGGACAAAAGAAATCATGACCATCGGCGGTCCCTGGACAGTGAGCTTCGATCCTGCAGCGGGCGGACCAGGGGAACCGCAGCATTGGACGGTCCTGCAGGACTGGAGCAAAAGTTCCGTCGATGGCATCCGGTTTTATTCGGGCGTGGCCACCTACCGGACCAGCTTTAACTGGAAGCCGGACGAACCCGAAGAGGAGATCTGGATTGACCTGGGCGATTTCGCCAATGTGGCAGAAGTACGCCTGAACGGGTATCGGACGGGCGTTTGCTGGACCCGGCCTCATCGCCTTCGGCTGGACGGGCAATTAAAAAGCGGTGAAAACCTGCTTGAAATCGATGTGGCCAATACCTGGCACAACCGGCTCAGCGGCGATCATGGGCTCCCGCAGGAACGGCAAATTTTGCGGACCACAGCCCCTTACCGCCTCGAAGGTCGGCCCCTGCTGCCGGTGGGCCTGTTCGGTCCGGTGCGGATCTGCCGGCGGGAGTTGCAGCATTCCCCAGAAAGCGGAACGATGAGGAGTTTTGAAGAGAATACACCAGTAGCATCAGATGAAATTGAGATTGATATGGAAACGGATACGGACGAACAGAGTCGCTTATGAATAAGAACTTCATTGCCGGATACCTGCTGTTTTTCAGCTTTGCCGTGATAAACAGGGGTGAAGCACAGTCGCCTGTGCCGGAGCAGTACAATGTGGTATGGACCTCTCAGAGCCGGAATGCGTCCGAATCCATGCCCTGTGGCGGTGGTGACATTGGCCTGAATGTGTGGGTGGAAAAAGGAGAGATCCTGTTTTACATAGCCAGGAGCGGAACCTTTGACGAACATAACTGCCTGCTGAAGGCGGGGAGGGTGCGGGTTAAGCTCAGTCCCAATCCCTTTGCCGGGAATTCGTTCAGGCAGGAACTGAAGCTGGCGAAAGGATACGTCATCATACAAGGGACGGACGGCGACCTGTCGGCTGAAGTGAAAATCCGCACGGATGTTTTCAATCCGGTGGTGTACGTCGACATTGAATCAACCCAAAAGATCCGGGTGGAAGCGGTCTATGAAAGCTGGCGGTACCGCAACCGCCTTTTGCAAAAGGGCGAAAGCTTTGCCAATTCCTATAAATGGGCACCGCCTGCCGGCCTGAAAACCTTTGCCGACCAGCTTGCGTTTTCCGAAAATGCCGTGGTCTATTTTCACCGCAACCGGCAGGAGACCATTTTCGATGTGACGGTTGCCCAACAGGGGATGGATCCTGTGAAAGATCAACTGTACAACCCGCTGGCAGGGCTCACCTTCGGAGGAAGGATGCAGGGAAAGAATTTCGTGGCCGCAGGGAAGACCGCTGGAACTTACCAGGACACTGATTTCGAGGGCTGGAAGCTGAAAAGCGCCAGGGCGGCTTCAAAACACGGGCTGATCCTTGTACTCCATACGGCAAAAAGTTTCCCCGGATGGCAGGCCGGTCTGGAGGAGCTGGCCGGAAGGGCGGAGAAAAATAAGGATCAGGCGCTTAAAAAAACAGAAGACTGGTGGCGGAAGTACTGGAACCGTTCCTTTGTGCTTATGCGGCCGGAAACAAAAGACAAAGCGGATCCGGTTTGGCAGACCGGCCGCAATTACCAGCTCTTCCGCTATCTGCTGGCCTGTAATGCTTACGGGGAGTATCCGACGAAATTCAATGGCGGACTGTTCACCGTTGACCCTGTTTTTACCGATTCAACCAAAAAATATACGCCCGATTTCCGCAACTGGGGCGGCGGGACCTTTACAGCACAGAACCAGCGGCTGGTTTACTTTCCGATGCTCAAAAGCGGCGACTTTGACCTGATGAAGCCGCAATTTGACTTTTACAACCGGCTCCTGCGGAACGCTGAACTGCGGTCTGAACATTACTGGGGGCACCGGGGCGCCTGCTTTACCGAACAGATAGAAAATTTCGGTCTGCCCAACTGCAGCGAATACGGATGGAAGCGTCCGGCGGGCTACGATCCGGGACTGGAACACAATGCCTGGCTCGAATACCAGTGGGACACGGTGCTGGAATTTTGTTTTCTGATCCTGGAAAACCAGCGTTATAACGGGGACGACATTCAGCCTTACCTCCCCCTGATCGAAAGCTGTCTCACTTTTTTTGACGAGCATTACCAATACCTGGCCGCGCGACGGGGAGTAAAGCCGCTTGATGCAAACGGACACCTCATTCTTTATCCGGGGTCGGCCTGCGAGACTTATAAGATGGCTTACAATTCCACCTCAACGATCGCTGCCCTGAAAACCGTATTGGAGCAGTTGCTGGCGTTGCCGGAAACGGGTACGAACCAGGCAAGGCACGAAAAGTGGCAGATGATGCTTCAACGGATCCCGCCGGTCAGTTTCACCGAACATCAGGGACATCAAACCATTGCCCCGGCCAGACTTTGGGAGCGGATCAACAATGTGGAGGTTCCGCAACTGTACCCGGTATTTCCCTGGGGAATGTACGGGATTGGCAAGCCCGGTTCGGACATTGCCCTGAATACCTGGAAATATGATCCGGATGCCATTCGTTTCCGGAGCCATGTGGGCTGGAAGCAGGACGCCATTTTTGCAGCGCGCCTGGGACTGACCGCGGAGGCAGCCGGCTTGATCCGGAAGAAGCTGGGCGACTCGGGCCGGCGTTTTCCGGCCTTCTGGGGCCCCGGCTTTGACTGGGTACCCGACCACAACCAGGGCGGATCGGGCATGATCGCACTGCAGGAAATGCTGATGCAGACAGTGGATGAAAAAATATACCTGTTCCCGGCCTGGCCGCGCGAATGGGATGTGCATTTTAAGCTGCACGCCCCGGGCAAAACAACGGTTGAAGCCGAACTGAAAGGCGGAAAGCTCCGTCTGCTGAAAGTCGATCCCGAATCCCGCCGGGCCGATGTGATCGATTTGTATAACGAAAAACCCGATTCCTGATTCCTGACTCTTGATTCTTGACTCTTGCGTCTTGTGTCTTGTGTCTTGCGTCTTGTGTCCTGATACTAAATTCTAACTAAATAATGATGCAAATGAATGAACCAATCACTGCTCCCGCCACCGCTCCGGGCCTGATCGAAAGGCTGGATGCCTTGTATGAGTATGACCGGGAGCCGGTTTCAGAGAAGAAGCTGCACGGCTGGAAAACCTTTATTGCCATGTTTGCCGGAGAGCATGTGGCGGGGACCGAATTTGTCCTGGGACCGCTCATGGTGATGCACGGGGTCTCGGCCCGTGACTTTTTCCTGGGCCTGCTGGTGGGCAACACCCTGGCCGTATTGAGCTGGGCATTTATGACCGCGCCGGTGGCCGTAAAAACCCGTCTGACCATCTACTGGCAACTGCGGAAAATCATTGGTCCATACCTGACCGTGGCATACAGCGCATTTTATGCGTTTATCTTATGTCTGCTGGCAGGCGCGATGGTCAACGTGGCGGTGACGGCGATTTCCATTCCTTTTGGCATTCCTAATCCGGATTTTGTGGCCGGTGACCTGGTCCCCGGCTTTCCCTGGATCGTGATCGCTGTCATTGTCGGGGTGGTGATCGCCGCGCTGGCTGTACTCGGATTTGAAAAAATTGCATTTTTTTCGAAGATATGCGCCCCCTGGATGGTGCTGGTATTTTTTGCTGCTGCGCTGGCTGTGCTGGCCAAACTGGGAACCACTTCGCTCGGCGATTTCTGGGAAGTGGCCAATACGCGCATTTTTACGGGCGAACCGATCGGGGCCAACAGCAAATACACGTTCTGGCATGTGGCCGGTTTTGCCTGGCTGTGCAATGCGACCCAGCACATGGGCATGTCGGATGTCACGATCTTCCGTTATGCCAAAAGCTGGACCCAGGGATTTGCGTCGGCCTTCGGGATGTTCCTGGGACATTTCGGTGCCTGGATCGCGTCCGGGATCCTCTGTGCCGCGTATCTCTCAGATGGCTTTGTCAATCCGCAACCGGGGAACATTGCCCTTTACGGGGCCGGACTGGCTGGTGCAGTCAGCGTGGTGATTGCCGGCTGGACCACTGCCAATCCCACTTTGTATCGCGCCGGATTGGCTATTCAGGTGGCCACCCCAAACTGGAAGCGCTGGAAAGTGACCTTTGCCGCCGGCGCCTTTATGATCGTCACGGCCTGCATCCCTGCAGTAAACGCCAACCTGGACCGGATCGTTGCCTACTACGGGCTCTTTTTTATTCCGCTGGGCGCTTTTATCATCCTCGATGTCTGGCTGTTTCCCAGGATCGGTCTTGTAAGCAATTTCACCGAAAAAGCGGGCAAGCTTTTCAGCTGGCCTGCCGCCGTGGCCTGGTTTGGCTCCTTCTTTTTCTCCTTCTTTCTCTATGGAAAAGACCATCTGCCGTGGGTGGAAAAAATAGCCGGCGGAAACCTTCCGGCGTGGCTCCATGACATCAAAGTCGATCTGACCTTTCTGGTTGCACCGGAATGGTTCCTGGCTGCCCTGCTGTACCTGGCACTGAGTTTCGTTCAGCAGAAAAGAAAAGTCAATGCGGAAATCATCAGGAAAGGAGGCTTAAAATGAAACGGCTGCTGATCATTTTATCATTTATCGGACTGGCGCTGACAATCGTGCCGTCGGTACTGGTCTTTAAAGGCGTGATTGGAATGGAAAACCATTTTCAGCTGATGGTGGCCGGAATGCTGATCTGGTTTGCCACCGCGCCTTTCTGGATGAAAACAAAGTCGCTCGATGAGGAAGAAAAAGGAAATCCTAACAGCTAAACAAAATCGTATGGAGCTTCGTGTGGTTAATCTGAAAACCGAACGTAAAACCAATCCGGTGGGGCTTGAAACGCCATCTCCCCGGTTCAGTTGGGAAATTCAGGACGATAAAAGAAATGTCAGCCAAACGGCTTACCGGCTAAGATGTGCCTTCATCCCAAAAGATCTGGCGGTAGCTGCACGTCTCACCTGGGATTCGGGAAAGGTCGGGACCGGGCAGTCGGTTCAGCTTGCGTACGGTGGCGAAAAGCCTGCTTCGGGCCAGCGGATCTGGTGGCAGGTGAAAGTCTGGACCAGCAAAGGGGAGGAGTCGGACTGGAGTGAGCCGGCCTTTTTCGAAATGGCCCTTCTGGGAAAAGAAGACTGGAAAGCCTGCTGGATTGAGCCTGCTGCCGGCGAAAAAGAAGCTTTGCCTTTTCTGAGAAGGGAATTCGGGGCTGCCGGTCCGGTTGCAAAAGCCACTGCTTATGTGACCAGCCACGGACTGTATGAATTTTCGTTGAACGGCGAAAAGGTGGGGGCCGATTTGTTTACGCCGGGCTGGACCAGCTACCATAAACGGTTGCAATACCAGACTTACGATGTCACCGCACAGGTGCAGCCAGGTAAAAATGCCATCGGGATTATCCTTGCTGACGGCTGGTATAGGGGATACCTGTGCTGGCAGGGCAAACGGAACTTTTACGGCGACCGGTTGGCCTTATTGTTCCAGCTCAAGCTGGTTTATGAAGACGGTTCGGAAGAACTCGTGATCAGTGATAAAAGCTGGAAGTTTACAACCGGTCCCCTGCTGCAATCGGACCTCTACAACGGTGAGATCTATGATGCCCGGCTCGAAATGCCCGGCTGGGACAGCCCTGGCTTCGACGATTCTTCGTGGCGGGCGGTGCATCCGGCTGACTACGGATACGATAATCTGGTGCCGTCGGAGGGCACGCCCGTCTGTGTGACGGAACGAATCAAGCCGGTGCGGAAATTCCATACGCCGAAAGGCGAACTTGTTTTCGACCTGGGGCAGAACATGGTTGGCCGGATACGTTTTCGCCTGAACGGAAAGCCCGGCCGGAAGATCAGCCTGAGCCATGCCGAGGTGCTGGATCAGGAGGGAAATTTCTACACCGATAATCTCCGCTCGGCCCGGGCTGAAGATGTGTACATTTTTCGGGGAGAAGGGGTTGAAAGCTGGGAGCCGCGTTTTACTTTTCACGGCTTTCGTTATGTGCGGATCAACGATTATCCGGGAGAAATAGGGCCGGACGACCTGGAAGGAGTGGTCATTCATTCCGATATGCCGCAAACCGGTTGGTTTGCATGTTCCGACGAGCTGGTGAACCGGCTGCAGCAAAACATTGACTGGGGACTCCGGGGAAATTTTCTGGACGTGCCCACCGATTGTCCGCAGCGTGACGAACGGCTGGGATGGACCGGCGATGCACAGGTTTTTGCCCCCACGGCCTGCTTTAACCGCGACGTGGCCGGCTTTTACGGCAAATGGATGAAGGACGTTACTGCCGACCAGCGGGCTGACGGAAGCATTCCCTGGGTGGTGCCGCATGTGCTCGACGATGGCGGCGGCACCGGCTGGTCGGATGGATACGGATCAACAGGCTGGGCCGATGCGGCTGTGATTATTCCCTGGACGGTTTACCAGGTTTACGGCAATAAGCGGATCCTGGAGGAACAGTACGATTCGATGAGAGGCTGGGTGGAATACATGAACCGGGAGTCGGGCGAAACTTACATTTTCAGCAGCGGCTTTCATTTTGGCGACTGGCTTTCGTTTGCCGAATATTATTCCTATAAGTACAAGGCTCCTGATTATGGTTATGCCGGGGCCACGACCGACAAAGAGCTGATCGCGACCGCTTACTTTTACCATTCCACCGGCTTGATGTATCAAACGGCTGTTATTTTGGGGAGAAAAGACGATGCGGAGCGTTACGGAGAGCTGCTTCCCAGGATCAGGGCGGCTTTCCAACGGGAGTTTATAACACCGGCAGGCAGGCTGGTCTCGCATACCCAGACCGCCTATGTGCTGGCGCTGGCTTTCGGGCTGCTGCCCGATGCCTTTGTTCCCGTGGCCGCCAGGCGGCTGGCTGAGGATGTGAAGCATTTCGGGCACCTGACCACAGGATTTCTGGGAACCCCCCTGATCTGCCAGGTGCTGACCGACCAGGGTTATCCGGAACTTGCCTTCCGGCTTCTCTTTAATAAACGGTATCCTTCCTGGTTGTACCCGGTCACCCTCGGAGCCACCACGATCTGGGAACGCTGGGACGGCATCCGGCCCGACGGCTCGTTCCAGACTGCCGGGATGAACTCCTTCAACCATTATGCTTACGGAGCCGTGGGCGACTGGCTGTATACACGGGTCGCCGGACTGCGGCCGGACCAGCCCGGATACAAACGCATTCTCATTAAGCCCTGGCTCACGGATGAACTGGATTTTGCCGAAGCTGAATACCATTCCGTTTACGGCAAAGTCAGGTCGTGTTGGCGCCGGCAGGACGGAGGACTGAACCTGGAGGTTGACATCCCGGTCAACACCACAGCGCTGATTTCGATCCCCTGTCAGGATCTTTCCGTCGTCCGGGAAGGAGGCCGCGCCATCGGGGAGGATACGGAGATTCGTTACCTGCGAACGGCGGAAGGACGGGTCGAACTTGAAGTCGGTTCGGGGCAGTACCTGTTTCAGGTGGTGCGGACCGGTTGAACGGAAATGCCGGATCTGCTTGTGAGTCAAAGTTGACTTCCTAAGTCGACGCTCTCCGGATTATGAAACAGCAAGTCAACGCAAAGGCGTGAAAACGCCGGGTTTAAAAAATAAAAAGATGCAAAGAATTAAAATAAAATACCTCCTGCCGGCCGTTCTTCTTTTCTCCTTCAATCCTGCCGGCCATGCTCAGGATAAAAGCCTGGTCAATACCTCCGCCAGCCCCCACGTCCGGCTCAGTCCGGTAAACATGACCGAGGTGCGTTGGACCGATGGCTTTTGGGCGGAACGCTTTCAGGTCTGCGCCACCAGCATGGTGCCCCATATGATGGCGATGTACCGGAACGATTCGCTCAGCCACGGCTATGCCAATTTCGAAACAGCGGCCGGCTTGAAAGAGGGAAGCCACGTTGGACCTGCTTTTCATGACGGAGACTTTTACAAACTTTTGGAAGCGGCCATCGTCGTGAATTCGGTTGAAAGAAATGCCCAACAGGAGGAACGGATCGATTCCATGATTGCGGTCATTGCCAAAACGCAGCGGGAAGATGGTTACATCCATACGCCGGTGGTCATCGCGCAGCGGCATAAGCCGGGGGAAAAACAGGAGTTTGCCGAGCGGCTCGATTTTGAGACCTACAATATGGGGCATCTGATGACCGCTGCCTGCATTCATTACCGGCTCACCGGCAAAAGAACCTTGCTGGACGTGGCTGTGCGGGCGACCGATTTCCTGTACAACTTCTATAAACGAAATCCGGCGGAGCTTGCCCGGAATGCCATTTGCCCTTCACATTATATGGGTGTGACCGAAATGTACCGGACGGTCGGCGACCCGCGCTATCTGGAGCTGGCCAAAGGGCTTATCGATATCCGCAGTGAAGTGAAAGACGGACAGGACCACAATCAGGACCGGATCCCGTTCCGGCAGCAGACCAAAGCTGTTGGCCATGCGGTCCGCGCCAACTACCTCTATGCGGGTGCGGCCGACGTATATGCCGAGACCGGCGATGAAAGCCTGATGCAGGCACTTAACGCGATCTGGCACGATCTGACGGAAACAAAGCTGTACATCACGGGGGCCTGCGGGGCGCTTTACGACGGGGTGTCGCCCAACGGCACAACCTATGATCAGCCTTCCATTCAGCAGGTTCACCAGGCATATGAGATGGAATATGAGTTGCCTAACCTGACTGCCCACAACGAGTCGTGCGCCAATATCGGCAACCTGCTCTGGAACTGGCGCATGTTGCTGGCCACGGGAAATGCCGCTTATGCGGATGTGATGGAACAGGTCATGTACAACAGCCTGCTTGCTGCGGTGAGCCTTGACGGCAAACGTCATTTCTATACCAATCCGCTGGCGGTTGCCGCTGATCTGCCATACGAACTGCGCTGGTCGAAAGACCGGGAAGAATATATCAGCTACTGCAATTGCTGCCCTCCCAATACGATCCGGACCATTGCTGAAATGCATCATTACCTGTACTGCCGGTCAGACAGCGGACTGTGGGTCAATTTTTACGGCGGCAGCCAGCTTAAAACCAAGCTGAAAAGCGGTGGGGCACTGGAGCTGGATCAGTCGACCGCTTACCCCTGGGAGGGAAATATTCAGTTAACGGTCAGGCGTGCGCCGGGAGAAGAATTTGCCTTTTACCTGCGCATCCCTGCATGGGCGGCCGGAGCGACCGTCCGTGTAAACGGAAAGGCGACCGATGAGCAGCCGGTGCCTGGCACTTATCATAAAATTACCGGAAACTGGAAAGCCGGCGACCGGATCGCCATCAGCTTTCCCATGACGGTCGACCTGATCGAAGCCAATCCGCTGGTGGAAGAAACCCGGAATCAGGTGGCGGTAAGGCGCGGGCCGGTGGTTTACTGCATGGAGACGGCCGACCTGAATGACAACATTCCCCTTCCATCTGTTTTGCTTTCAGCCCGCAGCCTGCTCAAACCGGCGAAAAGAAACATTGCCGGTTCAGATGTGACCGTGCTGGAAGGAACAGCGCTTACGATCCCTCACAAGGACTGGCATCGTAAGCTGTACCAGCCTTTGCCACAGCAAGAGCCGGTGGTGACTGCTGTGAGGCTGATACCCTACTATGCCTGGAACAACCGTGGAAAAGGTGCCATGCAGGTTTGGTTCCCTGTGGCGAGGTGATTGAAAAGAAAAATGAAAAAATAAGCCATTTTGATATGAAATCGTTTACATTTGTACCGGACTCTTTTTCAAATGGTCATAAAAAGAAAAGATCGATGGCAAGCATGAACGAGGTCGCCAAACGTGCGGGCGTATCCATAGCAACGGTATCGCGGGTGCTAAACAACAGCCAGAGTGTGAACGAGGAAACCCGCCTGAAGATCCTGAAAGCGATCCGGGAACTGAAGTATCAGCCCAGCCGGGTGGCTAAACGGCTGCGTTCCAAAAGCGGATCCAGTAACTTACTGGGCGTTTTGATCCCGGATATCCGGAATCCCTTTTACGTTGATGTCATGATGGGGATTGAAGATGTCGCCTACAGGAACAACTACGCCATCATCATGTGCAACTTCGGACAGGACGAGAAGAAGGAGGCCATGTACCTGGATATCCTTGAGTCGGAAGCGATCGACGGACTCATTGCTGCGCCGGCTACGGAATACGATCAGCGGCTGAAGAAGATCGTTAAAAACGGCCTTCCGGTGGTTTGCGTCGACCGCGGACTGAAGGACAGCGAAGTGGATCTGGTTTGGGTGAACAACGAGGCGGGCGCCTATGCGGCGGTGGATCACCTTATCGCGAAAGGCTATAAACGAATTGCCCACATCGGCGGACTTCCCAGTATCCCTTCGTCTGTGCTGCGCGAAGCCGGCTACCGGTCCGCATTGACCGATCACCAGATCGTTCCTGAGCCGGAGCTGATCAGACTGGGCGATTCCACCTATGAAAGCGGTGTCAGGCTGGCTTCGGACCTGCTGAAATCAAAAAATCCCCCGGATGCCCTGTTTACCGGAAATAACCTGATCACACTGGGGGCGCTTGAGACCATTCACGCACTGAAACTGAAAATCCCGGAGCAAATAGCGATTATCGGATTTGACGACATGTCCTGGGCTAACTCCCTGAATCCTGCGCTCACGGCTGTGCGTCAGCCTGCGTTCGAGATCGGAAAGCGGGCAGGGGAGTTGCTGATCCAGCGGATCAATGATCCCCAAAGGCCCTGTATCCAGATGACGATGAATGCAGAACTGATGGTCAGAAGTTCCTGCTGAACCATCTGCTTCAATGCCAGCTTTGAAGGAAACAACACGGCTGACTGCTCAATAACGTTTTCAATAAAAAATATCAATAAAAATTGGAATTATCTCGTTTAAAGCATTTATTTTTGTGTAAACGTTTTCATTTTTGATTTATGGACAATCGCTTGATCACGATCAGCCAGCCACCTCTTCTGCTTGCAGGTTGCGGATCTCTGGAAAAGTTCTTCGGGGAATTTCAGGGAACGGGGCATAAGCGCTTGTACCTGCTGACCATTCCTGTTTTAAAAGAGCGGTTGCAGGCTCATCTGGAACATTTGGCTGCCTCCGGTATTGAAACGGAGGCGGATGTGCGGATCACGTCCGAACCCACCTTTGAAGTTTTTGAAGAGATTTTGGCTTCGGCTCGTTTTTTTCAGGCCGATGCGGTTGTGGGGATCGGGGGCGGAAGTGTACTGGACACGGCCAAACTGCTGGCCGCGCAACTTCGGAACAGTCAGTGCACCCGGTCAGTGACCGGCATCGGTTTACTGAAGGAACGCCGGACCTATCTGGCCTGTGTGCCGACCACCTCAGGGACCGGAAGCGAGGTTTCGCCCAATGCGATTTTTCTGGACGAAACGGATCATGAAAAAAAGGCTGTGATCAGTCCTTTCCTGGTGCCGGATGCCGTTTGTATCGATCCGGAGCTGATGCTGGAGCTTCCTTCAGCAGTGACGGCCTATACCGGCGTGGATGCCTTTTCCCACTGTCTGGAAGCTTTTGTCAACCGGTTTGCCCATCCGCTGACCGACGGACTGGCTTTGGAAGGAATGCGGCTGATATTTACGCATCTGGAAAGAGCCTGTGGTGATGGCCAGGATAAAGAAGCCAGGACTGCCTTGGCAATTGGCAGTCTTTACGGGGGGATGTGCCTGGGCCCGGTCAACACGGCCGCAGTCCACGCCCTTGCATATCCGCTGGGGAGCAGGTATAAAACAGCCCATGGACTTTCGATCGCCCTGCTTTTGCCGTATGTGCTGGATTTTAATCTTCCGGCAGCAGAGAGCCGCCTTGCCCGTATTGCCCGTGCGATCGGTGTAACGGATGGCGGCCCGGAAAAGGCCGGCGCACAGGCCTGCGTCCCGGCGATCAGGCAGTGGCTCGCCGGGCTGGGTATTCCCGGCAGGCTTTCGGCGATCGGGATCCCGGCCGGCGCGCTGGAAGAAATGGCGGCATCAGCGATGAGCGTGCAGCGCTTGCTGCGAAACAATGTCCGCGGGATCAGCTTCGACGATGCACTTGATATATACAAAAAAGCCTTTTAGCATACAGGATTGCGAAGGCCTGAAAGAATGGGAAAAAAATAAAAAAAATGAAGTCAAAAAATCCATACCGGGGAGTTGTCGTGCCGGTGGTCACTCCGCTGAAGGAGGACCGGTCGGTGGACGGAGAAGGGGTGAAGCGGCTGGTGAACCTGCTGCTGGATTCAGGAGCAAGTCCTTTTGCGGGCGGAACAACCGGAGAAGGCGCTTCGTTATCAGCCAGGCAGAAGGAGGATTTGATCGCTCTGACTGTCAGTGCGGTTGATGGAAAAGCCCCGGTTTATGCCGGCATTTCGGGGAACAGCCTGCCGGAATCGGTCGAAGCGGCGCAGCGCTTTGCAGCACTGGGGGCCGACGTGGTCGTGGCCAGCGTACCCGGGTATTATCCGCTTCATGAAGCGGCTGTTTTGCGGTATTTTGAGGAGCTTGCGGATGTGTGTCCCGTTCCCCTGTTTATTTACAATATTCCCGCCACCACACATTATTCCATCCCGCTCCGGCTGCTGGATCAACTAAGTTATCATCCCAATATTGCCGGGCTGAAGGACTCGGAAAGAGATCAAAACCGGCTGGATCAGGCATTGGCGCTCTGGAAGGACCGGGAGGATTTTGCGCACCTGACGGGCTGGGCCGCCAGGTCAACCGAGGCCCTGCAAAAGGGCTCGGACGGGATCGTTCCGAGCACCGGGAACATTGATCCTGCATCGTATGCGGCCTTATACCGGGCGGCCCGGGAAGGAAATCAGGCGGAGGCAGAAGCGCTTCAGCAACGCACCGATCGCCTGTCGGCCCTGTATCAAAAAGACCGCAGCCTGAGCGAGTCGCTGGTCGCCCTGAAAGTGATCCTGTCAGTGCTCGGTATTTGCGGAACACAGGTGATGCCTCCCTTATACCGGATGGAAAGAGAAGAGGAAATCCATTACAGAATGTTGGTTGAAAGGGAATTGGAGAAACTGCAATGAAGAAGGCAAATGAACTGATTTTGGCCGTGACCATGGGCGACCCTGCCGGAATAGGACCTGAACTTGCCGCAAAGGTCTTTGCCGATCCGGCAGTTTATGGGAAATGCTGTCCGGTACTGGTTGGTAATGCCGAATCGATGGAAAAGGCTATTAAACTGACCGGACTGGCGCTTCGGGTGCATGTGATTGGGGCGGTGGAAGAGGCTGTTTTTCAATCCGGCGTGATCGACCTGATCGATATCCCGGCAGAGGGAGTCGGCGGGATTGTTTACGGCCGGGTCTCCGCCACGGCCGGCGACATTGCTTTCAGGGCCGTGCATAAGGCCATTGAGCTGGCGATGCGCGGAGAAGTGGATGGTACGGTAACAGGTCCGATCCATAAGGAAGCATTGAACCTGGCAGGCCACCGTTTTTCGGGGCATACCGAAATTTATGCCCACTTTACCGGTACGCCCAAATATACGATGTTGCTGGCTGATGAAAAGATCAAGGTGACGCACGTCAGTACGCACGTGTCATTACGGAAAGCCTGTGATCTGGTGACCCGTGAAAGGGTTCTGGACGTGATCAGGCTTACCTGCGGCGGATTGAAACGTCTGGGTATTGTCAATCCGCGCATCGGTGTAGCGGGCCTGAACCCGCATGCCGGCGACGGCGGCCTGTTTGGCAGGGAGGAAATCGAGGAGATCCTTCCGGCTGTTCAGGATGCCCGCGGAGAAGGGATCCGTGCGGAAGGTCCCTTTCCTCCCGATACGCTGTTTGCCCTGGCCAACGGAGGCAGCTTTGACGGTTGCGTGGCCATGTATCACGACCAGGGCCACATTCCCTTTAAACTTGCCGGCTTTGTGTGGGACGAACAATCGGGGGCGATGAAAAGCGTAACCGGCGTCAACATCACGCTGGGACTGCCCATCATCCGGACTTCGGTCGACCACGGCACAGCCTTTGAAATCGCAGGAAAGGGAATTGCCAGCCCGGATGCATTGCTGTATGCGATCGATTATGCTGTTAAACTTGTTAATAACCGCTGACTATGATAGCTGTCATTGCCGATGATTTTACCGGCGCCGCTGAGATTGGTGGTGTTGGATTGCGCCGGGGGATGAAAGTGACCATTGAGACCGAGGTCAGCGGACAAAGTAATGCCGACCTTCTTGTCATTGCCACCGATACCCGTTCCATGTCTGTGGACGATGCCAGACAGGAGATTGACAAAGTAACGCGCCAACTGCTGACGCTTTCCCCAAGGTTTATTTTTAAGAAGCTCGATTCTGTATTGAGAGGGCACATTTATGAGGAACTGATCAGTCAGCAGCAGGCTTCGGGCATGAAGCGCGTGATCCTGGTCCCTGCAAATCCGCATTTCAACCGGATTATCCGCGATGGCATCTACTTTGTAAACGGAGTGCCGCTGGCCGAAACTTCATTTTCTGCTGATCCTGAGTTCCCGCTTCGGGTCAGCGATGTCAGGGCGATTGTGGGGGGAGATGCCCGCCGCCTTGTTTCAGCGAACTGGGAAGAGCGGTTGCCTGACAGCGGACTGATCATCGGAAATGTCACGGATAAAGGCGATTTGATCTCCTGGGCCGGAAAAATTGATGAGTCGACCCTGGCTGCCGGGGGCTCCGGCTTTTTTGAAGCCCTCCTGCAGAAAGATTTTCCCGATGTGCGCCCAATTCCTTTTCCTGAACCCTTTACCGGAAAGAATGTCTTGTTTATCTTTGGAAGTACTTATCCGAAGGACGCAGCGCTGATGGATAAGATCAGGGACACCGGAGTGGTGGTGTTTAACCTGGATGAACAGTTCTTTTACGGACCGGACCGGCAGTCTGTTCTTTCGCAGTGGGCCGGGAAGATCGCCGCCGCCATCCAATCATACGGAAAGGTGGCTTTAACGACCGTTTTTCGTCCGGGGGGTGAGCCGGTATCGCCAGCAGCCATTCGCGAAATGACAGGCCGGCTTGTCAGGGGAATTTTTGATCTTGTGCCGGTCGATGATCTTTTTATTGAAGGAGGGGCGACTGCTTTCAGGATCCTCACCGACCTTCGGATCCGGCGGCTGATTCCGTACCGTGAATTTGACTTCGGGATCATCCAGATGATTATCCCGGGAAACACCAATCTGCATATTACAACTAAGCCCGGCAGTTACGTCTGGCCGGAATTTTTGCTCAATAAAAATGTACTAAACTAACCTACATGAAAGCTGTTGGCTCTGTTCACCCGATCGATTACCTGGTTATCATCCTTTTTTTGCTGATCTCGCTGGCAATCGGCTTCCGCTTTGCAAAAAGGCAAAAAGACACCGGCAATTATTTTACGGCCGGGGGGACCATCCCTTCGTGGGCCATCGGAATTTCCATTCTGGCAACACTGATCAGCAGTGTCACGTTTTTAGCATACCCCGGCGAGGGATACAAGTCAAACTGGATCCTGCTCGTCCAGGGCCTGATGGTGCCGGTGGTCCTGGTCGCGATCGTAGGTTTCGTGGTTCCGTTGTTTCGGCGGGTGATCCGGTTAAGCACCTACGAATATTTTGAAAAGCGTTTTGGGCTTTTTGCCCGGCTGTACACCTCGGTGAGCTTCTCCCTGACCCATTTTTCAAAAATGGGAACTGTCTTTTTTCTGCTGGCCATGGCCCTGAGTAAAATGACCGGCTTTGACACTTCCTCCATTATCTGGATCGTTGGCGGGGTAATCATTATCCTGACGATGTTTGGCGGGATCGAAGCAGTGATCTGGCTGGACGTGATCCAGGGTTTTCTGCTGATCGTTGGCGGGATTATTGCCCTGTTTATTTTGCTGTTTACGCCTGAAGGGGGGCCGGCAGCCATATGGCGGGTGGCCGCGGAGAACGGAAGGATCGGCTTTGGCCCCTTCGACCTGGACTTTGTGAACCTGACCTTCATTGTGATGGTTTTGAACGGCATTTTTTATGCGATCCAGAAATACGGGACAGACCAGACGATCGTCCAGCGCTACCTGACTGCCCGGTCGGATAAAGCAGCCGTGAAAGCGGCCTTGATGGGCGTGCTGCTCAGCGTTCCCGTATGGGCGATGTTCATGTTCATCGGAACAGCCCTGTTTTCCTGGTATCAGCTTACAGGATCCGCTCTGCCTGAGGGGATCCGGCCGGATGAAGTCTTCCCTCATTTCATTATGACACAGCTTCCACCGGGGATCGTCGGGCTGATCCTTTCCGCCCTGATCGCGGCGGCAATCTCCAGCCTGGATTCCGATCTGAACTGCCTTTCGGCCGTTTTGCTGCAGGACTATTACCTGCGTATCAAACCGGCGAGTTCAGAGAAACACCGCATGTTCATGAGCAAGCTTTTTGTCGTCGTAGCCGGTGTTTTGTCGATTCTGATTGCGTTATGGTACGTCCGGGCGGGAAGCGAAGGGGTGTTGGGTGTTGTATTTACGCTGTATTCCATTTTTTCGGGAGGCATTGCAGGGATGTTCCTGCTGGGGATCTTCAGCACGCATGCCAACAAACAGGGCCTGTACTGGGGTATAGGAGCCTGTATCCTTTTCACTGCCTGGGCGCTTCTGACTTCAACCCCGATCGGGATGAAGGGAAACGAGACGCTGCTGATCAATCTGGGGGATTATAACTTTACCCATCATCCCTATATGATCGGCGTATATTCGCATCTGGTGCTGATCTTCTTCGGCTACACGGCCAGCTTCATGTATAAGGGAAATAAGCCGGAGCCCCGGTTAACCTGGTACGGGCGAAAAATGAACGATCGGAAGGATCCGGATGATCAACTAAATTGAAATGATGAATTCATTCTATCAGTAACCACAAAACCAAACATGATGAAGAAAATCGTACTGATCGGCATTGTTGCTTGTTTATGGACCTGTAAAGCAGAAATAAAAAAAGCCGCACCGGAGCAGATGCCGGTACTGCAGGTTTCGGGAAACGGCCGTTTTTTTACCGACCAAAATAAAAAACCGTTTTTCTGGCTGGGTGACACCGGCTGGTTGCTGCTGACCAAACTCGACCGTGAGGAGGCCGTCCGGTACCTGGAAAACCGTGCTCAAAAAGGTTTTAACGTAATCCAGGTGATGGTGCTGCATGGCGTGGGTGCCGTGAATCAATACGGCGATTCAGCGCTGACCGGTCAGGATGTTGCCCGACCGCTGGTTACTGCCGGCAACAGCTTTGAAAACCCGGATGAATACGATTACTGGGACCATCTGGATTTTATCGTTGACCAGGCCGCCGAAAAGGGACTGTTCATGGCCCTGGTGCCGGTTTGGGGAGGAAATGTAAAAGCGGGGCATGTGAACACCGCACAGGGAAAGACCTACGCCGGATTTTTGGCCGACCGCTACCGGGATAAAAAGAACGTTATCTGGCTCAACGGAGGCGATATTCCGGGCAGTGATTCCACAGCCGTATGGAATGCCATCGGCAGCACGCTCAACGATCATGACCCGAATCATCTGATTACCTTTCACCCGCGCGGGAGAACCCAGTCGTCCAAATGGTTTCACCAGGAGGGCTGGCTCGATTTCAATATGTTCCAGTCGGGGCATCGCCGATATGATCAGGACGACACGGAACTGGCGTATGGCGAGGACAACTGGCGTTATGTGGAGGCCGATTACCGGCTTGACCCGGTTAAGCCGACACTCGATGGTGAGCCTTCCTATGAGGGGATTCCGCAGGGTCTGCACGATACGCTGCAGCCGTTATGGAACGATGCCGACGTGAGGCGGTATGCCTACTGGTCGGTCTTTGCCGGAGCTGCCGGTTTTACCTACGGGCATAGTTCGGTGATGCAGTTTCGTGGTCCGAACGATCAGGAAGGGGCTTACGGAGCGAAGAAATTCTGGACCGAAGCCATCGACGATCCCGGAGCGGGGCAAATGATCTATCTGAAGGAACTGATGCTTTCCCGCTCTTATTTCGACCGTGTGCCGGATCAGTCGATCATCGCTGAACAGCCGGGTGAGAAATACGATTACCTGATCGCCACCCGGGGAGAAGACTATGCACTTATTTACACGTATAACGGACAGAACATGAAAGTCAATATGGGTAAAATAAAGGGTGAAAATGTGAAAGCAGCCTGGTACAATCCCCGTGACGGGAAAATGGAAGCTGTCGGAATATTTCCCAACAGCGATATCCATGAATTCGATCCCCCGGGTGAAGTACAAAACGGAAGCGACTGGGTGCTGGTGCTGGTCACGGAATGATGATACTTGATACTTGTGTCTTTAAAATTTATACAGATGAAACAGAAAATCCTGGCGTTAATTCTGCTGACAGGGGTGCTTGTTTCCTGCGGGCAGCCGGAAGAAAAGGAATATTATCTTTTTTCGACTTTTCGTGAACCGGCCGACAAGGGGTTATTTTTGGCGTACAGCGAGGACGGCTATCACTGGACCGACCTCGGAGGGCCGTGGCTTACTCCCGAAGTCGGTCAGCAAAAAGTGATGCGCGACCCTTCGGTGGTGAAAGGGCCCGACGGCACATTCCACCTGGTCTGGACCTCTTCCTGGAAGGGCGACCGCGGTTTCGGTTATGCCGGCTCAAAAGATCTGATCAACTGGACGGAGCAGAAATTTATTGAGGTGATGTCCGATACCTCGACCGTAAATGTGTGGGCGCCGGAGCTTTTCTATGACGATGAAAGGCAGGAATACATCATCATCTGGGCATCGACCATTCCGTTTAAGTTTGAAAAAGGCCTGGAAGAGGAACGGAACAATCACCGGATGTACTATACGACTACCAAAGATTTTATCAGCTTTTCGGAAGCAAAGCTGTTTCTTGATCCGGGCTTCAGTGTGATCGACGCCGTGATCGTGAAGCGGGATACGGCCGATTATGTGCTGGTGCTGAAAGATAACACGCGTCCGATGCGGAACCTGAAGGTGGCTTTTGCAAACGATCCCCTGGGCCCTTATAAACAGGTGTCGGCCGCTTTTACTGAGTCCTTTACCGAAGGGCCAACCGTTGTAAAAACGGGTGATCAGTATCTGATTTATTACGATGCCTATCGTGACAAGACATTCGGTGCATCCCGGACCGCCGACTTCATCCATTTTGAAGATGTTTCTGCTGAAATTTCCCTTCCTCCGGGGCATAAGCACGGCACTGTTTTTAAGGCCGGGAAGGGGATCATTGACGGATTAATCAAGAACAAACGATAGTGATATGAGGATGTTAAACAGGATAAACGGGATGCTCACGGCGGTCTTCTTTTCAGCAGCGATTGCTGTTGGACAGGAAATTCCGAATTTCACGGGGAAAGAACTGAACAACCCGGATTATCATCATGGTCAGCTAAGGGCGGCAGTGGGGGTTCACAATATCGGGGTGATGCGGGCCAACCGGGAGTTTCCGGAAATGGCCGACAGCCTGGGCTGGACCTATAACCATGCTCCGATGCTGGCATTTTGGAACAACACCTTTTTCCTGGAGTACCTGAGCGACCCGGTGGGCGAGCACATCGCTCCCGGAGCGACCTTGCTGGCCACATCGAAAAACGGCTATGAGTGGTCGAAGCCCCGGGTGGTCTTTCCCCCGTATCCGGTTCCTGACGGGACTACGAAAGAGGGAGATACGGCGGTGGCCCGAGGCCTGCTTTCGGTGAATCACCAGCGGATGGGGTTTTATGTGAGTTCCGGCGACCGGTTGCTGGTGCTGGCCTATATTGCCGTTTCGCTTCACGAAAAAGACAGTCCGAACGACGGGAATGGGATTGGGCGCGTGGTGCGCGAGCTTTACAAAAACGGTTCATGGGGACCCATCCACTTCATTCGTTACAATAAAGGCTGGAATGAAAAGAACACCGGCTATCCGTTCTACGGGAAGAGCCGGGACAAGGGCTTCGTGAAAGCCTGCGATGAATTGCTTTCCGATCGTCTGTACACGCAGCAATGGAACGAGGAAGCCGACCGGGACGATCCGCTCATTTCGCTGAAAGGCGAGTTCAAGGCTTTTTGCTGGTATCATTTGACCGACGGGCGCGTTATCGGGCTTTGGAAACATGCGCTTGCTGCTGTGAGTCAGGATGAAGGCCGGAGCTGGACGCAGCCGGTACGGGCCCCGGGCTTTGTGAACAGCAATGCCAAGATCTGGGGACAAAAGACGGTCGACGGGAAGTATGCCACGGTTTATAACCCTTCCGATTTCCGGTGGCCCCTGGCGCTGTCGGTGAGCGATGACGGATTGAATTATTCTAAACTCCTGCTGGTCAACGGCGAAATTGCCACGATGCGCTATGGAGGGAACTACAAGTCGTACGGGCCGCAGTATGTCCGCGGAATTACGGAGGGGAACGGCACGCCGCCCGACGGGAATATGTGGGTCACCTACAGCATGAACAAGGAAGACATCTGGATTTCGAAGATTCCCGTTCCGGTAACGGACGGCGTATCCGAACAGGTGAACGAAATTTTTGACCGCCTGGCCCGCGGGAAGGAACTCGACTGGTGGAACCTGTACAGTCCGGTGTGGGCGCGGGTTTCTGTGGAACCGGACATAGCCGGTACACACTGCCTGGTGCTGCGCGACCGCGATGAATTTGACTATGCCCGGGCAGAGCGGGTGTTTCCGCCCTCCGACAGCCTGGCGGTGGAGTTTACCATCGAAGCCGGGCAACGCGATCACGGGCAACTGGATATTGAACTGCTGGACGGGCGGGGCACCGCCGCCCTTCGTCTTACTTTCGGTGGCGACGGCTTCCTGAAGCAGAAAAATGGCTACCGGCTTAAGAACATCATGAGCTACGAGGCTGGAAAAACATATACCGTCCGGATCGAGGCAACCGCAGCAAACCGGTTTTATACCGTTTACATCAACGGTGAGCGCCGGTCGGCGGGCCTGTTTTATGCACCGGTGCATGAACTGGAGCGGATTGCTTTCCGCACAGGCGATGTGAGGCGTTTCCCCGATATTGACACGCCCACCGATCAGCAGTACGATCGGCCGCAAACCGGAAAGCCGGTGCCTGAAGCTGTGTTTTCTGTTTATTCACTCGTTACAAAAAAACTGTAAGATGCCTGTCAAATCCCATAAGACTTTGTTTTTATTCATCTGTGCCTGCGCGGTCTTTCTGGCGAGTGTTTCTCCGGGAGCCGCAGCGGGCCTTTCGGCAATGAAACGGAAAACCGTGCTGAACGCGGATAATTTTAAGCATTACGCCGACTATTTCAACCGGATGGAAGATGAGAACATCCGGAAAGCCATTCCGAATGAGGACTCGTGGACGTGGATGAAGGCGAATATCCCCCTGTTTGAATGCCCTGCCGACAATTTTGAGGAGATTTATTATTACCGCTGGTGGAGCCTGCGCAAGCACATCACCGCCACTCCCCTTGGATACGGGATCACCGAATTTCTGGTCGACCGTTCCTATGCCGACAAATACAACCTGATCAGTTGCGCGCTGGGGCACCACATCATGGAGACCCGCTGGCTTCACGATCCCGTTTATTTGCAGGATAATGTGAAGATCTGGTTTCGCGGCAACGATGGCCGCAGAATGGATAAACTGATGAAATTCAGCAGCTGGACCGCCTTTGCGCTTTATAACAGTTACCTGGTCAGCGGGCAGAAGGCATTCGTCACCGGTATGTTACCCGATTTGGTCAGTGAATACCGGCAATGGGAGACGGAAAGACGGCTTCCCGGCGGACTTTTCTGGCAGTATGATGTCCGCGACGGCATGGAAGAACAGATCAGCGGAGGAAGAAAGGTGAAGAACATCCGTCCCACCATCAACAGTTATATGTACGGGAATGCCCGGGCTCTCGCGCAGATAGCCGCCCTGGCGGGTGAGGAAGATCTTGCCCGCCTGTATGCAACCAAAGCCGATACTTTAAAAAAGCTCGTTCAGGAAAGGCTTTGGAATGCCGGTGACCGGTTTTACGAAACCGTGAGGGAAGAGGGTGGCTTTGCACAGGTGCGGGAGGCCATCGGGTTTATTCCGTGGTATTTCAACCTTCCGGAAAAAGAACAGGCGGCAGCCTGGAAGCAGGTAACCGACGAAGCGGGCTTTTTGGCCCCCTTTGGCCTGACCACTGCCGAAAGAAGACACCCGGCATTCCGGACGCATGGTTGCTGCAACTGCGAATGGGACGGAGCGGTTTGGCCCTTTGCCACGTCCCAGACACTGACTGCGATGGCCAACCTGCTGAATGAAGCGGATCAGCAGGTTGTAAGCAGGAACGATTATTTCCGGCACCTGGAGCTGTATGTCGAGTCACAGTACTACCGCGGACGGCCGTACATCGGCGAATACCTCGACGAGACCACGGGCTACTGGCTCAAAGGCGATCAGGAGCGCAGCCGCTATTACAATCACTCCACTTTTAATGACCTGATCATTACCGGGCTGGTGGGACTGAGACCCCGGTCAGACGACAAAATTGAGCTAAACCCGCTGATCCCAGAGGATAAATGGGACTGGTTCTGCCTTGACCGGATTGCTTATCATGGTCAGATGCTGACCATCATCTGGGACAAAACGGGCGAAAAGTATAAAAAAGGAAAGGGGCTGATCGTCCTGGTAAACGGAAAGGAAGCGGGCAGGGCAGACAAGCTTGAAAAACTGATTTGCAGCCCGGCAGCATCGCGAAGGTAAGCGTGCAGGAGTAGGAAACTGAAATAAAAAAGATAACGATCATGAAAAGAACTTATTTTGCGAAGCTTGTGTTGGCGCTGGTGCTGATTTCCTCAGGGGTCAACGCACAGGAAAAAGGGAATCCTGAGGTTACAGAAAAGTCGGATCAGGAGAAGAAAGCTGCCGAATGGGTCAGCACACTCGGCTTAGGTGATCCGGAGAAGGAGGCCCGGGTAACGGCGGTGGTGGCGCATCATCTGACTGCCGTGCGCGACTGGCACAACGCCCATCCGGCGTCGACAGTACCGGAAGGGATCAATCCGGTTACCGGAAACCGGCTGACCGAACTGGACCGGCAGATCATCGCCGACTCGGCCATGCCTGATTCAGTGCACCAGGCATTGATGGCAGGACTGAGAGCCGAGCTGACAGAAGAGCAGGTTGAAGCCATTCTGGACAAGTACACCGTAGGAAAGGTGGCCTTTACCATGAAAGGTTATCATGCCATCGTTCCGGATCTGACTGCCGAAGAGGAGGCCACCATCCTGGAATTTTTAAAGGAAGCACGTGAAATGGCGGTCGATTATAAAAGCATGAAGCAGATATCGGCGATTTTTGAAATCTACAAGACCAAATCGGAGCAGTACCTGAACAGCAGGGGCCGGAACTGGAAAGCCCTGTACAAGGCCTATGTGGATTACCTGAAAGCGCAGAAAGAAAAAAAATAGCAGATTGAATATGGACTGGAAGAAGTGGATGGTGTTGCTGGCGGCCATGATGTTGGTGTGGACCGGATGGTCTCAGCAAAACCGCTGGAAAAAGGGGATTGTCGAAGAGCAGTTTTTGTATGAAAAGGATGTTTACCCCTCGTGCCACGCCGGCACGCTTGCTGAAACACCTGAAGGCCTGGTTGCTGCCTGGTTTGGCGGAACCCGTGAGCGGCACCCTGATGTGACGATCCGGTTCAGCCGGCTGGTAGACGGGAAGTGGACAAAATCGGTTGAAGTGGCCAATGGCGTGGTGAACGATACCCTGCGGTATCCGACCTGGAACCCGGTCCTGTATCAGGTTCCCGGAGGAGAGCTGATCCTGTTTTACAAGGTAGGACCCAAACCCTCCGGGTGGTGGGGGATGATGAAACGTTCGGGCGATAGCGGACAAACATGGAGTGAAGCGGAACGGCTTCCCGACGGATACATAGGACCTGTTAAGAATAAGCCTGTTCTGTTGGGTGACGGCCGCCTGATCTGTCCTTCGAGCACGGAAGGGGAGGGGGGCTGGAAGGTTCATCTGGAGATCACGTCCGATTTCGGAAAAAGCTGGCAGAAAACCGGCCCGGTCAATGACCCGTCGGTCTGGCCGGTAATCCAGCCCAGCGTGCTGACTTATCCCGGTGGACGGCTGCAACTGCTGTGCCGCAGCCGGAACCGCGTGCTGGTCAGTTCATGGTCGGACGACAATGGCCGCAGTTGGTCGGCTCCTGCAGCGAGCGGGCTTCCGAATAATAATTCCGGGACCGATGCCGTCACGTTGGCCGATGGCAGGCAACTGGTGGTGTACAATCATGTGAAACCGCCGGAGGGCGAAGCGAAAGGCGCCCGCACACCCCTGAATGTTGCCGTGTCGAGGGACGGGAAAAAGTGGTATGCCGCCCTTGTTTTGGAAGATTCCAGTATCAGCCAGTATTCCTATCCGGCAGTGATCTGCTCAGCCGATGGCATGGTGCATATCATCTACACCTGGCGCCGGGAACGGATGAAATATGTCAAAGTCGATCCCCGGAAGCTGAAACTTAGCCGGATAAAGGACGAAAAATGGCCTGACAAATAAGGATGGATCCATGAAACTCATTGTGGTCAAAAGTTCTGAAATGTTCCTTATCTTTAGGGTCAATCCCTGATTTATAGCCGGAGGTGTACATGACGCAAATAACCAGAGATAGTGCGTATTGGTTTCGGGAATGGGCCAGCTTTAAAAGCGGGGATATGGGATCCTTTCAACGGATCTATGATCATTTTTTCGACCGCATGTACCAGTATGGCTGTAAACTGACTGCCGACACCGAATTGGTTGAAGACAGTATTCAGGAACTTTTTCTCGCCCTGTACACCCAAAAAGCGCATTTGTCAGACACCGATCACCTCGAGTTTTATTTGCTGAGGGCTTTGAAACTGACCCTCTACGGAAAGATGAGGAAAGAAAAGCGAATTTTCAGGAAGCAGAACGATGACGGCTTTCGTCTGCAGTTTGTCGTCGAAACGGACGAATCAGAAACGATTGAACAGGAAAAGATCGATCTCATTTTGAAATCCCTGGAGGAGCTCAGTCCGCAGGCCCGGGAGATCATTTACCTGAAGTTTTACGGCGATCTCAGCTATCAGGAAATCGGGGAAATGCTGGGCATGAAACCCGATTCCGCAAAAAAACAGGTTTACCGCACTGTTTCCTCCCTGCGGCTGATGCTCAAAGATACCACACCTTATTTGCTGGTCATTGTCTGCTGACCGAAGCGCTTCCGGCGGCAGTCTATACGGCTACGGCGTATTTATTTTCTGAAATTCGATTTCCATAACTCCAGCGGGGCTGGCTATATTCGATCACTCACAGTTGTTAATTGTCCAGAATCCTTTCTATGTACTTAATAAACACCTGAGATACAGGATATAATCTTCGAACCGTTTCTTCATCGTAATCGTGGAAATCGTTATAATCTCCTTTGTGTCTTTTCTCGGATAGTTCTGTGAAATGTCTGGCCAAATCCCGGTCAATCTTCCCCGGTTTGACAAAATGTTCCCCAAATTTCTGGCGAACCCCTGCATGGCTCGAAACATCTATTTTGTTTTTGGCCAATAACGCACTTACAGCATAGAAACAAGCGTAATACATCCTGTTAATAGCTGTGTTCCAATATTTGTTTTCGATGTGCGTCTGAACTTCTTGAATGGTGTCTTTTGCCCTCCCAATCCGATATCTTACGTAATCTTCCGTCCTATACTCTGTCATAAAAGTATACCCTCCCTCATTACATTTTGATAGAAAGGTGTAACTTTATATTTTGTATTCCATTCTTTTTCACTATAAATCATTGGACTAATTACTTCTCCCGTGTCGAACTCAAGGTCATATAATGGGTATGTGATTTCTCTCTCAACCTCTGATGAAATGATGTCTTTATTGAGTAAAATTAGCAAATCCCAGTCGGAATCATCTCTTGCCGATCCACGAGAGCGTGAGCCGTAAAGATAAATCTTTGCCAAAGGTTCTTTGTCTTTGACAATTTTCTTAATCTGATTTAATATTTTCGAATCAGCGGTTTTCATACTCCAAATATAATCAAAAAGCAACTTTTTTCAATAACCTTTCGAATTTCGGAAAACGCAATTATGGATAACGGTTGAATATAATGCAAGTAAGGGATTGTGGAGCGATTTCCCGTCCTGCCGGACGGAAATTGATCAGAAATAATTGAGCAGGAGAAGATCGATCTCATTTTGAAATCCCTGGAAGAGCTGAGTCCGCAGGCCCGGGAGATCATTTACCTGAAGTTTTACGGCGATCTCAGCTATCAGGAAATCGGGGAAATGCTGGGCATGAAACCCGATTCCGCAAAAAAACAGGTTTACCGCACTGTTTCCTCTCTGCGGATTATGCTCAAAGAAACCACGCCTTATTTGTTGGTCATTGTCTGCTGACCAAAGCGCTTGCCGGGCAGCCTGCCGTAGTTATGCTATAATCAAATCAGGTTAAAAGTATCTCAAGTGGTATTTTTAATCCTTTATATAGGGACTTAATCATGCCTAAAGTAAGAGTTCTCTTTCTGTTAAGTATCTCGCTAACCCTACTTTGACTACCCAGATAGGGAACCATGTCAGCTCTTGTCATACCCATTTGTTCCATACGAAATTTTATTGCATCAATCGGATCTGGTGGTGCAATCGGGTAATGTTTCATTTCATATGATTCAACTAATGTCACTAAGATATCAAGTTCGTCTCCTTCCTGAGTATCCCTTTTTGAACCCCATAACTCCTCAATTCTGCTTATTGCAGAATTATAATCTTTCTCCGTTTTAATTGGTCGAATATTCATAATCAAATCGTTTTAGCATCTATTTTGTCATATTGTTTATGAGTACCAATGAATCTTATAAAAATCACCTGAAACTCATAATCAATCGCGACTACTAATCTGTAATCATTGCCTTTAATGTTGAATACCACTCTTTCGTCTCCGATAATGCTTGCATTTTTATATTGTTTCTTCAGCTCATTTGAATTTTTCCATTCGGCTATTTTAGCATCGTGATACCAGGCTCTCAATGAGACTTCGGAATCGGAATATTTTGGTTTTTCAAAAAACTCCTTAAGAGTTCTAAATGCAATGATTCTCATATAACAAACTTACAAAAATCATTCCGATTTACCAAATTGGGATATCTTATTTATTCCTCTATCTGAGTCTGCTATGAAAAAAATATTAAGTCACCAGCAGCCCATATGACTGTCAATACTATTAGATATTGAAATTTGCGTTTTTTGGTTTCCATAAAAGTCGATTTTCTTTATTCGGTATCGTACAATATGCACTGTTTATTAGCAGTTCGGGCTTTATTTCTTATACTTCATCATCATAATCACCGGATTTGATCCTTCATTCAGTCCTGCAGCAATTTCTTTCAATTGGCCTTTCAATTCGTCATTTTTATAGGCTTCAACAAGCTGGTAAGCTTCTAAATTCTGGAAGGCAGCAAATTCATTATTCAGAGGGTGCGAAATCATACCCACTTTTTTTCCTTTTATAAAGTCACCGTTGACTACGCCAGGTTCAAAAACAGCGTCCTCCTGCTTATCGTACATTAAACCTGTTAACGGAAATCCTTTCCCTTTTGTAAAGTCAAACTCCTTTTTCATGGTTATAAAGAAATAGTAGCGGTCAGTAAGGGTCCCCATCGTAAGAAACACTTCAGGATCAACGGTCGGTTTTTTCACGAGAAACGGGATTAATTTATTCTCCCCGGGAATATAATTATACACGGTGTCTGAAGATGTCTCAACAAGCAGCCAGGTATCTTTAACTATTACTTGATTATGAGGCATATTCGCTTGCATTTTTCAACCTTGCAGGTCACGTTCAACGGTATCTAATTTGACACTATAAGATATTAGTTATATCCTGTCTCCCAATAACTGCGATGATTTCAACTACGCCATTATTAATTCTATAGTAAATGCTGTCCGACCCGCAAACGCAACGTCTGTAACCTTTCTTAATGTAATCAACTGACTCAAAAGAGAGTGGCCGTTCAGCAATGATTTCAAAATAGTCAAAGAAAGTATTGAAATATTTATCAGCTTGTGAAAGGCCAAATTTTTCAACTCCATAATGATGAATCCTGATCAAATCTTCTTTAGCCTCATTACTTAACTTATATTTAGCCATTAAGCAGCGACTTTGATTGATTTAGAATTTCTTCCCTGGTATTCTCGGTAAAGCCACTTTTCTCTGAACGATCCAGCTTCGCCCTGATCCAGTCAATCTGCGCTTGCTGTTTCCTGGCTTGCCTAATTAAATCATTGATGAGTTCACTTTTACTGGAATACTCTTGATTATCCAATTGCGCCTTTAACCACTCATCATTTGGTTTCGTAAAAGATATACTTTGCCTTGCCATATTATCAGTTTTGATGCAAATTTACATCAAAATTGAATCAAATACAAATTTGTCCAGTGTTGTTCAAGTTGCAGTGCGATGCTCTGGAAGTTTATCCATCCGAAAGGCGAAGAAAACACCACAAGCGATGAGGGCCAGGGGGTGTAACACCTGCGGGCTCACCGGAAACTGTGATTAAACACGAGATCGTCACCGGGCCGCTGCGCGGAATCATCTTCCTGACTATTATCTACAAAAATACTGTCAACAAGTCTTTGTGATTCCTCTAATGGTAATTCTGTTCTCAAGATCTTGTTGAGATATCCACGTATCAAAAGGGAGAGAAAGGGAAATACCAGTTGGTTGCAAGCGACAAAAGCTGGAAAAACCTGAAACAAAAGCTGAAAATCGTCACCCGGAAGACCACGCCGATGAGTTTCGATGAGCGCATTCAAAAGCTCAAAGAAATTACCCGGGGATGGCTCAACTATTTCCGA
>JBFXKJ010000008.1:0-37841 GCA_050173895.1 Mangrovibacterium sp. | reverse complement strand
GAATTGTATTTGCATTTTTCGATACCGAGAAAAATCATGTTTTATCTGCCGGTCAAATGATTGTTGAGAATGTTTCTGAAAATGTTCCTGTCATTTTCCCAATCAGAGGTGTATACGAAGATACTTTTTTTGCTTTAGCGGACCCGTTAATAATAAATTATCTAAAGAAAAAAAATGCAGAGAAGTTACCTGAAAACTTGCTAAACCTGAATGAAACAGACAACCCTATATTGATCTTTTATGAAACGATTAAATAAATTTATTAAAAAGGATAAGCTCAAAACATCTTTATTAATTTTTTTTGTGGTATCCAACGTATTCCTCATGTTAAATATCATAATTGAACGAAAGGGAAATTCCCAAAAATTTAAAAAAATAATCTACCCTTGATATAAAAAAATCAGAAATAAATGGTTTTATCTATGAGGCTTCGCATGTTCAGATCGATACTTTAAAAAACTCGGTAACTCCGATTTTATGTTTATATGTTTCTCAACTTCATTGCCGTCCATGTGTAGATTCTTTACTTATACATGTTAAAAATTTTTGTATGGAAAATCCAAATATAGAATTTTCAATATTGGCAAATTATCATACGATTCAAGAGTTTAACCTTTTTAGAAGGTTGCACAAGATATCGAGTAGTACTTTACTATTTAATGTGAGAAATAATAAGTATCCTATTTTTCAGGTATCTTCTCCGGTGATATTTATCTATAATCCCTTAGTTTCAAAGCGGAATTAGTCTTTTTCCCAAACAAATCCGATATTGATCGGACCTGGAAATTTTTAGAAGTTGTGAAGCGCCGATATTTTCCAGATGAAGCTTTTTAGGTCATGAAAAAATATTTGATAATAGTTTCAATCTTGGGCAGTTCAATTCTTGTATGCCTATATATCCTTTTTAAAGATCAAGAAAGAATTCATCGGCTTGAGACAGAAAACGAACATTTTAGTCAAATTTTTATCTCAAATATTTTTAAAGATATTGAGTATGAAATATCTGGGCAAATAAAGCTGATTGATACAACCGGAACTGAGGCTATGTGGTCGCAAGTAATCAAAGACCCCCCTATGCTGGTTTTATTCATCAACAACCTTACCTGTGAATATTGCGTTAGTTCGGAACTTAAGTTGATAAAAAAATATTTGAGTGACTTAAGAAAGGAAGATATCATTATTTTAAGCGATTATTCTAATCTGAATAGCACCAATCTAATGATCAAAAGATATGAGATGGATTATCAGGTTTATCGTGTTGTTAAGGATAGTACGCTACCTGATTTTCTGGAAAATCTAACAGGATCTGTTATTTTTTTTTAAAAGAAAACCGAAAAGCGAAGTACTTATTTGCACCAAATAAAAGTTTTTCATCTGTATCGGTTGAATATTATGATCGAATAAAAAAATATTTCCTGCGGCACTATGAAACCACAGAAAATAATAATAAAGGAATGTACTTTGAAAAACTGGTATTTGATATTGGAAATTGTCCTGTAGGAAAAGATACCTTATTAAGAGTGAAATACAAAAACAAAATGGAAAAGCCATTAATAATTCAGGATATCCGGTCAGGCTGTGGTTGTACCGTTGTAAAATGGGAAAGAGAACCTTTAGCTCCAGGTGAAAGTTCTCAGATAGAAATTCATTACAATTCAAAGAATCAAGGTGTGTTTATTAAACAAGTCGTAATCAGGAGTAATGCTCCGAATAGTCCAATTAAATTGTTATTAAAGGGATATGGAAATGACTGACAGATTTTTATCTTTTTAAAATAAATGCAAATTCTTTATTAGGTATAAGTAAAAGGCATTAAACTTTTTAACTAAAATAAGTTACAAACAGTACGCGTGAAACAAGACATCATCCAAACCACTTCCTTCCCCATCCTGACGGGCAGCCTGGCCCTGATGATTTTGGGGCTGGCCCTGTCGCCGCTGCTTAAGGTCAAGCTGCTGCCTGACCGCAGTTTGCCCTCGGTGTCGGTATCTTACAGCTATGGAGGGGCGAACGCGGTAGTGGTCGACAGTGAGGTGACCTCGCGGTTGGAGGGAGTCTTTTCACGTCTGGAAGGACTGGTTAAGCTGCGGTCACGTACAGGGGACGGCAACGGGGTCATCACCCTGGAAATGGAAAAAGAAGCCGACATGGATGCGGTGCGGTTCGAAGTATCCACGCTGATGCGCCAGGTTTACCCGGAACTGCCTGCAGGGGTGAGCTACCCGCAGATCCGGGTTTCGCGTCCCGATGAAGAAGAGCGGGTGGAACAGCTCATGAGCCTGGTTTTGAACGGCCCGGGCAGGCGCCCGGAAATAGGGCACCTGGCTGAAACCGGGATCAAACCCGTCCTTTCGCTGATCGAAGGGGTAACGGAAGTCCGGGTCTCGGGCTACACCCCGCAGGGGTGGAACCTGGTGTATGATGCCGGGAAACTGAAAAACATAGGGCTGGAACCGGAAGAATTATGCAGGCAAATCAGGGAATATTACAAAACCGCGGGACTGGGGTGTAAATAACAGTTAAAAAACTGTACACTTTTCAACTGTTATTTACACTTTAGGACCGCGGCATAATAGTAAAAACTATCGGTAAGCTCGTCTTTTACCCCGTTATAAACCATATCTTTGCGAATAAACAACTGAACGGATCATGGATATCGTGTCATTTATTCCCCCGGAAATCGTCAATTTCTTTCTCGTTCTGATTTTTTCATTGCTGATCGGGCTAGGCCAGCGCCGCCACCACCTCAGCGACGATGACAGCCTGCTGTTCGGTACCGACCGTACGTTTACGTTTATCGGTCTGCTCGGATACGTGCTGTATATTGCCGATCCCGGCAGCCTGGTACCTTTCCTGGTCGGATTGTCGATCCTCGGACTGCTGATCAGCGTTCAGTATTTTCTAAAGATCAGCCAACAGAAGGACTTTGGCCTGACCACCTCTATTCTGGCGTTGCTTACCTATTGCCTCAGCGTCCTGGTATTTACCCAACCGGTTTGGCTGGCGCTTTCTTTTGTGGTGGCGATCCTGATCTTAACGGAAATGAAAGGTCAATTCAAGTCAATCTCACAAAAGGCTTCCGAAGAAGAATTCGTTACACTGGCCAAGTTCATCGCCTTCGCAGGAATTATTTTGCCCTTACTGCCGTCGGATAATATTTCGGAAATGATCCCGGTTTCGCCGTATGAACTATGGCTGGCAATCGTGGTCGTTTCGGGTGTTTCGTATGTCAGTTACCTGGTGAAGAAATTCATCTTCCCGGATTCGGGGATTATGCTGACCGGCGTACTCGGCGGAATATACAGCAGCACGACGACCACGGTTATTTTAGCCCGTAAAGAGAAGAAAGAAGGAACCGGCATCCAGTCGGTTTCAGCCATTATGCTGGCCAATGGCATGATGTACCTTCGGGTACTGGTGCTGGCTTATGTGTTTAATCAAAGCATCGGTCTGATGCTGACCATTCCCTTTCTGATCATGTTCGGCATTGCGTGGGGATTATCTCGTCTTCTATTGAAATCCAACAGAGAGCAGGCTGGAAAGGAAGTTCGAACGGAAAGCGACGCCGTTAGCAAGAATCCGTTGGAACTTCGGACTGCCGCTATTTTCGGAGTCTTGTTTGTCGTTTTTGCACTGATCACCCAGCATGTGATGGATCATTTTGGCAGCGCAGCGGTGACAGGTCTGGCTTTTCTTGTCGGTTTTTTTGATGTCGATCCTTTTTTGCTGTATATGCTGCAGCAGCATTCCGAAATCACTCAAATGACCGTTGTTCTGGCCATCGTGAATGCCACCAACAGCAACAACATCCTGAAGATGATCTATGCGGCAGCCTTAAGCAGCAAGGCCTCCCGCAAGCCCATTATTTTTGGCTTTATGATTTTAGTTGTTGCGGGCCTGGCCGTTTCCGGGGTCCTTTACCTGGTGTGAGTGAGATGGCATCCTAACAAAAAGGGTGTGATAATTTGGAATCTGTGACGTTAACTGTACCGGTGCTTTTGGGGCATCTGACAGTTACGGTATGAGTGAGAGCTGCTGTTAAAGAATCTCACATTCGTTGTAAAATATTTTTACAAGGAGCTCATGGAGTATTTTATACATCTCTAAAAATCAATATGTTGTATTTTAGGCATTTGTCTTGCTCTGGGGAAAAGTGAATAAAGCGTTGTTTCGTCCCTGAGTTGGTGGATCTTCACCCTGACCGGCTTGCTGGTGTTGGGGATTGCTTTGCTCACCGTAAGCTGGCAGAGCTGGAAAGCTGCCACCCGCAATCCCGTGGAAGCACTGAGGTATGAGTGACTCAACCCCAAGGCCGGTGGAAGCGCTGAGATATGAATAATATTAAAGTTTCACAGTCATGTTTAAGCAAGAAATAAAACTGGTTTTTCGCATCCTGAAAAGGCAAATGGCCACTTCGGCCATTAATATTTTTGGACTGGCGATAGGTTTCACATTTGTGATCCTTGCCGGTGTTTATGCTTTCTCTGAGATGAGTTTTGATCGCTTCCACAAAAATCATCAATCAATATACCGGGTTGAATGGAGTACATCTGATATGACGAGTTGCTCGACACCGGGAATAATGAGCTCGTGGATGAAAGCGAACATACCGGGAGTTATCCGTTCGACAAGGATTTTGAACGATGAAGAAGGAGGCCTGACCGGTCGAAATATTTTATATAATCAAACAAAATACAACATCGATAACCCGCTGGTTGTCGATGTTGATTTCTTTCCGATGTTCTCATTCGGAATCTATTCCGGTGAAGTAAAATCATTTTCCAGCGACAAATATTCTGTGGCACTTTCCAAACCTTTAGCCGAAAGAGTATTCGGTAATGAAAACCCCATCGGAAAAGCGATCGAATACAAAGGAGAAATGTTCACCGTCCGGGCAGTAATGGATGGAATTCCCCAAAATTCATCCATCCGGTTCGACATGCTTTTGCCTGCTTCGAATATGCCCGGTTATGTCAAAATGGATTGGCTGCAAAGTAATTTGGAAACGTTCATTCAGGCGGATGAACTTGCAGTGGCTGACCAACTGCAACAGAAAATAAGCGACGGGCTGAGTTCCGTATTCAACGCACTGGGATATACAGAACAGGCAAATAGCAGAAACTACCGGTTAACTTCGCTGGATAAAATTTATTATTCATCCAGCTCGTCCGACAATCTATGTATACACGGCAACCGGAAAATAACCCTGATGCTGATAAGCCTGGTCTCGATTGTACTCCTGATCGCCTTGTTAAACTATGCAAACACCATCTTATCCGGGGCATCCGAAAGCATTAAAAAAATTGGCGTCAGGTCGGTAAACGGCTCTTCCCGGGCAAACAATATACGCCTTTTGGTTTTCCAGGCGATTTTACCCTGTATTATCGCTATTACTATTGCGTTTTTGCTAAGCTATCCGGTAAAAAATATGTTGGGCAACTTTTTGAATTTAACCATGCCTGATTTAAAGTTTTCCTGGTTTTTAATTGCGCTTTTAACCGGAGTTTTAACTGGCGTGCTGGTTGGTTTGTTTCCGGCTTTAAAATTTACATCCTATAAAATTACAAGTTCAATAAAAGAAAGTAACGATTCGGGAAAGGTAAACAGGTTGGGAAATATATTTTCAGTTGTCCAGTTTGCTGCTTCGATTGCCCTGATCATTTCAGTTTTTACGATCTATAAACAGATGAATTTTGTGTTTACTGAAAGCAGTAAAAATCTGGCTGACGGGGCGGTTATTTATATGCCAATTGCAAACCGTACCGCACAAACAGCACCAATTATTAAAAGAATTGAAGAGTCATTAAAACAGTTTTCTGAAATAGAATACGTGAGTACCAGCCTGAACCTACCCGGCGATGAACATTACTCTGATTTAAGAATACCGTTTGTTAAAAACGGGGAGGAAGAACTTATTGACGTTAACCACAACATGGTCGGAATTGACTATCCTGAAGTTATGGGTTTCAAAATTGCAGAAGGCAGGTTTTTTGATCCTAACGTTAAATCAGACTACCGGTCGTATATTGTAAATGAGGCGTTTATCAGCAAATATGGCATTCAGGATATTTCGCGTACATCATTGAAAGGCTCGCCGGTAATAGGGGTGATAAAAGATTTTCACTACAATTCGTTGCATAATAAGATTGAACCACTGGCCATCCGATACGAAGAATTGTACCAGTCGCGGATTGTTTTAAAACTGGCATCAGCTAATATTTCGTTGACCGAAATTGTAAACAAAATTACCAAAGCAACCAATGAAATTGACAATGCGGCCATATCTGATGTTCTTTTTCTCGACCAACACATTGGCAAGTTGTATGAAAAGGAGGTACAAACTTCCAATATCTTACTTGTTCTGGCGTTGTTTTCCATCCTCATTTCAAGTATGGGACTTTTTTCCATGTCCATGTTAATTTCGGAAATGAGAACTAAAGAGATCGGCATCCGTAAAGTAAACGGCGCCCGCGTATCCGAAATACTGGCCATGCTCAACAAGGATTTTGTGAAATGGGTTGTGATTGCTTTTGTGATTGCCACGCCCGTTGCCTGGTACGCCATGAACAAATGGCTGGAGAATTTTGCCTATAAAACCAGCCTGAGTTGGTGGATCTTTGCTCTGGCCGGGCTGCTGGCCCTGGGAATTGCCCTGTTTACCGTTAGCTGGCAAAGCTGGAAAGCCGCCACCCGCAATCCGGTCGAAGCACTGCGGTATGAATAGATACAACTGCTAAAGTGAAAGCCTGAACAGGAGATAAAATATTAATGAATAGAAATGTATACTTTGAAGCAAATTATCCGGTTATTGAATAAAGACCGAAGAACGACCCTTTTGCTGGTGTTTTCTCTGTTCGTCGGATTCGCAACGTATATTCTGATTTCAGCTCGGGTAGGCTATCATCTGTCGTTCGATAAGCAGGTTCCGGATTATCAGAATTTCTTCCGGATTGTTACATCTGCATACACAGATAATGTTTTGACATTTAGCCAGCCCCGCAGCCAGAGGGCGTTGGGAGAAACGCTCAGAAAGAACTATCCGGATGTTTTAGAGACCGGATACCTCTGTGGCCTTGTAGACAATCATTTCAAGGTTGGAGATGAGACGTTTACGGTGGACAAAGCGTTTCATTGTTCCGAAGGATTTGTCAAACTCTTTTCTATTCAGATCCTGCAGGGAGATTCCAAAGATTTGCTGACCAACCCCTATATGGTTATTGTGTCAGAAAGTTTTGCTGAAAGATACTTTCCCGGCGACAGCCCGGTTGGAAAAACTATTTTACAATACCCTGGTGGGCGATTCGAAATTGAAGCCGTTTACAAAGATTTGCCGGTGAATTCCCATTTTCATGCTGATTTGCTGCTATCGTTTCATGATGACATGCATTTGCCTCCTCCATTAAAAGAGGCCTGGGGTGAATTTGCATTTTATACGTATCTAAGACTTAGTCCATTAACGGATCTTAATAAAATCGAAAAAGCCTTATCACAACTCACCTTTGAGAACAATCATGGTGGAATCAAAGGCTCCCGAAGCCGATACAAATTTGATTTACAGCCCCTGGCAAGCATTCATACAAAATCACATTTGCAGAATGAGATCGAGCCAAATGTACGCGGGGATTATCTTTCTATTTTGAAATTAATCAGCATTTACATTTTACTGATTTCTGGTTTTAACTACTTTTATTTTTCGCATACCCGCATCCTCAAAAATTCCATGCAATATGGTATCCGAAAAATCTTTGGCGCAAAACCTGATGCTTTGTTCCGGTTTTTCCTAATGGAATCAGCCCTTATTCATTTGGCAGCTATTATGCTGTTTCTGATTACCGCTTCTACAATGAAAAGTACCCGATTGTTAATATTGCCGGAAACGGGTTTTAGTAATTTACCGACCGGGTTTTGGATAGGATGCATTTTTGTTTTCATAACCAGTATGATCCTCAACCCGGTGATCATTTTATTATCAATCTACCGGAAAAAGTCACTGTCTCTGCTTGCAAGACAAAAGAAGAATTATCTGTCAGGATATTCCTCCCGGCATCTCTTGACGATTGTCCAGTTCATAATTATTGTGTTTTTGTTGACCTCCGTAATCGGGATTCAAAAGCAAATGGGGTATTTGAGATCCCGGGATAACGGAATCGATATCAACAATAAGCTGGTGATTAAATCGCCCGCTAATCTCTGGCGGGACAGCCGGCGATTCGTCAGCCTCGACGCTTTTGAGCAAGAACTGATAAAACTACCGCCAGTAAAAAGTCTGTCGGTTTCCAATAATGTTCCAGGCGATGTACCTTCGTTTAATTTTAGTGTTTCCGACGGGCAAAACGAAAAATCGGTAAAGACGGCTGTCTTCATCGCTAACAGAAGTTTTGTAAATGCCTATGATCTGAAAATAATTGCCGGTAATAGTTTCTTTGCAGAAGGCTGGAATTCTTCTCCTAAAATAGCGAAAGGATGTATTTTAAATGAAACTTGCCTCCACCAATTGGGTTATTTGAAACCTGAAGACGCAGTTGGTCGAAACCTGACGCTTACCGATGAAAGCGGCCTGGATAATGTTGAGACCCGTGTCGCCGGGGTTTGTAAAGATTTTAACTTCACTTCGGTCAAGGACGCTCCCGGTCCACTTATTTTATTGGATTGGACTCAGAGCATCATGGTTGGGCGATACACACTAACAGTAAATCAGAATGTTGATAAAGTTGCCTTATTGGCTGAAGTGAAAAAACGATTCACAAAGACCTTTCCTGATTTCTCTTTCAATTATTTTTGGTTGGATGACCATTATAATCAGCAGTTCTCGGAAGAAGATTCAATTGAAAGAGCCTTGACGACTTTTGCAGTCTTAGCCATCATTTTAGGGATTTTGACCATGTTCTCTATGGTTCGGCACATATCAACGGCACGTACCAAGGAAGTTGGTATTCGAAAAATAAACGGAGCCAGACGCAGCGAAATTGTTGTCATGTTAAATAAGAATTTTATCAAGTCAGTTGCCATATCTTTTGTAATCGCCACCCCATTAGCTTATTACGCGATGCACCGCTGGCTGGAGAATTTTGCCTACAAAACGCCACTGAGTTGGTGGATCTTCGCCCTGGCCGGACTGCTGGCATTGGGTATTGCCCTGTTAACGGTGAGCTGGCAAAGCTGGAAAGCCGCCACCCGCAATCCGGTCGAAGCGCTGCGGTACGAGTAAATCAATTGCAACATTAAACTAAAGAAGAAGGCAATGATAAAAAACTACTTAAAAATCACCCTGCGAGGCTTAACGAGATACAAGCTTTATTCGGCAATAAATGTTGTTGGGTTGGCCATTGGAATTACAGCATGTATCCTGATTATGCTGTATATTCAAAACGAATTAAGCTACGATAAATTCCATGAAAAATCGGACCTGATTTACCGGGTGAATTTGTTATCTGTTAGAGATAACGACAGTTACAATTTAGCAAAGTCAAGTCCTCCAGTGAGGAATGTCATACAAGATGAAATACCGGAAATTGAAGAGGCGGTTCGCGTAACGAATTACGAGCAAATGGTTATGCAATACAAAAACAAAGTGTTTAACGAAAACAAGTGGTGTTTTGTAGATGATAATTTCTTTAAAATCTTTTCGGCGTCATTTATTTATGGTGAACCAAATACGGCTTTGGTACAGCCATATACCGTAGTATTAACCGAAACAACAGCTCAACGTTATTTTGGAAATGAAAACCCAATTGGGCAAACGCTTTCCCGAAAATTTAACAACGATTATACGGTTACCGGAGTAATAAAAGATTTTCCCGATAACTCGCATATAAAACCTGATATTCTGGCTTCAATCAATAGCCAGCCGGCAGACAAAAATATGAATTGGATTAATAATATCCTTCATACTTATGTGCTTGTGAAAGTGGGGGCTTCTAATCAGGATATAGATGAAAAACTGGAAGGTGTGGTGAAGAAATATGTTGGACCTTATATGAAGAAGAATAGAGGTGTATCGCTAGAGGAATTTGAGGTACAGGGAAATCAATACAAATATTATACACAGCCTTTAACCGAAATCCATTTAGATAGTGGAGTATATTTAGGTCCAGAACCATCGGGTAATAGCAATTACCTGATCATTTTCTCGTTAATTGCCGTTTTTATACTGGTAATTGCCTGCATTAATTATATGAATATGTCCACTGCACGGTCTGTAAACCGCGCTAAAGAAGTCGGATTGAAAAAATCATTGGGTGCAAACCGTAAGGGTCTTGTGCTTCAGTTTTTATCAGAATCGGTTTTTGTTACGCTAATTGCCTTGTCTCTTGCTTTGGCCTTAATAAAAGTATTGCTTCCGGCCTTTAATCATTTAGTCGACAAGCAACTTGTTTTTAATTACACAGATAATTTTAGTACCATTCCATTCATGCTTGTCTTTGGAATTGGAATCGGAATAATTGCAGGAAGTTACCCGGCTTTCTTTTTGGCATCGTTTAATCTTATTAAGGGAATACATACATCTGGCGGTTCGCATGGTAAATTACGAAGCGGATTGGTTGTTTTTCAATTAATCGTAACGATTGTCCTTTTTTCAGGAACCTTCTTTATAAGCAAACAGCTGAATTTTCTTCAGCGCAAAGAATTGGGTTTTAACAAAGAAAACCTGGTAATCGTTAAAAATGCCCATTATCTGTGGACGCAAAAGTCATCGTTTAAAAACGAACTACTGGAACAACCGGGGATTTTACAAGTAAGCAATTCTACGTGTATTCCCGGACGAAGTAAATATAGTAGTACCTTTTATCATGAATTAGCCAGTGATGCCAAAGGAATAGGTCAGTTGTGGGTGGATGCCGATTTTCTAAAAACATATGAAATTGAGCTTATAGAAGGTCGTTTTTTCGAAGAGGGCAATGAAGCAAATCAGAAGTCGATAGTACTAAGTGAAACGGCACTAAATGATTTAAATATAGAAGATCCGATAGGTAAGAAAGTATATAAAGGGCAAAAAACCGATGAGACTACTTTTACCATTATTGGAATAATAAAAGATTTTCATCTCAATTCATTACATCATGAAGTGAACCCCTTGGTACTGTTCGGTAGCGATGACATGTTAAAGTCTCATGGCGAATACTTGAGCGTTCGGATATCGGGAGGTGTTCAGGAAAACCTGAAAAAAATTGAACAAGCATGAGATAAGTATGCTGATGGGCAACCCCTGGATTATGTGTTTTTTGATGAAGATTTTGGCCGTTTTTATGCAGCCGATGTACAAACCAGACACATAGTTTCAATCTTTTCTGTATTGGCTATATTAATTGCATGTTTGGGGCTTCTTGCTCTAGCAGCTTTTGTAGCCGAACAGCGAACCAAAGAAATCGGTGTGCGAAAAGTTAATGGTGCCCGTATTGGTCAAATTCTATATTCATTGAACCGAAATTTCATCAAATGGGTAGCCATAGCTTTTGTAATCGCCACCCCATTAGCTTATTACGCGATGCATCGCTGGCTGGAGAATTTTGCCTACAAAACCAGCCTGAGTTGGTGGATCTTCGCCCTGGCTGGCTTGCTGGCCCTGGGAATTGCCCTGTTTACCGTTAGCTGGCAAAGCTGGAAAGCGGGCACGCGCAATCCGGTCGAAGCACTACGGTATGAATAATAGGATCTGAAGAATGAATGAGGCCTTTAAAATATTATTTCGCAATGCCGCTAAACAGCCGGCATATGCGTTCATTCATATTTCAGGACTGGCAGTAGGACTGGCCTGCTTTATTCTCATCGCGCTTTGGGTAAGATATGAACGGAGCTACGATCGTTTCCACACGAATTCGGACCGGCTTTACAGGGTGGCGTTTACAAATGAAGCGGGTGATTCCCACGGCTATTGGCAAACCGGAACGCTCGCCGGCTATCTGGAGGAAGAATGCCCGGAAATCATACATGCCACCAGCTTTAAGGAAGGACAATGCAAAATTGCCTTTGAAGATAGAGGCTTCTACTGCATGGGCAGTTATGCCGATCCTGCATTTTTCAGCATGTTTACCTTCCCCTTTGTTCAGGGCGATTCAATTTCCGCGTTAAAACGTCCGGGTTTTGTTGTGATTACAAAGTCGCTGTCAATCAAATTGTTTGGAGCTGACGATCCGGTCGGTAAACCGGTTAAGATCAATGAAACCCTTCGCTATACCGTTGGCGCCGTGATTGGGGATATTCCGGCCAATTCGTCCCTCAACTTTGATTTACTGATGCCTTTTAGTGATGCACAGGACTGGATGAAAACCTGGGATTCCAAATGGACGCAGACCTATGTGATGCTTCAGCATGAAGATCAGGTGGAAACGGTTAACCGGAAGATAAAAGGCGTACTGGACCGGTTTCAGCCGGCATGGAAGAACACGCTTTACCTGGTTCCGCTTGCCGAAAGTCATTTACATGCATTGAAAGGGGGAGGATTGATCGTTTACATCCGGGTCTTTACCGGAATGGCAGTGATCGTATTGCTGCTGGCGTGTATTAATTTTATGAATCTTTCCACTGCCCGCGCCGGATCCCGCCATAAAGAGATTTTTGTAAAGAAAATCTCAGGATCAGGAAAGGTTAAACTTGCCCTTCAGTTTCTTTCTGAAACCCTGCTCCTGTCGTTGGTGTCGTTGGTTGTTGCCGTTATTTTGGTAAAATTAGCTGTTCCGCTGGTCAATGACCTTTTAAATACAGAACTGAACATACCATTCAATTTTTATGCGATCATGACCCTTTTGGGAATTGCTTTTTTTACGGGTCTGGTGGCGGGAGCTTATCCGGCTTTGTATCTGTCGGCCATTATGCCGAAACGAATTATGCAGGGAACCGGCCAACGATCCGGTTTTAAAGGAATAAGCCTCAGACACATGCTGGTGACGTTGCAGTTTGCCGTTTCAATCTTCTTTGTGAGTTGTACGCTTCTGGTATCCAATCAGCTGACTTATTTAAAATCCAGAGATACCGGGTTTAGAAGTGAGAACATCATCAAATTGACTACTCTGGGAAAATTAAACGAAAAGGCCGTTGAGCTTAAAAAGGAATTGTTGAAAAGCCCAACTATCGGGAATGTTACCGTATCCTTTACAGACCTCACCAGTTGGGGTAATTCAGGACCAATTGAATGGGAAGGTAAAGATAAAACTGACTTAACGGAAGTTGGCTATAACTGGGTTGATGCTGATTTTCTTAATACCTTTCAGTTAAGGATGAAGGAAGGCCGTTTCTTTTCGAACGATTTCAGCTCCGATCAGTCCAATGCATTTGTTCTGAATGAAAAAGCGGGGAGCGTGTTAAAGCTGAAAGACCCGGTAGGAATGAAAGTGAAGTCGTGGTTTGGCGTCGAAGGAACTATTATCGGGATCATCGAAGATTTTCATACCACATCCATGCATGAACAGCTCGGCCCCATCGTTTTACTGCCTGCCACCCAGTCAAACTACATGTTTATCGCGATTAACGGAAAGGATATTGCCGGAACCTTACGATTGATCGATCAGAAAGTAAAGGAGTTTGTCCCGGACGATCCGTTCGATTATCAGTTCCTCGAAGATCATCTTCATTATTTGTATCAGGTCGAGGCATTAACCGGCCGGATTGCCACAACCTTATCCGTACTGGCCATTTTTATTTCGTGCCTTGGACTATGGGGACTGGCTTTGTCAACGCTTGGACAACGAACAAAGGAAATCGGGATCCGTAAAGTCAATGGAGCACCGCTTTCGGGGATATGGGTCATGCTGAATAAAGATTTTGTAAAGTGGATTGCCATTGCTTTTATCCTGGCCACTCCCTTTGCCTGGTACGCTATGCGCCAATGGCTGAAGAGCTTTGCTTACAAAACAGAATTAAGTTGGTGGATCTTTGTCCTGGCCGGCTTACTGGCATTGGGAATTGCCCTCCTGACCGTAAGCTGGCAAAGCTGGAAAGCGGCAACTAGAAATCCGGTGGAGGCGTTGAGGTATGAGTAATACAGTTGTGCTGATTAAATATGGAGAAAAGAGTAGACGGCGAGAGGATAATGTGAAGTTGCAGGCTATGGTGCGGGTTTTCTACAGCGGTTGAAGTACGTTCAATCCAAGGTGCTCCTCAAACGGCTTGAAGTCCTTATCTGAGTGGAGTAGGGTATGATGATGGTGAATGCAATAAGTCGCGATAATCGTGTCGATCGTTTTTCTGACGGTTATCCCTTTTATACGTATAAATCTGAAGTGATTGGCACCTTCAGCAGCAAGCTTACGGTCACATAACAAAAGTTGAATACAGGAAGCTTATCCGTCTCAGTTTATTAAGAATTCATCAAAATTGTCGCGGTGTATTACCTTGAAGGTGCCGGGGGTGTAGTTGTTTAAGAATTGTTTTGGCGGTTTTACCCGTGCATCAGGATCCCACTTGAATTCATATGCTGAAATCTTTCCTTCCGATTCTTCAATAAAATCAATTTCTTTTTGCTCCCTGGTTCGCCAAAACCAGCAATTTACCCACTTGTTTGAATAATTCAGGTATTTGATCCGCTCAGAAACAAGATAATTTTCCCATAGAGCGCCAACGTCAGTTCTGCTTTCCGGCTGATCAAACCTGGCAATTAATGCGTTCCTTATTCCATTATCATAAAAATAGATCTTTTTGCTGTATTTCAGTTCATTTCTCAGATTCTTGCTGAAAGAACCCAGACGGAATATGATATACGTTTGTTCTAATAGCTGTACATATTTTTCAACCGTTTTGGAATCTAACCCACAAAGTTGTCCTAATTCATTATAGGAGACCTGCGAACCGATCTGAAAGGCAAGGGCCTGCAGAAGTTTTAAAAGTTTCTCAGGTTTTTTGATCTGTTCCCACATCAGGATGTCTTTGTACAAATAGCTGTCAGACAGTTGTTTTAAAATATCCTTTTCTGATCCCTGATGAGTAACGACGTCGGGATAATAACCATAAATTAACCGGTGCGGAAGAAGCCTTTTTTCTTCCAGCAGTCCATGATGGTTAACCATTTCGGCGAATGAAAGAGGAAATAGTTGATATTCCCATTTCCTTCCTGTTAAAGGTTCATTCACTTTGTTTGCCAGGTCGAACGACGAGCTTCCGGTGGCGATCAGTTGTACTTCCGGTATCGAGTCTGTGATTAGTTTTAGTCGTAGTCCGATATCCCCGATCCGTTGTGCTTCATCGATGATTATATTTTTTTTCTTTCCAATAATTGCTTTTAGTCTGCTTGACGAAATGGTCGAAAATAAATTTTGGATATCCAACTCATCTGCATTTAACCAAAGTGTATCGTCCCTGTCCTGAAAGATTGATTTTAAAAGCGTTGTTTTGCCGACCTGACGTGCCCCAACCAAAATAATTGCTTTTGACTGATTCAGCTTTGACCGGATGGTGGTTTCCAATAGACGTGGTATCATTTATTAGAGAATTAGTAATCAAAAATACTACTTTTTTGGATTATATTCCAAAGAAGTATAAACATATTTGGATTTCAAATGTATCTTTGTTTTTTCTTTTAAAGAAGAATTGACGTTCAGAACTTGTCGAAGCGCTGCGGTATGAATAAGATAGCTGTTCTGATAAAATAAGTAAGAAAGAATAGCCGAGAATAATATGAAGTAGCAGTAATGGTACGGGCTTTCTACAGCGGTTGAAGTGAGTTCAATCCAAGGTGCTCCTCAAACGGCTTGAAGTCCTTATCTGAGTGGAGTAAGATATGATGATGGTGAATGCAATAGGTCGCGATAATCGTGTCGATCGTTTTTCTGACGGTTATCCCTTTTATCCGTAAAAATCTGAAGTGATTGGCACCTTCAGCAGCAAGCCTACGGTCGCATAACGTATAGCAGGGTAATTTTTCCAAAGCTTTTTAATCAACATGCTTGGCTTGTCCGTTGGCTTGTTGGTCAGTTTAATGCTCCTCTTTTATATTCATTTCGAAACCTCATTCGAAAGTTTTAACCCGAATGCAGACAAGATTTACCGGATTGTTGAACAAAATATCCAGGACGGAACCACAGGAGCGCAGACGCCTCTTGCTCTTCGGGACGTCCTGAAGAAAGATTATCCGGAAATTGATCAGGTGGTCGGGTTGATGCGGACCTGGGAAGACCTGCAAACGGAGGAAGAGAAGTTCAGGGATTTAAAAGGCGCAATTGTGGAACCTGAATTCTTCGGGCTGTTTCAGATCCCCCTGCTGCAGGGAACCCTTTTCAGGAATCCATATGAAGCCATCATTACTGCCGGCCTGGCCGGTAAACTCTTTGGGGATGATGATCCGCTTGGCAGAACATTTGAATTTGAGGGCCATCCTTTTACGATTACGGCCGTCGTAGACAAAATCCCACCCAACTCCGTTCTCGACTTCGATTACTTTCTGTCCGATCCGTTCAGGTATCGCTATTATCCTGATCTGAACCAGCGATGGTATGAATTCGGGCTTTATACGTTTATCACCTTCAAGGGAAACGAACCTACAGCGTCGTTTGAACAGAAACTGACTAACATCGAAAAGCAGTATTATCCCGACTTCATGAAGAACCGGCATCATTACCGGTTGACCGCTTTCAGGGGAAGCCATCTGGATCCCTCAATCGAAGGCGATCTGGTACCGGCAGTGAACCCGGTCTATTTATGGATCCTGGCAGCCATTGCGATCGGAATACTCGTTATTGCCTGCCTGAATTTTGTTAATATTTCAATTGCAAATGCCGGGAAAAGGAACATTGAAACAGGCATTAAGAAGATAAACGGAGCGACTTCATCCGCACTCATTGCAGGCTTCTTCCTGGAGATTTCAGTGATTTTGTTGATCAGCCTGGGCGTCGCTTTCGCCGGGGTTTATCTGCTGATGCCTTCATTCAACGAACTGACGGGGAAAGACGTTGCCATTAATTTTTCAGACTCCCTGATTTGGGGTGGCATCGCGGGTTTTGGGTTGCTCACGGCGCTGATTGCGGGATTATATCCTGCCATTGTGTTGTCGAAACCGTCACCGTTGAAAATTTTGCAGCAGAACAGAATGGCCGGCAGAAACAAGATGACCTTTCAAAAGGGCTTTGTCATCTTCCAGTTCGTCATCACAATCATACTGGGCATTGCACAGCTCTTTATATTCCGTCAGATTTCGTTTATGCGCGGTCATGATACGGGATTCGATAAAAACAACCTGATCGTGATGCCCGCCGGTGCTCTGGGACAAAACCGCGCCGAAAAGCTGAAAAATACAGCCCTGTTTACGGGAGCCCTGGAAAATCACCGGGCGCAATATGGATACAGCAGCGCATCAGTGACCGAGTTTATTCCCGGCTTCGGCTTCCGGAACAATTTCAAGATCTATCCGGCTGGGGGCGTTTTCCCCGACGGAATTGAATTGCTTTCGTGCGATGTGGATGAAAATTTTCGGGAGGTGTTTGGAATGAGAATGATCCAGGGGCGTTTTTTCTCCAACGATTTTTCGACCGACATGGAGTCGGCAGTCCTGATCAACGAGGCAGCACTGAGAAAACTGGGATGGGATTCTGCAGAAGGGAAGGAGGTTGGCTTAATTTCAAAAGACAATAGAAAGAGGGTGATAGGGGTTATCAACGATATCAACGTGGCTTCCCTGCAATATCCGGTCAAGCCCCTGATTTATCAGTTTGGGCCTCATCATAATTATCCGGGGTATATCGCTGTCAGGCTTCATCCTGAAAAGGAGGCGGAATCGATCGGCTTTTTAAAAAGAACCTGGGAGAAATTGTTCCCGGATATTCCTTTCGAATTCGAAAGCGTGAGCGAAAAATACAAGGCTGCCTATGGCGAAGAGGAACGACTGGCGAAGATCACAGGCATTTTTTCGATGCTTGCGATGGTATTGTCGGCACTGGGGATATTTGCCCTGAGCACACTCCAGCCTGAAAAGCGGATAAAAGAGATCGGCATTCGCAAAGTGAACGGCGCCAAAATCCCGGAGATCCTGGCGATGCTCAATCAGGATTTTTTGAAGTGGATTGCTGTGGCTTTTGTCATTGCAGTCCCGGTTGCCTGGTACGCGATGAATAAATGGCTCGGAAACTTTGCTTATAAAACAAACCTGAGCTGGTGGATTTTTGCTTTGGCAGGACTGCTGGCACTGGGTATTGCCCTGCTTACGGTAAGCTGGCAAAGCTGGAAAGCTGCTACCCGGAACCCGGTGGAGGCGCTGAGGTATGAGTAACAGGAAGGGCTGCCAGAGGCCCCCGGTAGCGAATAGAAAGAACGATGCGATCAGGACGCTGCGGGGGAATAGCGACGAGGCCTTCGATAGGAATAGAGAGAACAACGCTGTAAAAGCGTCACAGTATGCGTAACTATTTATAAAAAGCGGCGTCTTTAGAATAGATTCTGACGGTATTTAATAACTCTTTAATTTGAAATGCAGATGAAACCAAAAATGTACACCATCGCAGCCATGCTGGTCACGTTATTTTCGTGCAACGGCATTGCCCAGGAAAGCAAGACTCCGACCATCACAAAGACTTTTGAGATGAATGAGCCGGGCACCTTGAATGCCCAATCTTCCGGAGGGGGAGTTGAAGTCAGGGGTAACGATCAGGATGAAGTTGTCGTGCAGGTGTTTGTCCGGAAAAATGGGAAAGTTTTGGCGCCTTCAGATCCGTCGGTCCGCGATATTCTCGAAGATTTCGAACTGGACATTAAAAAGAGCGGTTCAGTCGTTACGGCAACTGTGGAGCGCAAGGTGAATTTCGGCTTTTGGAAAAACGTGGGTATTTCGTTAACGATCCTGACGCCCCGCGAAATGTCATGCAACGTATCGTCGAGCGGAGGAGGACTGAGAATTTCAAATGTAAAAGGCACGCACGATTTTTCGAGCAGTGGTGGCGGCGTAAAACTGGAGAACGTTGGCGGCACGACGAAGGCAAGTTCATCCGGCGGCGGCGTACATGCTACGAATCAGGACGGGGATGTCCGCCTCAGTTCCAGCGGCGGTGGTGTTACGCTTGAAGAAGCGCACGGCCGGGTGAATGCGCATAGTTCAGGTGGCGGGGTGCACCTGGAGAACATTCACGGCGATGTGGAGGCGGGCAGCAGCGGCGGCGGAGTAAGTGTAACCGGTGAAGTAGGTTACGTGAAGGCCAAATCGAGCGGAGGATCCGTCCGCGTGAACGTTGGCAAACTGAGTAAGGAGCTTTACCTCGAGTCCAGCGGCGGCGGGGTTGATGCAGTCATCCGGAATGGCAGCAGCCTGGGCCTCGACCTTGATTTGAGCTCGGAAAAAGTGAACATTGATCTTCGGAATTTCTCCGGAAAATCGGAGAAGGACCGCGTACTGGGGGCGATGAACGGTGGCGGAATCCCTGTACACATGCACGCCTCCGGCGGAAGTGTAAACGTGCGGTTTGAGGAATAGGTAGCAGGAAGCATCAAAGAATCTCGGACGGATTGAGCTAACCAGGCGGACTGCGAATTAAGGCATTGTTTTGATCAAAATCATGGTTGGGTTGTTTCTGTTAATTCAAAATAACCGGCTATGACAGTACAAAAGGATATTGCTTTTTCGGTGCTCGATCTGGCGCCTGTTGCGGAGGGCTCCACCCCGGCAGAGGCCTTGCATAACAGCCTTGACCTGGCCCAGCATGCGGAGAAATTTGGCTACCGGCGATTCTGGGTGGCCGAGCATCACAACATGATCAATGTAGCGAGCGCCGCTACGGCGGTCATTATTGGGTACATTGCCCAGGGAACAAAAGCCATCCGCGTGGGATCGGGAGGCATCATGCTGCCCAATCATTCCCCGCTGATCGTGTCGGAGCAGTTTGGGACCCTGGCTGCCCTTTATCCCGGGCGGATCGACCTGGGGTTAGGCCGTGCTCCAGGCACCGACCCGGTTACAGCCCGTGAAATCCGTTCCGACAGAATGACCGCTGTGCATGATTTTCCCAATGAAATCAGGAAACTACAGCGCTATTTTTCGGAAGACAACCAAAGAGGCGTTGTCCGGTCAATCCTGGCCGAAGGAGCGGATGTGCCTTTCTGGATTTTGGGATCCAGCACCGACAGCGCCTATCTGGCGGCCGAAATGGGGCTCCCCTATGCCTTTGCCAGTCATTTTGCTCCCGCCCAATTGCTGGCGGCGATCAATATCTACCGGGAAAACTTCAAAGCATCTGCGCAACTGGCCGAACCCTATGTGATGATCGGTGCCAATGTGGTAGCCTGCGACACCGATGCAGAGGCCTTTAAGCAGTCTACGACCATGCAACAGCTTTTCCTGGGCATTATTACCGGAAACCGGCAACTGGTTCAGCCTCCGGTAGAGAAACTTCCCGGAAACTGGGCGCTCTACCAGGCGGCTGTGGAACAGATGACTGCCTGTTCATTAATCGGCAGCAAACGCAAAGTAAAAGCGGAACTAAATGAACTGCTGGAACTGACCGGGGCCGATGAGATCATGGCGGTCTCTCATGTGTACGATCATCAAACCCGCGTCAAATCATTCAGGCTCTTCGCTGAGCTATGTGCCGGGACAAAGCTGGGCATCGGCTAAAGCGGATGTCCAAATATTTGTCAAATACTGTCCTATTTTTTGACACTTTTCTGGTAGCATTTTGATTAATGAATTGTTTATAAGTAAGTTAAATTGTTGGTATATTTTCTGACAGCAAACAGGGAAGTAAATCAGTAAACAGAAACAATATGATCCGCTTGGCGAACATTGACAAGTATTATGATTCAAAATTTCAGCGTACCTTCGTTTTGAAGGACGTCAGTCTGGAGGTAAATGAGGGTGAGTTTTTAAGTATCATGGGTCCCAGCGGTTCAGGAAAATCGACTCTTTTGAATATCATCGGGCTGCTTGATGAGCCTTCGGCGGGAACCTACGCACTTTACGGCCGGTCGGTACTGGATCTGAAGGAAAATGCAAAAGTGGATTATCACCGCAATTTCATGGGGTTTATTTTCCAGGCCTATCATCTGATTGAAGAAATGACGGTCTACGAGAATATTGAAACACCATTGATCTACAAAGGAGTCAAAAGCCGCGACCGGCAGTCGATGGTGGCCGATCTGCTCGACCGCTTTAATATGGTCGCGAAAAAAGATCTGTTTCCCCAGCAGCTCTCGGGAGGCCAGCAGCAACTGGTCGGTATTGCACGTGCCATTGTCGGGAAGCCTAAACTCCTGCTGGCCGATGAGCCCACCGGAAACCTGCATTCCACCCAGGGTGAGATGATCATGAACACACTGAACGAGTTGAACAGCGAGGGGATGACGATTATTCAGGTTACCCATAATGAAAAATTTGCTCAGTACGGCAAACGGATTGTCCGCCTCGAAGACGGAATGGTCCGCTCCGACACAATCAATGCTGAGACCTCCATCGTGTCATGATACGGATCCGGTGGCGAAGCAACATAACTCCTGCCCGGCCAACTTGATGAATCTTCATGGCAATCCTGATACGGGCCAACAGATTCCGAATAACATATGCGCGGATTTGCACATTTTCGGAGAAATCATTATTATTGCACCACATAAATATTGTGTTAAATGAGCATTTGAAAAGGAGTGATATGTGGAGAAGAATAAACATCTTAAACGCCCGCAGAAGGTGAAAAGGACACTATTCTGCTTTTTCATCATCGTTTTGTCTGGAATGGTCGCATGCGTCGACGATTCCTACGACCTGAAAAATGTCTCTCTGGATGTCGGAGCAGGCGGAGAAGACTTTACAATCCCATTTGGACATACCGACTCAATCATGTTGAGCGACCTGATCGATGAATCGGGAGTGCTTACCAAAGATGCATCCGGACAATATGCCATTACAGAATCAGGCGACACCGACCCGGTTGACATGCAGATCAATCCTGTTTTGATTGAGCATACCGAGGTGAATTTGGACTCCCTGGAGCTTGATTTTTTATCCGGTGTACTGAACGGGATGAATTTGCCCTCGGGAATGAAAGTTACCCTTCCGGAGTTAAAAGCGCCTGTTTCTCAAACAGGATCATACCTGATGAATACGGCGGTCCCGGATGAACTAATTTCTGTACGGACCGTGGAATTGAATCAGGAAAGACCTGCTGTTTGCCGGTTTATCATAAAATTTGAAGGGATGCCTGCCGGTATCGGTAATATAACGCTTAACAATTTTCAGGTGGTGATGCCTGATTTCCTGAAATTCGCAGAAAGCGATCAGATGGAAAACGGCGTGCTTTCGCTCAGTGGCGTGAGCTTCAGCCCCTATCAGGGATTTAGCAGGGAATTCACTATCACCGGCGCCGATTTCAGAGAGATGAACAATGGCGAAGGAGTGAGAATGCAGCAGATAAACGGAGAAAACCGGTTTATTCTGAATTCGGAAGTGACCATGCAGGGGCAACTGATAATAGGGCAGACAACCATTGATGTAGGTGAGCTGGATGGGATAAAACTGATCCCCGAAATCACAGTCGCAACGATCGAAGTTGAGAAGTTCACAGGCCTCGTTGATCCGGAAATTGATCCGGCAAGGGAGTCGATCGCTTTCAATCTCGATGAAGACCTGGATTTTCTGAAAGAAAAGGACGTGACCATTGGAATCCATAACCCGCAAATCTATGTCACTGTCGGAAATACCGTCGGCGTCCCTGTCGATTTAAATGTCACCATGTATGCCAAAGACGAACAGGGGGCATTGATCGACGGATCGACCGTAAATAATGTGAAGTTGAAAGTGAATGCCGCCGAAACAGATGGAGTGGTCACAAAAACCAATTTTTTGATTTCACGGCAGGGATCTGAAAAAGAGGGGTATGAGGCGGTTCGGGTTGACAATCTATCAAATCTTATGAAAATCGTTCCCGACTCAGTGGTCTTTGAATTGACTGCCAAAGCCAACCTGCAGCAAACGCATCATATCGATCTGGAAAAGAAAATGCAGGTGACGGCTTCCTACGATGTGAATGTCCCTCTGCAATTCGACACCCTTCATATAAACTACAAGGATACCATAGATGGATTGATCGATGAACTGTCAGATGTCGCAGAGAAGATCACTAATTCAGAAATGCAGCTTGCTCTGACTGCTGAAAGCACCATACCCGTTGCATTGAACATGGAGGTGACGCCGTTGGATTCGGTTAGGAGAGAGATTGCCGAAATCCGCACCGAAGTAATCGGGACAATCGCAGCCGGGAACGGTACGGAAGTGACGAAAACGCCGATTGTTATAAAACTGAGCTTGCAGGGCAAGAGGCTCTCTGAACTGGATGCGTTGGCTTTGCGGATCACTGCCACCAGCGGCTCTGGAAATGGGGGGAATGTACCGCTTAACGCCCGGCAATTTTTGCAGTTTACGGGGATCAGCCTAAAAACAACGGGAGGAGTGGAGCTCGATTTAAATGATTGACCAGCGAATGCAAAAAGAAATCAAAAAATATATATTGCTGATCGCGGGCTTTGCGGTCACATTCACGGCTGGGGCACAGTCATTTCGTGCCGCCTATTTTCTGGAGGGCGTAAGTACCCGGCACAGGTTGAACCCGGCCTTGATAAGCGAACGGAATTATATCAGTATCCCGGGACTTGGAAATACCGGTGCCGGAGCCCAGGGAAATGTCGGGTTGACCGATTTCATTTATAAGTATGACGATCCAACCGGAAAATACGATGTGACGACCTTCATGAGTTCCACTGTCGGGCGGGAACAGTTCCTCAGTAAACTTCACGATATCAACCGAATAAACGTACATTCAGAAATAACGATCCTCGGCACAGGTTTTTATAAGTGGGGTGGTTTTAACACGGTTGAACTGACCTTGAGGTCAAATTCAAATACAAACCTGCCTTACGAGTTATTTGATTTCATGAAATCGGGGATGGATCAGGCAGAAGGGGCTGCCTATCAGATCCGTGATATCAGGAACATCTCCGAGTCGTATGCGGAGCTGGCTTTTGGACACGCCCGCAAAGTCAGCGGAAAGGTGACGGTAGGTGCAAAAGCTAAACTTTTACTGGGAGGTGTATACCTGGATGGACATATCAGCCAACTGGACGTAACCATGGGGCAGGAGCAGTGGAAAGTGGAGGCGAACGGGACGATCTTTGGCTCAGTGGATGGCGGAAAATTCAAGACGGAGAATGACAGCAAGGGAAATCATATCAAAGGTATTGATGTGAACAGTCCCGGCCCGGCAGGCTGGGGCCTGGCTGCCGATATGGGCGTGGATTATAAGCTTAATCACGATCTTACGCTCTCTGCGGCTCTCACCGATCTGGGCTTTATTGCCTGGAATAAGGAACTCAGGGGAGCGACACTGAACGAACCTTATTTCTTTGACGGGTTCGAGAGCATTGATTTGGACGATAAGCAGAAGTCGGACAAGGATTTTGACGAGCAGCTGAAGGACCTGGGTGACGATTTGGGCGACCTGGCAAAGTTTTATGAGCAGGATGAAACTTCAGGAAAAACGACGATGATCGCTGCCATCCTCAGGCTTGGAGCCGAATACAGGATGCCGTTTTACCGCAGGCTTTCATCTGGTTTTTTGTGGACAACACGCTTCCATGAACTTCATACCTGGACCGAGGGACGCCTGTATGCCAACATGTCGCCGTCAAACTGGTTCGATTTTTCTGTGAACTACGGCCTCTCTAAGCTCGCATCTTCGTTGGGATGGATTCTCAATTTTCATCCGGGGGGAGTTAACTTTTTTATCGGCTCTGACCAGATGGTGCTGAAAGTAAATTCGCAGGGAATTCCACTGAACAAATTGAATGCAGGTATTTTAATGGGAATGAATATTACTTTCGGAAAACGTCACTGACGTATTTAAGAAGGACGGACCTGCGTTTTTCTGCAAGGCCGGTTAAGGCTTTTTTCGTATTTTTGCTTCTTCCTGCAGGCATGAGCCAGGGACAAAGAGTCATCAAAATGATAACAGATGGAGGAAGCGGAACTGGAAAATCATACACAGATTGTATTTGCAACTAACAATCGCCACAAGCTAAGAGAATTGCAGCACCTGGTGGGGAATTTGGTCAAATTACTGAGCCTGGAAGATATCGGCTGCCTGGAAGAGATTGCCGAGACCGACCCTACCCTGGAGGGAAATGCTTCTCTGAAGGCTTTCCACGTTTATAAAAATTACGGATATAATTGCTTTGCCGATGACACCGGACTCGAAGTGGAAGCACTCAACGGCGAACCCGGAGTTTTTTCGGCGCGTTATGCAGGTGAGGATAAGGATCCTGTCGCCAACATGAACAAGCTGCTGCTCCGGTTAAAAGGAGTGGAAAACCGGAAAGCACGTTTCCGGACTGTAATCTCGCTCGTGATCGATGGCCGTGAAGTGCGTTTCGAAGGAATCGTTAACGGGGCTATTCTTCCCGAGCCAAGGGGGAACGAAGGCTTTGGTTATGACCCCGTGTTCTTGCCGGAGGGATACACCAGGTCTTTTGCAGAAATGGACCTCGATGAAAAAAATCAGATCAGTCATCGGGCAAGGGCAGTTCAGAAGCTGGTTCGCTGGTTGAAGGAAAATTCAAGATAAGCCTCCATGCGGGAAAGTACAAAAGGGATATTCTTACATTTTGTTCCATATGCCGACTCGGCTGTAATCGCGACCGTTTACACCCGGAAGTTCGGCCCGCAAACCTTTTTAGTCAATGGACTCCGCTCAGCAAAAAGAGGTTCGCGTATCAATCTTTTTCAACCATTGTACCTGCTCGAGATGGAAGTCTATCATAAGCCGGGCCGAAACCTTCAGCGGATGGGCGAGGTGCGGCTCGACGTTCCGCTGCTCCGGATACCTTTCGACATCAAACGCAGTTCCCAGGCCATTTTCATCGCTGAGGTCCTGAGAAAGTGCCTGCGGGAAGAGGAGTCGAATCCGGATTTGTTCGATTTTCTTTTTCACGCCGTCTCCGTCCTGGATCTTAAGGAAGAAGGAATCGCTAATTTCGTCATCGTTTTTCTGTTCCGGCTCACCCGTTACCTCGGGGTTTTCCCCCGCGAACCGGAACCGGGAAACAGCCGCTTTTTTGATTTGGTTTCCGCATCTTTTCGCCAGACTGAGCCGGATCATCATTCATTTATGAATGTCGAAATCAGCGCCAAATTCGCCGAATTATTCCGGTTCGGCTTTGCAGAGATGGAAAAGCTTTCAATTCAGAGCACCCATCGAACTGTTTTAATGTCAAAATTGTTAGAGTACTACAAGATCCATCTCGATATGACCGGGGATATCAAATCGCTTGCCATTCTAAGAGAAGTTTTTGAATAGACCGATTGGTTAAAAAATTAAAATGGAATGGGATTATTTTATCCGCGCTTTTAATAAATTTGCCTCGTAATTAGAATCATGATACAATCGAAGTTACCAAATACCGCTGTTAATATCATTTCTTCAATGAATAAGATCATTGAAGAAACCGGCGCCATTGATATGGCCGGCAGCAGGAGTGATTTTCCGTGTGCTCCGGAGCTCATCAGGCTGGCCGGCGAATATATCGGGCCCCAATACAATAACTACGGCCCTGTTGAAGGCTTGCTGAAATTGAGGGAAGCGATTGCCGGAAAGGTAAAGGAAATTTATGGCTGGGCATACAATCCAAAAACGGAAGTGACCATTACAGCCGGAAGCATTCAGGCGATCCATACAGCGATCAGTACCATTGTCCGGGACGATGATGAGGTGATCGTATTGGAGCCTGCCAGCGAGTTCTTTATTCCCTCTGTCATTCTGAACGGGGCCAAGCCGGTTTATGTTCAGTTAAAATCACCTCACTTCAAAGTTGATTGGGAGGATCTTCGGAGAATGATTTCCTCCAAAACCAGGATGATCATAATCAGCTCCCCACATGATCCCACCGGGAGTGTTTTCTCTGAAAGCGACATGCAGCAGCTTCAGCGGCTTACCAATGGCACGAACATCGTGGTGCTGAGTGTGGAAACTTACGACACAATTGTGTTTGACAATATTGTCCATCAAAGTGTGGCCCGTTTTGAAAAGCTGGCGGAAAGAAGTTTTGTCATTTCATCCTTTGGCCCTTTATATAATGTGAATGGCTGGGGGATAGCCTACTGCCTTGCTCCTGAGAAAATGATGTCCGAGTTCAGAAAGATCCAGAATTTTCAGGTGTACGGCGCCAGTCTTCCGTTTCAGCATGCACTGGCCGATTACCTGCCTGTTTCGTATCCGGCTGAAGATGTCTCGGAACTTTATCAGGGGAAGAGAAATTACTTTAACCGGTTGATGGGGAAGAGCCTTTTCCAGGTGATCCCGGCTCAGGGAGGCTACTTTCAGTTACTGGATTATTCAAAGGTGTCGGATGAGCCTGATGTGGCTTTTGCCGAGCGGCTTGCCAGGGAGTTTGGCGTCGCGACCTTGCCGGTTTCGATATTCTTCCACGAAAAAACAAAACAACGCTATCTTCGGATGTGTTTTGCCAAGACGAACGAAACACTGGAGCAGGCGGCTGCACGCCTGTTAAAGGTACCGTCTGTGTTATAAAGGGCGCCAGTTTGGCGGGAAAAGAAAAAGCTTATTGCAGGATAAACCCGCAATAAGCTTTTTTTATGGCTGGCCTTCAATTTACTTCTTGATCAGCAACCAGGTATCGGCATATTTTGGATAATCCGTCCGGATCTGATGGATCCGCTCGCGTGCAGTGGCTTCGTCCGTGTATGCATTGACACAAACGCGGTAATAGCCTGTTTCGCTGCGCAGAACGATCGGGCTGAATCCCAGCGGAGCCAATTCCTGTTTGTACCGGTTTGCATTTTCCATGGAACTGAAACTTCCGATGATCACGAAAAATTTACCTGCATATTTGCCTGCGTCACCCTGGTTGGCATAAGTGAACGATTCAGATTGCGCCCTCACCGGGGTTGAAGACTCATAACGCGTGGCGGGTGCCGGTTGCTGGTAAGCGGGTTGTGTCGCCGGCGCTGAAAATACTTTGGTTGCGGGTTCTTCTTTGCTGACCGTTTCAGTGGGCGCAGTTTCCTGTTTCGGAAGAGTCCGCTGTGTTTTACATGCTGACAAAGCGAGTACAATTACAAATGCTCCGAAAAAAAGTTTTCTCATCATTCTTTAATTTAAAAGTTTCACTATCGTTGTCGTTTCACACGTTCGGCAGAGCTTATGCTTTCCGGCCCTGCGGGCACTTATTCGAAACGTTCCTTCCCGACAAAACTACAAAAAAGAAAATCAGCTTATTGCGCTGCCGGGAAATGGTTATTAACTATCGAATGTTAACATCTAGAAGTGTAGAATCTTCTTCAAAAAATAATAGCCCGCCTGTGACCGGAAAAAGCGTACCCGCCTCACCGCTTGCTGCTTATTCGCACATTCTTCACGGTAGACCATTGCCCAGGGGGAAATATCCCGCGTTTCGCTGAACTTCCCTTCATTATGGGCCTTTTCGGTCTGTTCCGGATCCGAACACACACCGAAATAAAAGCGATGGTGTTCAAGATTATAAATGGCATAAGCATAAATCATGGACGCAAAAATATAAAAAAAACAGCCCTTCAGTCAATAAAACGATTTTTTTGGATTCTCTCCCACAAAAGATTTCCGGCCAAAAGCGGGCAGGGTATCTGTTTTTGAATGTTCAATTAGAACAAATGTACTGGTTAGTCTCGCTTAACAATGTAAATTTACAGCAGGTTTTAAAGTTTATTCATACGTTATTGATGGCGGCAGGCATCCTGTCGTAAAAAATTACAAAGATGAGGAAGATATTCGCAGTGTTTACAGCGGTTTTTTGTTTCTCCTGTACGCAGAAAAACTGGGAACAGGATGAAAAGGGAGTGACCGTTTACCCGAAAAAGGGCGCACCCGCGGCTGCTGTGGGATAACTATTCCTTTTCCCGGTACGGGGATCCCAGACCTTACCAACAGATCAGCCAGTTTGCCCTGTTCACGAAAGATGGCCGGGAGGGTGCTCTTACCGCCACCTATGTCGATGATCCCGTCACCAATCATGTTTTCACCGAAAGGGAAGAAACAACCATCGATTATGAAAACCTGGAAACGGTCCGTAATTTTCCCGATGGGTTTGACTTTGGCAAGGCCCGCATTACCTGGGAGGGGGACATTCAGCCTAAAGAAACCGGAACATTCCGTTTTCTGCTGTATTACGCGGGCTACACAAAGATATGGATTGATGGCAAACTGCAGGCTGATAAATGGCGGACTGCCTGGAATCCGTCAGTGGCCAAATTCAGTTATGACATGAAGGAGGGAACAAAATACCACCTGCGGTTGGAGTGGATCCCCGACGGGGGTGTGTCGTACATCGGACTAAAGGCCTTGTCGCCTGTCGATCCGCAACTGCAGGATGACATCTCCTTCTGGTCTGAAATGGGCGATCAGATCAATTACTATGTGATGAAGGGAAACTCGATCGACGAGGTGATCGGACGTTACCGGGAATTGACGGGGAAGGCCCAGGTGATGCCCCGCTGGGCAATGGGCTTCTGGCAAAGCCGCGAACGGTATAAGACGCAGGACGAGCTCACCGGCACCCTGGCGTAGTTCCGGAAAAGACAGATTCCCATCGATAATATTGTCATGGACTGGTCGTACTGGAAAGTTGACCAATGGGGCAGTCATGAGTTTGATCCGGCCCGCTTTCCAGATCCGGCGGCGATGATCCGGACCGTGCACGAAAATAACGCCCGGATCATGATCTCGGTCTGGCCCAAGTTTTATCTGGGAACGGAGCATTACCGGGAATTTGATGAAAAAGGATGGATGTACAAACGGACCGTTCAGGACAGTGTCCGCGACTGGATCTGGCCCGGTTACATCGGCTCCTTTTATGATGCGTACCAGCCGGGGGCCCGGAAACTTTTCTGGACCCAGATCGATGAGCATCTGTATTCAAAGGGAATCGATGCCTGGTGGCTCGACGCCACCGAACCCGATATCCTCTCCAATGCCTCCGTCGAATACCGCAAGGCGCTGATGGATCCCACAGCGATGGGACCTTCAGCCAAATACTTCAACGCGTACGCACTGATGAATGCAAAGGGCATCTATGAAGGGCAGCGGAGCAAAAATCCCGTCGACCGGGTATTTATCCTGACCCGTTCGGGTTTTGCCGGTATGCAGCGCTATGGAACGGTCACCTGGAGCGGCGACATCGGGACCTGCTGGGAAGACATGCAGGCGCAGATCCCCGCGGGCATTAATTTTTCCATGTCGGGCCTGCCTTACTGGACAATGGACATTGGCGGGTTCAGCGTGCAGAAAAAATTTGAGAAGGCCCGGGAAGGCAGTGCGGAAATGGACGAATGGAGGGAACTCAACACCCGCTGGTACCAATTCGGGGCCTTCGTTCCCTTGTTCCGCTCTCACGGACAATACCCCTACCGCGAAATTTTCAACCTGGCCCCGGAGTGCCACCCTGCGTACCAGTCAATGCTTTATTACAACAAACTGCGTTACCGGCTGATGCCCTACATTTACAGCCTGGCGGGGAAGGTGTACTTCGAGGATTATACCATCATGCGCGGGCTGGCAATGGATTTTCCCGGCGACACGCGGGTTTACAACATTGCCGACCAATATCTCTTTGGGCCTTCACTGCTGATTTGCCCGGTGACTCAATATCAACAACGGCAGCGTGCTGTTTATCTGCCGGGCCGTGAGAGCTGGTACGATCTCTACTCCGGAAAATTCAACGCCGCAGGGCAGACGCTTACAGCCGAGGCACCCTATGCCCGTATGCCCGTATTTGTCCGGGCCGGCTCCATCCTTCCCGTGGGGCCTGAAATTGAATATACCGGGCAGGAGCCGGATGCGCCGATCGATATCTACGTGTATACCGGAGCCGATGGCTCTTTCGGGTTGTATGAAGACGAGGGGACGAATTACAATTATGAAAAAGGTCAGTGCAGCCTGATCCCGTTCAACTGGTCTGACGCATCCCGGGAACTGACCATTGGTGCAAGAAAGGGGCAGTTTGAAGGGATGACCGCGAAAAGAACCTTCCGGATCATCCTGGTGACAGGCCGGAAGCCCGTTCCTTTTTTGTCGGCTGACGCGGGTTATAAAGAAATTCATTATGAAGGAAACGAAATGAGTCTTCGTTTCTGAAGATGAACGAAGGCTGAGACATCCGGAGCTTCCTCTGTTGTCTCAGCCTTCATTCTTGTCCTGTGCACAGCACGTATCGAATGTTATTTTACTTCATTAATGACCAGGACCACACTTGTCCGGGACTTGTTCAGCTGCGGATTATAGCCGATTTTCATTAAAAAATCGCCGGTAAATACCTGCCCGGGATTCAGTGTTGATTTTGTTCCCGGATAAAGGTTGATTTCATCGATCCGGTATTTCTTTGAGCCGGCCAGACCTTTTAGCTTTACCGGGGCTTCGCTCCGGATGGCATACCGGTTATTGACCAGATAGTTGAACAGAACGCCTTTGCTCTGCGATTCATTGACATACATCAGTGAGGCAAAGTCATTTTCTTTCGGATCCACTAAGCGGTACTGCCCGCCATGCCAGATCACGTCCTTTAACTCATTGAAGTTTTTCATGGCTTCCTGAGGGCGTGTAAGCGGAATTATACAGACCGGTATAATCGGAAGTCTGTTTGAACTGCCCGGGAATGAGTGCATATCCTGACGGGTCTGAAAGCTTCTCTCCGAAATAGGTAAGCTTCACATCTTTTTTGCTGTCCACCTGCAAAACCAGGGCATTTGTCGCGGTTTCGACAGGGATGGTCGTGATTTGTGCTGTTGCACTGACTGTGATCAAAAGCAAGGCTGCCGCGGGCGTCAGCTTCGTGAGCAGTTGGTTCACTCTTTTAAGGCATGCTTGTGTCATCCTGTAATTGTTTTTGAAGGCAATTTATCTTTTTTATTCAAAGTTCCTTTCGTATTGTTGTTAATTGTTGCAGGGTTAAAGTTACCAAATAAAAAAAACCAGGCGATACTTCTGTTTGGGGTGATACACACAATATTTTTCGCATCCGTAAAGAGAACACTTGCATTTGGGGGGAGAAAAACAATAAGTTTGTATAAGCGTTCGTGTGTTAGACAGTTTATATTAATTCAACAGTTATGCTGCGAATACTCATCACTTTCATAACGCTTGTGTCGGCGGCCTTTACATTAACGGCTCAGCAGACCATGACCTGGCATACCATCTGGCAGATCGGGGCAAACGACCAATCCTGCACCGACCTGGCCTTGGGACCAACCGGCTATAAGGACTTTCTGGCCAACGACTTTGGTTATGAAGACCGGTACTTTCTTGTTGGGTATTCGGTTGCAAAAGAAGACTTTCCTTACGTGTTGCCGGGGCCTGAAGATAGCTGGGGGGGTACGGGCGGAACTTCCGGATTGCGTACACACGAGATCAACATCCTGTTTGGCGTGAAAGAAATACCGGACAACGCAAAGCTGAAACTGATCATCGATCTGGTCGATTCAAATCCGGTCCGGTCATTGTTGAAAGTGACGATCAATCAGCTTCAGACGGAGCATTTCTCTTTCAGGGGAAGCGACTCTTCCTCGCTCGATGCCTCACTGATGACACCATTGGCACGTGTTCTTGAAATACCGGTCGGTCAGCAGGTGATCAGGCGGGGCGGGAATTCAATCAATTTAACCATTACGGAAGGATCCTGGGTGGTATTTGACAATGTCCGGCTCATCGCTGACAAGAAGGTGGAACTGGAGAAGCCGGATCAGGTTTTCATCAGAGACATCAAAGCTGCCGATTATGAGATTGAACAGAAGGGAAAGCGGTTTCAGCCGCTTCTGGTCGATGTGGAACATCTTGGTGGCAATCCCGAACTGGAAGTTATGCTCGACGGGGAGGCTGTTTTCAGCGCCGCTGTCGACACGGCCCGGTATCAGTTCGAAGTTCCCATGCCCGCTGTGGGAAGGCAAAGGAAAAGTGCGTACCGGATCCTGATAAACGGGCAAACGGTGGCTGCAGGTGAGGTACAACGGTCTCCGAAGAAGCTGCAGACGCCTTCCGGCTATGTCGACACCTACATGGGAAGTGCTCATTCCCGCTGGATGATTGCTCCCGGCCCCTGGATGCCGTTCAGCATGGTGAAAATCAGTCCGGATAATCAGGACAAAGGCTGGCAGGCAGGGTATCAGCCCTCATTCGAATCGATCGGATGCTTCAGCCACATTCACGAATGGACGATGGCCGGACTGGGAATGATGCCGGCCAACGGAAAGCTGCAGTTCAAAACCGGCAGCCAGTCCGATCCTGATTCCGGCTACCGCTCGCGCATCGATAAACTGACCGAAGAAGCGATGCTGGGCCGTTATAAGGTCCATCTGACCGATCCCGACATATGGGCGGAACTGACCGCCACGACACGCTGCAGCTTTCAACGGTACACCTTTCCCAAAGACCAGGACGGGCGGGTGATCATCGACCTGCATATCCCGGCCGAATACGATTACCGCTTGCAGGATGTGAAAATGAAAAAAACCGGGAGTCACCGTATCGAGGGCTATAGCCATCAGCTCAGTCCGCGTGTCTGGAGTGCCGACGCGGACCAGGAATACACCGTCCACTTTGTCATTGAGTTCGACCGCCCCATAAAAAAAGCGGGGAGCTGGGTCAATGACGACATCAGTGAGACCGACTCGCTTTCCGGAAGCGGGCTGGCCGATGCCGGAATGTACGTGGAATTCGATAGGCAAAAAACAGGCACGGTGCAGGTCCGCACGGGCATTTCGCTGGTCAGCATTGAAAATGCGGCAGAAAATCTGAAAACGGAAATCAGCGACCCCTTTGGCTGGGATTTTGACGCTGTTGTTGAAAATCAAAAGAAGACCTGGGATACGCTCTTGTCGAGACTGACCATCACCACCGGCGACCGGCGTGAAAAAATCCGCTTTTATACCAATATGTACCGGGCGCTGAGCCGGAACACCTGGAGCGACGTGAACGGAGAATGGATTGGTCCCGGCGGAACAAAACACCGCCTGGCAGATCCCGGTCACCTGGCCCTTGGTTGCGATGCCTTCTGGAATACCTTCTGGAACCTCAACCAGTTTTGGAACCTGGTTACACCCGAATGGTCATCCCGCTGGGTTAACTCCCAACTGGCGATGTACGATGCGAACGGCTGGCTGGCAAAAGGTCCCGCAGGAATGAAATATATACCGGTAATGGTGGCAGAACACGAAATCCCGCTTATTGTGGGCGCCTGGCAAATGGGCATCCGCGATTTCGACTCCGGAAAGGCCTTCGCCGCAGTCAGGAAAATGCAGACAACGCCCGCCACACATGTTGCCGGAGGATTTGCCGGCAACCGCGACCTGCTGCCTTACCTGAAATATCACTATGTCCCCTCCAACCTGGGACGCTTTTCGAATACACTGGAGTACGCATTTGACGACTGGACCGTGTCGCAGTTTGCCAAAGCGCTGGGAAAAGAAGACGATTTCAAAACGTTTGCCGATCGCGGCACCTGGTGGAAGAACGCCATTAACCCAAAGAACGGATATGCTCATTTGCGCGACAGTACCGGGAAATTCACTGAACCGTTCGACCCGTTCCGCTCGGGTGCCAACCATCATTATGTGGAAGGAAATGCCTGGCAACTGAGTTATTTTGTGCCGCAGGATGTGCCGGGGCTGGCGAAGGTGATCGGTGAAAACGAATTTGCGGCGCGCCTTCAGGGAGGCTTTGTGGCAAGCGAGAAGTGGCGCTATAATGCTCCGGGCGACCAGTATTGGGATTTTCCCGTTGTGCAGGGTAATCAGCAGTCGATGCACTTTGCTTTCCTGTTTAATTGGGTGGGCCGCCCCTGGCTTAGCCAGCGCTGGAGCCGGTCGATCATGGATCACTACTACGGTTATGGTGCGGGGAATGCTTACCTGGGTGATGAGGATCAGGGACAAATGAGCGCCTGGTTTGTGATGGCGGCCCTCGGACTCTTTCAAACCGACGGAGGCTGCCGGGTCGATCCCATCTATGAAATTGCCAGCCCGCTCTTTGAAAAAGTGGTGATCAACCTGGGAAACCAATATGGACGTGGGAAGGAGTTCACCATCGAAGCAAAAGACGCCAGCCGCAAAAACAAGTATGTCCAAAGCGCGATCCTGAACGGGAAGGAGTTAAAGACCTTCTGGTTCCCGGCCTCCGAGCTCCTCCGGGGCGGCAGCCTGATCCTTCAGATGAGCGATAAGCCAAATAAAAGCTGGGGAACGGTAAATTTCTGAGAAACGCATTCATTGGCAGACAAATCAGTTTGAAAAATAACCGCAAATCAAGTTGTTGAGCACATGAGGCGAAGCAGGATCACTTTCGCTCACTTTCGATCGTGTACACGAAACTGTCGCCGCGGTAATACCCAAGGTTGTATTCAATGGGCTGTTTATTTTCGTCATAGACAAAACGCTTGCGGAAAAGTACGGGCTCGTCGTGACCTACGTCGAGCTTCTGGCTCAGGAATGAACCCGCCTTGACAGCGCTGACCTCCTCGTACGAAAGAGATGCCCTGACCTTGTGGAGATCTTCGAGCATCTCATAAAGGGGACGGCTGAAGTCTTCATTCCCGGTCATACCGATAACAGGGTTAAACCATGAGATGAAATAGACAAACGGAAAATCCTGCTTACCACGCAAGCGCTCAAGCGTCAGCACGCGGGTGCCGGGCTTCAGTTCAAAAAAGTCAAGCACGTCCTGATCGGGCACCTTCCAGCTTATATGCAGTTCAAAATTGTGAACCGTAATGCCCAGCGCTTTCATTTCCTGGGTGAAGCTGAACCAGTTTTTAGCCCTGCCAGAGATCCCTTTGTGCGCCACTTTTGTCCCGTAGCCTTTCTTCCTGACCAGCAAACCTTCACTGACCAGCTTTTCGATCGAAAAACGGAGCGTATTTCGCGAAATGCCAAGCTGTTCCGAAAGTTTTACTTCTGTGGGGAGCAGCTTCCCCTTCTGATATTCTTCCTTCGCGATCAGCTCCCGCAGCAGCTTTTCCGCCTGGGCATGAAGGGGAGTGGAACTGTTATGGTCAATCTTTAACTTCATACTTCATGATTTGCTCATTCGTAGGTTATGCTCATTGTATTTATATGTCCATACATAGTTGGCCAAAACTCGGAACAAAGATAACAAATATTCCCGCATATAAATCGATATCTGGTTCGCCGGAATTCTGCTATCGATAAATTGGGAGATGAAATAATAAAGGATCTTGAAGAATTGTTTGTGAAACTAAAATATAGATCGTATGTTTGCACATATTAGATTTGTATGGATATAATGCGGATCCTCAATAACGACCAATACCGATCAAATATGATAAACCGGAAAATCCTTTTTGTACTGTTATCCTGCCTGCTTTGCCTGGCTGCCAACGCCGGGCCCGATAACATTGCAGGCGAGGCTAAAGTGACCGCTTCAACGAGTCTCAACCAAAGTTTTCTGCCCGAAAACATCACCGACGGCATGATCGGCATAAACGGGCAGGGAGAGTGGGCCTGTACCGGCTTAACGACCGACTGGGGGTATATTCGTTTTCCCTGGGTCCGGATGGACTGGGCCAGGCCGCGGAAAATAAGCAGGATCGTTCTTTATGACCGGCCTTCGTTGGATGAGCATATTGCGGGCGGCAAGCTGGTTTTCAGCGACGGAAGCGTCATCTGGGTGAACCAGATCCCCAACGACGGCACAGGAAAAACGATTCAGTTTGAACCGAAAACCGTTAACTGGGTAACCTTCGTCTCCACCGACGGGAACGGATGTGATCTGGGATTCTCCGAAATAGAAGTTTACCCGGCTTTCCCGGAGTTTACGGACTATGTGGCAACAGCAGACCCCTATATCGAAACCAACAGGGGCCGGTACATCTTCTTCATCACCGGTGCCCGGCCTTTCGGGATGGTGGGAACAGCTCCCTTAACAAGAAATAAGAATCAAAACGGCGGAGGCTATAACTATAATGAGTCAGAGATTCTCGGTTTCCCTCAGATCCATACCTGGATGATCTCGGGCATCGAGGTCATGCCGGCGTCTTATGCTGTCGATCCCCGGAAAGGGCGGCAGGGTTGGAAATCAAAATATTCGCACGATGACGAGATCGTACAGCCGGGTTATCAGCGGGTCTTTCTCCGCGACCATAAAGTATGGACGGAACTCACCGCCACCGAGCGGGTAACCTTTCATCGTTTCCGGTTCACGGAAGATATGAAGGCCCGGATCATTACCAATTTGGGCGGTTACCTGTCGAACAGTACCATGAAAAATGCCCGTGTCAGGAAAATCTCCGAACAGGAGTTTGAAGGTTCGTTCACGTCGGCAGATCGTTACTGGGGCGGGCCCCGTGAAGTGGAGATCTTCTTTGTGGCGCAGTTTGACAAGGCTTTCCAGTCGCTGGAGGGATGGAAAGGGCGGCAACTGTTTCCCGATGTTTCTGAATTGAGCGGCGACAGCGCCGGGGTCTCAGCGATTTTCCCGGTGAAGGCAGGGGCCGAGATTCAGATGAAGATTGCTGTTTCCTATACCAGCATTGCCAACGCACGGAAAAACCTTGAAACCGAATGTGCGGGCCGGGATTTTGATGGGATCCGTGCTGACACCCGCAGGATCTGGAATGAGGCGTTGGGCCGCATCAAGGTTGAGGGAGGAACCGAACAGCAGCAGATCAAGTTTTACACAGATCTCTGGCATGTTCTGCTCGGACGCCAGATGATCGATGATGTGAGCGGTGATTACCCTGACCGGACTCAGGGAAAAAAAGAGGGGACCTTCACAGATGCGGTGTTCAAGGTCAAAACGCTTCCGAAAGGGGAAGACGGAAAATCAAAATTCCACATGTACAACACCGATGCGCTGTGGTTGACCCAATGGAACCTCAACGTTCTTTGGGGACTTGCCTGG
>JBFXKJ010000007.1:0-40857 GCA_050173895.1 Mangrovibacterium sp. | reverse complement strand
GTCTGCCTGATTTTATGGGTTCAAACAAATATAACCATTTCAAAAGGCCGACAAGATTTTTGCGCGTAATCTAACTGATTACATGTTAGTTATAAATAAATTTAACTATTTTTAAGAGACACTTGTGTGTTGAATTGATGTATTTGTATTCAGAGTAACCGTTTGGGTGCCCCCGGAATACTCAAAGCTTAAGCTGGAAGGAGATAATGAAATGTAAGGAAATCCTGCCTGAGCCACGGTCACGGTCGAACTAACTCCGTCACCCGTTACAGTCACCGTGCCAGTGCGTTCCGAGGTTACATTATTATAAGTACAATAAACACTAATGTTATTCCCTGATCTCGTTACCCTCGTTACACATCCTGAATATCCAATATTTTGAGTAGTGGTATTGGTACTGATACTAAAAGTCTGAGTTCCTCCCTGATATGGAAAACTTAAACTATTCGAAGACACTGTTATAAAGGGAAATGCAGAAGCTTGGGTTACGCTAACGCTTGAACTGACTCCTTCGCCGGAAACTGTAACAGACCCTGTTTTCATCGAAACAGAAGCGTTAGTCCCGCAAAGAACCGTAATGGTATTTCCTGACCTTGTCGCATTAGTGACACATCCGGCATAGGAAATTGTCTGAGCTGGCGTATTGCTGTTAATAGTAAAGGTCTGACCCGATTCCGGCTGACTGGGAAAATTCAATGTTTGTGGCGATAATATGATATAAGGAGCTTCATACTCTCCCTGCGCCACAGTCAAAACGATCTTTGATATTCCAAGAACAACTGAAATATTACCTGTTCTCGCATAACTGCTGTTAGGAGAAACGGATGCTATTACTGTTGCGACAGACCCACTAATTGAATAATTAACCGTCATCCAGTAATTACTTTTACCAAAAATAGGAGTGCAGCTACTTGAACTCATTTGGATATCAAAATATACTGTTCCTCCAAAACAGGAAACCTGCTGGATAGCCGGGCTCACATTTAAAACACTGCAGTCAGTCTGCTGAGCAGAACTGATCATGCCATTACTCGTCAGCAGTCCAACTGAAAATAAAAAAATTCGTAATACCTGCATGGCAATACTTCGTTCTTTGTCCAGTGCCTCCAGGCGACTTCGCTTTTTAACAAAAAGAAGAAAAGCAGATACTTTCATTTGTTTAAGCATCTTTAAAAACTTCATGGAGGTTTCATTGTTTTCAATTTATTGAAAAAAGGGCAGATATCACGTATTCCTGTGGCCTTACTTTTGCTGCGGCCCTGAGGACCTTTCTTCGGCAGGATCCGGACATTATTATGCTGGGCGAGATCCGGGACCATGAATCGGCCCAGATGGCTATCCGCGCTGCACTAACGGGACATCTGGTTTTTTCAACCATCCACACCAACTCGGCCTATGGTACCATTACCCGTCTTCTGGACATGAACATCCCCCCTTACCTTCTTTCCAATACCCTGAACTTATCCATGGCCCAGCGGCTGGTCAGGTTGTTGTGCCCGCACTGTAAAAAGGAAGAACCGTTTTCTGTGAGCCTGTTTCCCCCGGGAGTAAAACTTCCGTTTGAATTTGACCGGCACTATGTTGCGCAAGGGTGTGAATCGTGCTTTTACACCGGGTACTCCGGAAGAAAAGCCATCTATGAACTGATCCCCGTTGATGCGGATACCGCTGAGAAAATCAAAAACAATGAGTTCAGCAACGATACCCTGCAATACCTCAGGTTAAAGGATACGGCTCTTTCGCTTTTCAGAGAGGGAAAAACCTCTTTCAGCGAAATCGTGTCTTACCTGATCTAAAAGCAAAGGCAGGTAAGATCTGATCGATAAGGTCTCAACATCTGGCGGGCGCAAATCATTCATCAGCATTGAACAGTAAATTTCAAGTAGCAGCGCAACTAGAGAATACAAGAATATAATGAAATTAAGACAATAAAAAAACTCACTCAATTGACTAATTTTGAGTGAGTTACGTACCCGGAGCGGGACTTGAACCCGCACAGCCGTTGTCTGGCCATTGGATTTTAAGTCCAACGTGTCTACCATTCCACCATCCGGGCATCCTTAAAAGGTATGATTCCATAAAACCAGGGCTACCGGTCCTCTGTCCTCTATACCATGAGCGAGAGACGGGATTCGAACCCGCGACCCCAACCTTGGCAAGGTTGTGCTCTACCAACTGAGCTACTCTCGCGATCTGCAGAACGCATTTTCCTTTCGGAAAAAGTGCTGCAAATATATCCTTAATTTTCTTTTCTCCAAAAAATAATCCTTTAAAAACCGACTTGCCGGCGCCCACACAAAGACCTCAATTGTTCAATGATTGGCTATCCTCATACTTCCCCGATAAAGGGGTTAACACCAGACAAACAGCCTTAAAAACCATTCCGGACCACAGATCGGAAGGGCCAAGGTCACTTCGGCCTGTTTATAAACATTTCAAAAACGACCTATGAACGCTGCTCCTGCAGCACCGGGTACGGCTTGCTTCTAATCCGTTATTTCAGCCCTGTCAGCTTTTTGATATCGTTCAGCTTGTTCAGGGCGTCAATGGGTGTAAGCTGATTAATATCGAGGCTTTTGATTTCATCGCGGATCGACTTCAGCACAGGATCGTCCAACTGAAAAAAACTCAACTGGAAGCCTTCGCGTTTCTCGGCCATCCCTTTCAGCGGTTTGGACAAGCTTCCTTTCCGGTTATTTCCTTCCAACTGTTGCAGGATCTCGTTGGCTCGTCCCACGACCGAGGGAGGCATCCCGGCCATCTTCGCCACATGGATCCCGAAGCTGTGGTTACTCCCACCGGCAACCAGCTTCCGCAGGAAAATCACCTTATTGCCCATTTCCTTTACGCTGACGTTATAATTCTTTACCCGGCTGAATGACTTTTCCATTTCATTCAATTCATGATAGTGGGTGGCAAACAACGTTTTGGCCCGGGTATGCGGATGCTCGTGAATGTATTCCACGATCGACCAGGCAATGGAGATCCCATCGTAGGTGGAGGTACCGCGTCCCAGTTCATCCAGCAGGATCAGGCTTCGGTCGGACAGGTTATTCAGGATACTGGCAGCTTCGTGCATCTCAACCATAAAAGTTGACTCACCCAGTGAGATATTGTCGGATGCCCCCACCCGGGTGAAAATCTTGTCTACATAGCCGATCCGTGCTTCCGAAGCCGGCACAAATGAACCGATCTGGGCCATCAGCACGATCAGGGCTGTCTGCCGGAGCAGGGCCGATTTACCCGCCATATTCGGACCTGTGATGATAATGATTTGCTGATCTTCCTGATCCAGAAAAATATCATTGGCAACATAGCTTTCTCCGATGGGCAGTTGCTGCTCGATCACCGGATGCCGTCCGTCGCGGATGTCGATTTTTTTGGTGTCGTTTATCTCAGGCTTGCAATAGTTGTTCTCCGTGGCGGAGCCCGCAAACGAAAGCAGACAATCTGTTTTTGCAATCACCGCCGCATTTTGCTGAATGGCATGAATGTAGTCGGAAAGCGCATTGACCAGTTCCTCAAACAACCTGCCCTCCAACGCCAGGATCTTTTCTTCCGCCCCCAGTATCTTGCTTTCGTAGTCTTTCAGTTCTTCTGTAATGTACCGCTCGGCACTGACCAGCGTCTGCTTACGGATCCAGTCGTCCGGGACCTTGTCTTTATGGGTGTTCCGCACTTCGATATAATAGCCGAACACGTTGTTATAGGATATTTTCAGCGATGAAATTCCGGTCCGGGCCGATTCACGTTCCTGCATCTTCGCCAGGTAGTCCTTACCCGAGTATGCCAGCATCCGGAGCTCGTCCAGTTCGGCCGATACCCCGTTGCGGATCACGTTTCCCCTGTTCACCAGCATGGGAGGATCGTTCGACAGTTCCCGCTCAATCCTTTCCCGGATGGCGAGACAGGGGTTCAACCCTTCGGCGAAGCTGGTCAGGACAGGATGGCCCGACGCTCCAAGGCACTCCCGGATCGGCTCAATGGCCTTCAGGGCATTCTTCAGCTGTGCCACTTCCCGCGGGTTGATCCTTCCCACGGCCACCTTCGAAATGAGTCGCTCCAGATCGCCGATCTGACGGATCAGCTCTTCCAACTGCTCCTTCTCGTCGGTGTTCTCCACAAAATAGCCCACCACCGACAGCCGCTCGTTAATGGCGCCAATATCTTTCAGCGGAAGAGCGATCCATCGCTTCAGCATACGCGACCCCATGGGCGAAATGGTCTTGTCGAGCACCTGCACCAGCGTTTTGGCTCCCTCATTAATCGCCCCGAACAGCTCCAGATTTCGAACGGTAAACCGGTCGAGCCAGACGTATTTGTCTTCCTGTATCCGGGAGATGGAACTTACGTGCTGGATCTGCTGATGCTGGGTCAGATCCAGATAATGCAAAATAGCGCCCGCCGCAACGACGCCATAACGCAGATCCTGAACACCATATCCCTTCAGGGTTTTGGTCCCGAAGTGCCGTAACAGACGGTCCTCCGCTGCATCTTCGGTGTAGACCCACTCATCCAGTGCAAAGGTGTAGTATTTCTCGCCAAAGCGGTCGCAAAACTCAGCCCCCTTGCCCTTCTGAAAAAGAACCTCCTTGGGCTTGAATGAAGTCAGCAGCTTGTCAATGTATTCGAAACCGCCTTCAGCAGTCATAAACTCTCCTGTCGAAATATCCAGGAAAGCCACCCCCGCCAGCTTGCTGTCGAAGTAGACCGAAGCCAGAAAATTATTCTCGCGGTGATCAAGAATGTTATCATTGATCGAAACGCCGGGGGTAACCAGCTCAGTGATACCTCTTTTGACGATCTTCTTCGTTAATTTCGGATCCTCGAGCTGTTCGCAGATCGCCACACGCTGCCCGGCTCTGACTAGCTTCGGAAGATAGGTATCGAGCGCATGGAAAGGAAAACCAGCAAGCTCCACGAAACTTGCCGACCCGTTGGCCCGGCGCGTCAACGTGATACCCAGGATCTCGGACGCCCGGATGGCATCTTCCCCGAAGGTCTCATAGAAATCGCCTACCCGGAAAAGCAGGATCGCGTCCGGATGCTTCCCATTGACATGGTAATACTGCTTCATCAAAGGGGTTTCCACATATTTTTTTGTGTCGGTCAAATCGGATTCGGGTTGTTAATAACAAACAAAGATAAAAGTTGTGACAAAATAGAAAGGCCGACCATGGGATTTTGTTCACCGAAACTTTTCAACACTCAAAAAAGCGAACGGAAACCGCAGACCGGAGAAGGGAAGGTGAAAACGAAAGCGGCTTGCCGCAAGCCTCGTGCTGCATGTCCGATTCTCCCGGAACTTTGCCACAAAACAACGTACGACATCTTATTGGCCGGCGGTCGTTAAATACGGACATAGCGAAACACGCGGCTGCATTGCGCACCGCAACCGGCAATGCACCCGGATGCAGGCATTAATCCTGTTTGTTCTTTCCGTACAATTGAAAGGTGTGCAGCAGCGACCGGCAAAGAACCATCGCCGCGATCAGGTATGCCGCCGGGTGAAACTGCTGAGGGAGAAAAGCGCCAAATATCAGGAACAGCACCATCCATAAAGAAAGTGCAGGCCAGTACCACAGAAGGACGCCACGCCACCTTTGTTTTGTCCAGGCAAACAGAAACAAAAAGTTAAAGGGGACAGCCCAGAGAAAATTGTAATTGGACTGCACGGCCGGGTGCTCCGACCACTGCGACAAAAACAGCACGGCCACCCCGGCAAAACCAGTGAAAAACAGCCACAAATAATCGATCATGTACCAGCTTTTTTTCTTCCGGTATCCGGCAACGCTCAGCACAACAACCAGCACCAGAGCCAGGACAAACAGATTAAACGGAGTCAGGATCTGCACAGATTCCGGCTGCCTCGCCGCCTCAAAAAGCGGATGCGTTTCCTTCACCAGCGGCCGGTCGCCCTCCGGAGTTTTCATCCGGGCATCGCCAAAATGCTTCATCAGGTAGTCGGGCAGGAACATCTCCTGCCAGGCCGTCGCGGTCTGATCGGCCGGCCGCCCCAATGCCAGGTCTATCCCAAAGTCAGTCCAGGGCAAAACACGCTGGTAATGATTGATATGCTCCCGGAAAGTCTTGTTGTCACCCTCCTCCGGAAATTCCACCCTCTCACCCAACTGGTTTTTGATCACATCCCTGACCCGCGTGGCGCAATTATCCATGAAGAAATTATACCGGTATTCCCGGTTTTCGGGCTTAGCATTTTCAACCAAAAAGTCCCACAGCCGTTGCTTGTCTGCCAAATCCAGGTCCAGCACCTGCTCATAAATACTGCGTTCGCGGGCAACATAGTTTTCGTAGAAATCCCGATACCGCTCGGCCGCCAGCATGTAGTCGGTCTGGCCTTTCGCGAAACGGTAAACAAAATTCGGCTTCGAGAAGCTGAAAACCCCGTAATTAAATACAATGTCGAGCCCCTGCAGCGGGTCCTTCACCCGGATGGCGGTATGACCGTAGATGGCATGGATCATTTCACCCGGCCCGCAGGTAAGAATGCTCAGGTCGGTTTGTTCACTGAGTGTGAGCGCCCGACCTGACACAGAAATCAAAAGAAAAAATAAACTGGTGAAAAAAATGACTTTCTGCACGGCTGAAGTTTTCAGCAAATTTAGAAAAAGAAGCCGCATTTTCCATTGTTTACACCCTCTGTTTCTTATTTAGAAACCGATTATAGGCCGAGTCTCAGTAATTTTAGATATTTTTGTCCGTAATTAAGTTCTATGATATGGGATGTAATGGATGTACAATGAATATGGTAAGTGACCGGCCTGAAATGCTGAGCACTTACAACTGGTTAAAGGATTTACCTGATACAAGTCATATAAGTAATATTGTTGAAGTCAGATTTAAAGGAACACGCAAGGAGTTTTTCAGGAATGACGACCATGTACCCGTCAGGATCGGCGACCTCGTGGTGGTCGCCTGCTCTCCGGGACATGACCTGGGCTATGTTTCCCTAACCGGCACGCTGGCTAAAAAACAATTTGAACGGAAGATAAAGAAGCAGGAACGTTATACCTGGAATAAAATTTACCGCAGGGCAACGGAGGCTGACATCAAAAAATGGGACATAGCACGCAAGCGGGAAAATCCGGTAATGGTCCGGGCTCGGCAAATCGCAGCCGATCTGAAGTTGAATATGAAGATCGGCGATGTGGAGTTCCGTGGTGACAACGCCAAAGCGATCTTTTACTATATCGCCGATGAGCGCGTTGATTTCCGGGAGTTGATCCGGTATTATGCCCGGGAATTCCAGATCAAGGTTGAAATGAAACAAATCGGAGCCCGGCAGGAAGCCGGTCGCGTAGGAGGCATCGGCTCATGCGGAAGGGAACTTTGCTGCTCGAGCTGGAGAACCGATTTTTCAAGCGTCACCTCCGAAGCCGCACTGACGCAGGGTCTGTCTCCAAACGCGGAGAAGATGGCCGGGCGGTGCGGAAAACTCAAATGTTGCCTGATGTATGAACTGGACACTTACCTCGAGGCGCAGGACGATTTCCCGAACGAGCTGCTTGCACTGGAAACGGAGAAAGGTATTGCTAAACACCTGAAGACAGAAATTCTGAATAAGAAAATCTGGTATACGGTCGAAAATACCTACGGGTCAAAACCAATCCTGCTGGATCTGGAAGATGTGAAAAAGATCATTCAGCTCAACAAGCGCGGTGTGAGGCCCTCGCTCGACAAGTATCTGGGAACTGATGTTGCCCCGAAAAATGAAATGAGTGTTGGCTCATCCGATATTGATGTCACCGTGAAGAAAAAACAGATCAAAAAACGGCGCAAGCCCAAAGCAAAACCGACTTCAGCCTAAAAGACTGAAAAAATAAAGCAAACAGGAAAAGAGGCTATCCGTTTCAAAGCGACCGGATGGTCTCTTTTCTTATCATAGCAGCTGCTCCGGCCGATTAAGGACTGATCGGAAACCTCATTAAAATGCCTGTATTGCGCCGGGAAGCAGGTCTGCGTCACCCTGCCCCGGAACAAAGGCCAGCAGATAGCCTCCGCCTCCCGATCCGAGCAGCTTAACGGGTATATCATGCGCCAGCATATCTTCCATTTTTTCCCTGAATGGCCGGGGGATCATTTCTGACAGATAGTCCAGTTGAAAACGGGTAATTTGCCGCAAATGAGTAAATAATTTGTCGGTGTGCCCCTCCAGAAAGGCGTCGACAGCGCCGTCATTTGCCGGAAGGTAAAACCGGTGAAAAGCTTCCTTAAAACCCGTGTCTTCCATTTTGCCATGAAAAAGATTCACCAGCGGAGAGGTGGCGCCGGTGCAACCGGTATCGATCAGCCGGACAGAAAAAGGAAAGCTCTCCGTGCTCAGCCCCGGAAGTGAAATCTTTCCGTCACCGTTGAACAGCAACGGCTGGTTCAGGAATGAAACCAACGGATCAAGGCCCGAGCTCCTTCCGTGGAAATAAGCCTCCATCAATGCGAAGTCATGCTTCAATGCTTCCGGCAGACTGTGTTTTCTGGCTACCTGCGTCACGTTGTCGCCATACCGGCTATACTCGTGGAACAACGCTGCGCAAAGCGCCCCGGAGCTGCCTACTCCGTATTCCTGCGGAATACCGGAACGGAAAAACAAGCCCGATTCCACATCGGTCCGGAGTCTCTGGCTGTCGAGCGGAAAGTTCATCCGCCCGTTCAGTTTTTCATGACCAAACCAGGAAATGAACCGTTCCAGTTCAAGGTGGCTCTTCCTGCTTTCAGGAGATAACATGCCTTCTCCGGGCAAAACAAGCTGCCCGTTATACCTGTGAAAAGGCAAAGCCAATGCGCTTGCACCGAACATCAACCCATATTCACCAAACAAAAGCAGTTTTGCATAAAATAATTTCATCCGTAAATAATTTTCATTCCTGTTTGTGTTTGGCATAATCATGCTCGTTTCATGTTCCCTCTTTTGCACCAGGTATGTAACCACCGGATCCTGAAATATGTTCATTTTATTCTCACAGGGCCGGATCCGATGCCATCGTCCAGCCATTTGCCCTCTTCCAGTAATGAAGCCAGTTCCAGGTCAATGAACCGGTGAACTTCCTCCCTGTCGTTTTCAAAATAAAGAAAGTGAATGTTCGGTCCCGCGTCGATCGTCAGTCCCACGGGTAAGCCCGTTTCTGTTCTGAAAGCCCTGATCTTTTCAATCACCTTCAGGCTAGCCGGCTTCAGCAACAAAAATGCCGGCGAAGAACTCATCATGAGGGCATGCAGGCTGAACGCCTCCTGTTCTGCCAGTTCAAAGAAACGGCCGAAATGACCGGTCTGAAGCAGATGCAGCAGTTCACGGGCATTCTCAGCGGCCTGAGCGATGCGCCCGTCTCGGTATGGATGCCTGTTCATCAGCTCATGCCCTGCTGAGCTGGAAACATCTTTTTTTGCCGAATCAATCAGCAGAACAGCATCCCGTAACCCTTTGTAGTGTGGCGAGGCTGAAACAGGAATGGCATATTCGTCGGAAGAGCCGGCCACTTCCGGAGCCTCACCCCACCAGGCAAAGCCAGGGTAGACCGAGCGGCAGGCGCTTCCGCTTCCGATCCGTGCCAGTGCCGAAGCCCTCCCGAAAAAGCCGGCGTCCGGTCCCGTTCTGTGATGAAGCCGGTCGTCAAGTTCGGCCAGGCAGAGAGCCAGCGCTCCAAACGCTGAAGCCGATGAAGCGATCCCGGCTGAATGAGGAAACGTGTTGCTGCTTTCCATTACAAATCCATAGTCACCGATCCAGGGCAATTTTGCTGCCAGCACGTCCAGGTAATTTTTAATTCGTTCCTCAAAGGTTGAAGGTTTTCCTTCAAATAAAAACTGAAGCTTTTCCCTTCCTTTTGAAACCAATGAAACGGAAGTCCGGCTCACCGCCTGGCTGAGACTAAAGCTTAATGACGGATTGACAGGCAATTGACCAGGCCGCTTCCCCCAGTATTTCACCAGGGCGATGTTTGAAGGGCATTCCCAGCAAACCCGCAGATTATCTGACATATGCACGTTCTTTGTCATTTATGAGCACCAATTCCTTCCAGGGAAAGACCACAGAAAGCCCCTTCTCTTTGAAATACTGGAGCACATCCCTGTCCTCGAGGGTGGTCGCCACCAGATAGAAGTCGCCGCCCCACGCGCCCAGTGATTTCACTTCGCCCGGGAAATCAGAAAAATGAGCCGACTTGACCGTGGGCACATGCAGTAAATCAGACACCAGACGTTCGTGCCTGGCAATCAGCTCCTGGAAATGCGCCAGGTTTTCAGCACAGGCAATCTGACCGGAGAGGCGATCCATTTCTTCAATATCTTCCTTTGGCACCGAGTCGCCGTTCAGAAAGCGGCGCACCTCATTGCGCGTACTCTTCTTGCATCCCGAATAAATAAAATAAAGATGATCGCGGAAGGGATAATTCAGGCATACCGGCTGCGGCACAGTGTTTTTCCGGTAAAATATGGGGCCATCGGCTTTTGCACAGGCAATGTCAAAGCCGGAGCCATTAAATATAAGCTCATTGAGACGGAAGGCATCCACCCCCGACCAGGCAGCCAGATTGGCTATCAGCGTGCTGCTGCTGCCCAGTCCCCACTGATTGTGGAAATCGATTCGTGTGTGAATTTCGAGCGAGCGGCCAAAATCAAAGGACGGATTCATGCTGCGAATTGCCCGGAAAGCATCCTGCAGCAAAGTTGCTTTTTCGGTGTCCGAACTATTGACAATATGAAAGTCAGGCAGGCGAAAATCGCAGGAGAACCAGAGTCCCTCCTGCATAAAGGCTTTCCAGTTCAGAATCCCGTCCTGACGTCCATCGGCCACATCCATCCGCTGCCCGTACTGCAGGGGCAAAGCAATCGCTTTGGCACCATACAGAACGAAATATTCGGCTGTCAGCAGCAACTTGCCGTGTGCGTAGTATGTCTGTTTAATGTCCTGCATAATTTCTCAGGTAATGCTCAACTTCCGTGAAACTCACTTCCCGGTCTTCAAAATAAAGCCTGGCGGCCAGTTTTTGTTCATCGGTTGCATGCAAGGCGACTAAAATATTACTCAGGTGCATTTTCATGTGCCCTTTCTGGATGCCGGTAGTCACCAGCGCCTGTATCGCCGCCCAGTTGGAAGCCAGTCCGGCGACCACCAGGTATTGCATCAGTTCGCCGGCCCCGGGATTTTCGAGGATCTGCATGGCCAGTCCGGTCATCGGGTGAAGGCTTGTCACTCCGCCCACAACCCCGACTGCCACAGGCATTTCGAGCGAGAATAAAAACCGTCCGTCGCATATTGATGCCTCACTCAGTCCGGCATAATGGCCTTCCCGTGAAGCATAAGCATGCCCGCCGGCCTCAATGGCCCTGAAGTCGTTGCCCGTAGCGATTGCCAATGCGTCGATGCCGTTAAAGATCCCCTTGTTATGTGTCACAGCCCTCGACACATCCTGCCGCGCAATATGCACCGCCATGCAAAATTTCTCAGCAAAAACATGCGGATCCGTCCCCAGCATTTCAAGGGGACATTCCACCCAGGCGCGTGCCCGGCTGTTTGGCACATAGTTGGAGAGAATGGCCATCAGGATCGTACAATCACGTTCCCCGGCGGGCCACTCCTCCTGCTCTGCCAGAAATGTCCGCAGGCTTTTCCCGTACTGTTCCATACAGGAATTGATAAAATTGGCTCCCATTGCATCGCAGGTGTCAAAACCTACGTCGATCTGGTAATAATGATCCAGGACTTCGGGCAAATACTTCAGTTCTGTTTTTGTAATACCGCCACCCCTGCTTTCCATTTTCCCGGTCAGGTGCGAACTTTCACGGATCAGTCTTTCTCTGATTCGCGGAAATTCGGCATGGAGCCGCTGTGGATCGCCGCTCCACCGGAAATGTACCTGCCCCCGCTTCTCCGTTCCCACGACACAGGTATGGAATCCGCCCCTTTGGGCCCAGAAGCCCGCAGCCTTCGCCAGGGCAGCAACCACGGAACTTTCTTCGGTCACCAGCGGAAAGACCATCATCTTTCCATTCACCAGAAAATTGGGTGCCACAGAAAAGGGCAGATGAAAATTAGATAGCTGGTTTTCGCTGAGCTCAGCGATAATTTCCTGAAAATATCTGTCACGCAGCTCAAAGGAATCCAAAAAAGCGGCCATCGACCGGTCAAGTTGTTCTTCCAGCCACTTGATTCTTTCACTTCGGCTTAGCCTGGAAAATCCTGATATGATCTTATTGCCGTTCTTCATAGCCGGGGTTTATCCGCAGATAGGCCTCGGCCAGCCGGTAGGCCCTGATCTGATGATCCATAAACTGCCGGAGGGTTTCATAATCTTCGGTTGCATATTTCAACACTGCAGAAGCCATTCCGAATATGGCCTTCACTTTGCTGACCGACACCAGATAATAGCCGTCCAGGTAATTTTTAATCCCTCCTGAAATGATGATCTCCCGACATTGAATGTCGACTTCACCACTGAGGCGGTTCACGCTGTTCACCATCTGTAAGGCGGTTTGTCCTATTCGCGTAAAGGGTTCATAGAGATCCATCACCACCGGGGTATCCCTCCGCAATTCAAGTTTTGAAAAGTTTGTCCCTCCGTAAGCGGCAAATTCAATGGCCGCCAGGGGAAGATGAAGGAGCTGCCGGAGGCTTTGCTCGCCCATACCCTGGCCCACTTCCTTCACGATAACGGGCACTTCTGTTTTATCGAGAAACTCCCGGATGGTGTCGAGCGGGGCCTGCTCAATGCGGTCTCCTTCCGGCTGAAACCATTCCTGGAGCGGATTCACATGGATAATCAGGCCGTCGGCCTGCAAGGTGCCCACCAGATCGACCACCGCCTGTTCGTTATCCCCCTTAAGCAGGCCCGCCACCTGAGCTACACCCAAATTGGCCCATAAGGGACGATCGGGACCAAGTTCAGCCCGCACGTCAAAATCAGCCCAGTGCGTTTTATCAAACAGGATCTTCCTGCAGGATCCCAGCCCCATGCCCAGTCCGAATTCCCTGCACATGCGGGCAATATTGCGGTTAACGGTTCCCGAAATGCCTGTTCCGCCGGTCATACTGGAAACCCAGAAGGGTGCATCCCAGTTCCTGCCAAGGAAAACAAAAGGAACGCGCGTTGCCCGGGGATGCGAAGCCAGCAGGGGCTCGTAAATAAAACGCTGATCCTGTTCGGAAGGTGCAGTCCGGGAGTCAGACGCCATTTGGATATGTTCCAGTTTCCGGTCTTTATTCATACGATTCCTTTAAAACCGAGCGGGAGATCACCATACGCAGCACCTCCGAGGTACCTTCACCGATCGACAGCAGCCGCTGATCGCGAAAAAACTTCTCGATGGGGTATTCGTCGTTCCGGAAAAACCCGGCTCCTCCAAAGATCTGCAATGCTTCGCCGGCCACCTCTGCAGCGACCTGCGAACAGAACAGCTTAGCCATGGCCGATTCCTTTCCGAACGGCTGTTTCTGGTCTTTGAGCCAGCAGGCGTGGTACAAAAAGTTTCTCGCATGCTCGATCTTCATTGCCATATCTGCCAATTTAAAGGAAATCGTTTGAAATTCTGCAATTGCCTTGCCAAATTGTTTTCTTTTTTTTGCAAAAGCTGTAGCCATTTCGAAAGCACCCTGCGCCAGTCCCAGTCCCATGGCAGCGATGGAGAGCCTTCCCGAATCGATCGTCCGGAGCATGATCCGGATGCCATGGCCGCGTTCGCCCAACTGGTTTTCGGCTGGGATCAGGCAATCGCGAAAGTATACCATTCCGTTATCGGCGGCCCGCCAAAGAAGTTTATTTTTCATGTACTCCCGTGTATAGCCGCGCATTCCTTTGGACACCAAAAAAGCGGTGAATTCTTTCTTCCCGTCAGGGCGCGTCCCTGTTTGGGCAACAAAGCTGATCCCCTGCGAGATCTCCGAAGCTCCGTTGGTGATATATTTTTTATGCCCGTTGATCAGCCATCCGCCATCGGTCTCCTCCGCCCGGGTCTCCACACCCTGCGCATCAGAACCTGCATTTTCCTCAGTGAGGCCAAAGGCCCAGAGGTTCCCGGCCGTACAAAGAGCCGGCAGGTACTTCTCTTTTTGCTCCGGGGTCCCAAATTCCAGGATAGGCCCCACACCCAGCGAATTATGTGCCGCCAGGGTTGCAGCCACCGAACTGTCAATTCGCGCCAGTTCCTCAACTGCAATGATAAAGGAAAGATAGTCACTGTCCTGGCCTCCATACTCCTTCGGGGCATGCATGCCAAACAAATTTAAACTCCCCATCGATTTTATCAGCTCCACAGGGAACTCCTCCAGCGCCTCAAACTTTCCAATGACGGGCTTGATTTTTTCCACTGCAAAGGCCCTGACCCGGGCTCTTACTTCATGATGTATTTGCTTCAATAATGCATTCATAACTGATCTGTCATTTCAGGATTCAAGATCCATTACTATTTCTGTGTCCTGTACCATCTTTCCCTTTGAAACACGAACCGCCCTGACGGTTGCAGCAACGGGACTGAGAATGGTGAACTCCGTTTTCATCGACTCAATCACCAATACAGGTTGTCCCTTACTTATCAGATCGCCCGGACGAACCAGCACATCAACCACCTTTCCAAACAAACCGGCCCTGATATCCGATCGCTTCTCGTCCGGCAGGGGGCCCTTTCGCTTTCTGTTTACAGTGCTGCCGGACAAACGGACCACCGTAAAGGGATAGCCCTCATGTTGCACCACTGTCGCATTTCCGTGGTCATACACCCCCATTTCATAAAAATGATCATCCAGCTTAAAGATGACCCTTCTCCCCTCCTGGTGAACATCAGCTAATTCTGACCATTTTTCATTGATCTTCAAATAATACCGTTCGCTGTTTTGTAAAACGTTCACACCGTAGTTTATGTTATTCATGCTCAACTGCAATGCTGTCTGAATCCTCCAGTATCCGGCATTGAACCAATTGTCTTTCTTTTGCGCAGGCCGGAAATAATGGTGTGCCAGAGAGGCTGCAAGCAATGCTTCTTCGGGGACCTTTTTTTGCTTCCTTTTCAAAGAATCCAGCAAATTGCCTGCCTGCTCTTCTAAAAAACAGGTAGTCACCTTATTTGTTCGGAAAGTTTCCGAGCAGATCACCTCCTGTAAAAACAACTGGTTGGTTTTCACTCCGCCGATCAGCAATTTTTGCAGCGCCCCGGCTAATCGTTCCCGTGCCTCCGTTCGGGAGGAGCCGTGGGCGATCAGCTTTCCGAAAAGGGAGTCGTAGGAAGCGGGCAAACGCATGTCCTCACGGATGTAGCTGTCCCACCGGGCTTCTCCGGGAATGCCGACTGCGGTGATGATTCCCGACGAAGGCTTAAACTGATCGGCAGGATCTTCGGCGCAGATCCGTGCTTCGATCGCGTGGCCGTGACACCGAATGTCGCTTTGCCGCAAAGGCAAACCATCTCCTGTGGCAATTTTCAACTGCCACTCAACAAGATCCTGGCCGGTAATCATTTCGGTTACGGGGTGCTCGACCTGCAGGCGTGTGTTCATTTCCAGAAAATAACTGTTCCCCTGCCTGTCGATCAGAAATTCGACTGTTCCGGCTCCGCGATACCGGCAGGCTTCAGCAATCTGCACGGCCCAGGCATGAAGTTTTGTCCGGATCTCTTCTGCAATTCCGGCTGCAGGTGTCTCTTCAATGAGTTTCTGGTAACGCCGCTGTATACTGCATTCCCTTTCGAAGAGATGAACCACGTTTCCCCGGCCGTCACCCATCAGCTGAACCTCAACATGTCTGGCATGCGGAAGGTAGTTTTCAATAAAGAGGCTTCCGTTCCCGAAGTACTCCTCCGCCTGTCTGCCCGCCGTCGCCAGCGCCCCCGGAAGGTCAGCGGCCTTATCCACCACCTGCATCCCCTTTCCGCCTCCTCCGCCCGAAGCTTTCACCAATACGGGAAAGCTCAGCGAGTCGCAGGCCTGCAACAGTTCGCTTCCGGTTCCCGTTCTTCCGGGAATCACCGGAACACCGAGTGTTTTCACAAACTCAATCGCCCTGGTCTTTTCGCCCATCAGGCTGATCTGAGCAGCAGTGGCGCCAATAAACCGGATGCCGGCTTCTTCGACCCGCGAAGCAAAGACGGCGTTTTCCGATAACAGGCCATATCCCGGATGAATGGCCTCAGCTCCCGACCGAAGCGCCAACTCCACGATCAGGCCCTGGTTAAGGTAAGTTTCCGACAGAAGCGAGCCCGGCAAAAGGTAAGCCTCATCGGCAAGTGAAACGTGCACCGACTCGCGGTCATCTTCCGCATAAACAGCCACAGTCCGAATTCCCAGCCTTCTGCAGGTTTGAATAATCCGGACCGCGATTTCCCCCCGATTGGCTATCAATATTTTTTGAAACATCTGTCTTACTTTTGACCGGTCCACACCGGCTTTCTTTTTTCAAGGAATGCCTGCAACCCTTCTCTTGCTTCGACGCTCTGCATCAGCCCCGACAGAACCGACGCTGTGTAATCGCCGCTGTTCACACCGGTCTCACCCGACTCGATGTTCAAAATAAGCTGCTTGCAGGCCTTCAGTGCCCCCGGTGAAACCTCACCTAAACTGCTGATCAGCTTTCCGGCCATTTTCATGCTTTCGTTGGGAGCGCAGACAAAGTCGGCCAGTCCGATCATCTGCGCTTCACGCGCCCCGAAACGTTCAGCCGAAAACATCAGCTTTCTGAGATTTTGGCCCGAGACACGCCTGGCGATGAACGGCAGGATGGTCGCCGGTATCAGCCCCAGCCTGAGCTCGCTGAAAGCAAAGGTGGTTGTCTCCTCCGCCACGGCAAAGTCACATACGGCAAACAGACCGTTCCCACCGCCGAGCACGTTTTGGTGTGCGGCAGCAATGGTAATCTGCGGAAGATAGAGAAATCTGCGTAACAGCGCCGCCATTTGCCTGAATTCGGCGAGGACAACAGCCTGGTCCCGGTCGCCGGACGATGCAAACCATTCCAGGTCGGCGCCTGCACAAAAAGACGTCCCTTCGCCCGACAATACGACGAACAACAGATCGTCGCGGGCTTCAAGCCGCCCGGCAACAGCCAGCAATTCACCGATCATTTGCGGGTTAAGCGCATTATGCCTTGCAGGCCGGTTCAGAACAATATCCGCTCTGTTCCCGCTCTCAATGAATTTAATAGATTGATATTCGTTCATGCTTACATTCTGAATACACCATATGAACTCTTTTCCACCTGCTGGTTCAGGCACACCGAGAAAGCCAGTCCCAGGATATCCCTTGTTGCCGCCGGGTCGATGATCCCGTCGTCCCACAGGCGGGATGAACTGAACCAGGCGGTCGTTTCTTCTTCAAACCGGGCCGCCAGGCTTTCGGCTTCGCTGCTGCCAATGTGCTGCAACACGCCCGAGGCCTGTTCGCCGCCCATCACCCCAATCCGGGCATGCGGCCACATGAACAGAAAGTCAGGCTCGTAAGCCCTGCCGGCCATTGCATAATTTCCCGCGCCAAACGAACTGCCGGCGATCAGCGTGACTTTCGGCACCCTCACATTGGCCACCGTATGGATAAATTTCGCCCCATCCCTGGCAATTCCCTCATGCTCATGTTTTTTCCCGACAACAAAGCCGGTAATATTCTGAAGGAATAAAAGCGGTGTCGCGCGTTGATCGCACAACTGGACAAAATGAGCACCCTTGCGCGCACTCCCGGCGGTGAGAAAGCCCTGATTGGCAACAATCCCCACCGGAATCCCCTTTATCGATGCAAAACCGGTGAGTAAGGTCTCCCCGTAGTCACTCTTAAACTCACGAAACCGGCTGCCATCGACCAGGTATTCAATAACCGCCCGCATGGGCAATGGCTTCTTCAGGTCGGCCTGGAACAAGCCATAGATCTCCCCGGCACGGTATAACGGTTCGTCGGCCGGCTGCAGTTCAACGGGCCGCTTGCCGGCCTTGGGAAGCCCAAAAACAATGTCGCGGCAAATACGGAGTGCATCGGCATCGTCTTCAGCCAGATGATCAGCTACCCCGGAAACACGGGTATGCACCTCTCCTCCTCCCAGTTCCTCAGCAGTGACCTCTTCTCCCGTCGCCGCCTTCACCAGGGGCGGTCCCCCTATAAAGATGGTTCCCTGATCCCGTACAATGATCGTCTCGTCGCTCATAGCCGGAACATAGGCTCCTCCGGCCGTACAGGACCCCATTACCACCGAGATCTGCGCAATCCCCGCTGCGGAAAGACGGGCCTGGTTATAAAAAACCCGTCCGAAATCAAACCGGCCTGGAAAAACCTTCGCCTGCTCAGGCAGGTAAATCCCTCCTGAGTCGACCAGATAAATGCAGGGCAGCTTGTTTTTGAAAGCGATTTCCTGGGCGCGGACATGCTTGCGGATCGTTTCCCTGACGTAGGTCCCGCCTTTCACCGTTGCATCATTGGCCACAATCATACACTCCCGGCCATGCACGACTCCGATGCCTGTCACAATCCCCGCCGATGGAAAATCGTTCCCGTACTGATCCCACGCAGCAAAGGCCGACAGCTCCAAAAATGCCGTAGCCGGGTCAACTAACAAGTCAATCCGCTCGCGGGCAAGTAGTTTTCCTCTTTCCCGGTGCTTTGAAACGGCCTTTGCCGGCCCGTGATTGCCGACCTGCAGCAGGCGTGACCGGTACAGGTCCATGATTTTCCGGTAATCACCCTTATTCTGCAAAAAGGCAGCTGTCTGCAAAACCGGATGTCCCTCTTTTGCCTCTGTCATAGTTGCAATTTCCACGAAAGTCAAGTTTTTGCCTTAGTCATTCCGGCATGGCAGCACATCATTCCCCGCGTGGGTCGCGCCCGCCATCCGAAATGTTAAAAATTCCTTAGTAGGACAAAAAACCGGGACATAAGTTCACCTGCAAACCCGATTTTTCAGCTTTGTGTTAAAATTGTGCAGAATGCGAGGGTCCGAGGGTGCCGGCTGCCTGTATGACCGGTTCGCCGGTCAGGAAGGACCGCTCGCCCTTTCCCTGCAGCCCGGTGATGCGGACACGCACAAATGAGTTTAAACCGGTTTGTGGCCCCTTCAGCCGAACAGGGACGTAATGCTCCCCGTAGCCTCTTGCAATCCCCCCTGCTCCGACGGTCTCGATCAGGACAGTCTGTTCCCCGCCGATAAATCGCCTCAGATATTTCTGCCTGTTTTCGTCCGACTGGTTGCGAATGGCCAGTGACCGGGCGTTTTTTATTTTCTCCGGAATGTGGTTTTCCATCCGTTCGGCCCGGGTGCCTTTGCGAACCGAGTATTTAAAGGTGTGGACATGGCTGAATCCCAGCGCAGCCACCGCTTCGAGGCTCTCCCGGAAGTCCTCCTCCGTTTCACCAGGAAAGCCGACGATCATATCGGAAGTGAAATTGAATCCGGGATAACGGGCCTTGAATTTATCGACAATTGAAGCAAAGCGCGCATAGTCATACATCCTTCGCATGCGCAGCAATACCTTATCCGATCCGCTCTGCAGGCAAAGGTGCAGATGAGGGGCAAGTTTCGGATGTGCAAACAGCTCAACAAAACGGTCGCCGAAGCCATCGGGCTCAAGCGATGATATCCGGATGCGAAAGTCGCCCGGCACCTCCAGAACAGCCTCCAGCACATCTTCAAAGTGCTTGCCTTCCCACTCGTAACGTCCGATGTTGACGCCGGTCACAACAAGTTCCTTAAAACCGTTGGCGAGTGTCTGTTTCACATTTTCCACGATCTCGGGCAAGGGTCTGCTTATGGCACGTCCTCTCACCGTGGGGATGATGCAGAATGTGCAGAAATTGTCGCAGCCATCCTGGATCTTAATGGCACTGCGGGTATGGAGACTCCGGTCGACGGGGCTGTAGCGGAACACATCGGGGGTCAGTTTCTCCGGGTGCAGGATCTCCCCGCCGAAATGGGCATCCACCAGCGAAAGGACGGAGCTTTTCCGGTTATTTTCCACCACGTAGGTAATCCGGTCCTCGCCTTCCAGCTTTTCCTTATAATGATTGGCCATGCAGCCGGTGACTACAAGCACCGAATCCAGGTGCCCTCGCGCCGCCTGGCTGATCATGTTCCTGGACTTCTGGTCGCTCTGGTTGGTCACGGTGCAGGTATTCACAACCACCACATCGGCCTGTTCCTTAAAATCGACTATTTCATATCCGGCCCGGTCGAAATCTGACACCAGGGCGTCTGTCTCATATTGATTGAGCCGGCATCCAAGGGTCCTGAATGCCACTCTTTTTTTTGCTTCACTCATGGGTTCACTTCTTCTTCCTTTAAAACCAGCTCTCCGCTCAGCGAGAAATCGGCCGCCCCCGTTATTGTGACGCTGACCATTTTCCCTGTCAGTTCAGGCGCTTTGATATCGAGCCTGACCGTCAGTTTTCCTTCGGTGAGCCCCGTAGTCAGTCCTGTTTTCCGGTCGGTCCCGTTCACCAGCAGCCGAAGGTTCTTTCCCACCAGCCCTCTGTTGTATTCGCGGGTATGTATCTTCATCACCTCCGATAAACGGTGGTAACGCTCTTTTTTCACTTCCTGCGGCACCTCGTCCTGCCAGCGGTAACTGGCTGCTCCCGGCCGCGGCGAGTACATCGCAATATAGGCCATGTTGAACCGAAACTCATGAAAAGCAGCAACGGTATTCTCAAAAGCGGCATCGTCTTCGCCCGTAAAGCCAACGATCACATCCGTAAACAGGGTTGCCTGCGGGATCAACTCCCGGATATCGTTCACAATCCGCCTGTACTTTTCCATCGAATGGCGGCGGTTCATCCTGATCAGCACCTTTTCATCACCGCTCTGCATAGGCAGGTGGATCTGTTTGGCCAGACAGGAATAGCGGGCGATCACCTCGATGACTTCGCGGCTCATATCGTGGGGATGAGGAGAGGTGAAATAAACCCAGAACTCCTGTTCTGACTGCTCTCCAAATTCACCGATCTTACGCAGTAATTCCGGGAAGCTGATCTCGTCGCCCGGCTTGTCGAGTCCGTACGAATTGACATTCTGTCCCAGCAGGGTGATCGATTTATACCCCAGGGCGACCAATTGGCGGACTTCAGCCAGAATATCGGCCGAAGGACGGGAGACCTCGCGGCCGCGCGTGTAGGGAACGGCACAAAACGTGCAGAACTTGTCACAACCGTTCTGGATCGGCACAAAGGCTTCCCAGGTCGACTGATATTTCGGCCGAATATGCCACAGATCGGCGATATGTTCGTTTTTAGGCATCACCGGTGTGGGAATACGCAATGATGCGGCATTCACAATTCCGCATTGTCTGATCGTGTCCGGAAGCTGGCTCAGTTCGCTCATCGGAAAAATCAGATCAAACTGCTTCAGCAGCTTTTCCTTGTCGGCAGGTAGAACACATCCGGAAAGAAAAGTGATCAGGTTACGCCGGTCCTTCCACCTGTTCCATTGGGCAATCTTATTGTAAACCTTGTCGATTGGCTTCTGCCTGACCGAACAGGCCAGCATTCCCAGCAGCGTTGCCTCCTCTTCATTTTCCGTTTTCTCATATCCCATTTGTTCCAGCACGGCGCTTACCCGCTCGCTGTCGGACAAGTTCATCTGGCAACCCAGGGTGATTAAATGATACTTCATCTGCGAATAATTTGTTTTTTTACCGGGCAAACGGGATCGCCGCCATGCCCCATGCGCTGCTCCCTGTGCTAAAAATACACCTCACAATGGATCTGGTCCCGCTCAAAACCTTTCTCCTTCAGAATTTCGAGTGAGTCAAAAATCATGTTGCTGTTCCCGCAAAGATAGAACTGCGTGTTACTGTCAAAGGAGGCCTGCTGCAGATAAGCAGTAAGCCGTCCGTGAACCTGCCCGAGCTTATCGCCCGAAGTGCATAAAATATAGCGTTCCGGATCATACTCCTGCCGGTCGTATGCCTCATGCCCGAACCGCACCCCGTGAATCAGCGTGTAGTCAAGTCCCGGATAACTGCGTACCATACTTCTGAAAGGGGCGATACCTGTTCCGCTGGCGATGAACACATATTTGTGTCCCTCTTCCCGGTATTTTTCGTCAATCCGGAACTTTCCGAACGGACCATGCACCTCCACCAGGTCGCCCGCCTTCAGCTTGCTGAGCTTAGGCGTAAAATAGCCGTCCTTAACTTCCTTCACCAATACCTCAAGGTGTTCGTCCTTCTCACCACTGTAAATTGAATATTCCCGGCTCTGGTAATCACCCATGATGCCCAGCGATATATGCTGTCCCGCCCTGTATTTAAACCTGCCGGCGGGCAATCTCAACGAAAAAGTCTCATCAGTGAGCCACCTGATTTCCTTTACTTTATAAAAGCTTTCGTCTATTCGTATTTCCTGTTTGAATTCAATTGCCATTTGATCATCTGTTTGAGCTGCAAAAATAAGCATTTTTATTAAAAGATATTTTAATCTTTTTTGTGCGTCTCCGCGCATTCGGCATAAACGGCCAACCCATCGGCATTGTTTTGATCAGCTTTCAGAATGCCAGATAAAAATCTTTCGTAAGCTCTCTGTATTGTTTTGAATAGGCGGCTGATCCGGCTTCACGGATCAGGATGAGCCCGGATTCGGTCCAATCCGGAGAAGCCGAGATTTCGGCCAGCAGCCGGTGAGGCTTCTTTGCTTCGTTCGGCGCAACCTGATCGAGCCGGTTAACGAACAGCCCGATCTCCCGAACCAGTGAACGCAAGCGTTCTTCGTATTCCGCAGGCAGAATGAGACTGATCCGGCCCTCCGGCTGCAACATCGTCTTTGCTCCTGCCAGCAATTCTGAAAGCGTCAGCGTATCGGCATGGCGGGCCTGTGCCCGCTTCTGGTCGGCCGGCCTGGGTGAATTGTCAAAGAAGGGCGGATTCGACAGGATGTGATCATACGGATGGCCCGCCTCAAAATCCTGAAAAGCGCTGACAAACAAACGGAGACGGGAACTCCAGGGCGAATGTTGGAAGTTGATCCCTGCTTCCGACGCCGCCTCCGCTTCCACTTCCACCGCATCGACCAGCGCGGTTGAACGCTGGGCTGCCATTAACGCAAGCAGTCCCGTGCCTGTCCCCACGTCCAGGATCGTCGATGCCTCGTCGAGCCGGGCCCAGGCTCCGAGCAATACCCCGTCAATACCTACCTTCATCGCTGCATGCTCCTGCAGCACCGTGAACTGTTTAAACTGAAACGAGCCATGAGAGCTATACCTCTCACTTAGGAGCTTGTTTATTTTAGCGAGTTCCATACGTCGATGATTTAAATCAAAGAGCTGCAATTAAGTACGAACGTTTCGATTAAGCGAAAGACAAAGGCCAAACAACGTTTGAGGCTTTGCTGAGCGGGAGAAACGGCTATCGTAAATGAAAATTGCAGAAATTTAAATTGAAAAAATAAACCGATGAAAATAAGAATTTCTTCCCATGCTCCGCGATAAGATCGCTGCAAAAATAAGAATTCCGGCCGTCATGCCCTTCGCTGCGAAACCTGTGTTAAATTTAAGTTAAGACCACTTTCAGGCTGGCCGAACCTGTTGAACTTCCCTATAGCTTCGCGCCGCGAAAATAATTCCAGTTATTGATCACATGATTTTCAAAAAACGCGATTTTTACATCCTCCTGGTACTCCTGCTGTTTGTCGGATATGCAGTTTACCAAAAAATAAACAACCGGCAGGAACAGAAAAGCAATGCCGTTTCCGTCACGCCGGTGAAGAACAGTCCTGAGTCGGAGCGTTCAGATCAGTCCAAAATCAAAGCAGCTTCGCTCGGAATTTCAGATTTGTGAATATTTTGACGGAACAAGGAATTTTCTGTTGACTACACTCACGGTATTCGCATATTCGTCCATACCGCTCATTTCTTTCCATTTGGGTGAACCGGAGAATGCTTTCCAGTTTGTGGTGCGTTCGTCCATATCTTTAAACGAAAGCATATAAACCAGTGCAGGCATCTGCGGGCCAGCCAGGATCTCTCCGAAGAAGACTGCGTGCAGCCCGACCTCATCGAATAAAGCCAGTTCCCCCTTATTGAACATCTTTATCTTGCGTTGCCCGGCTTCTTCATTGTTGCTCTCATAAATGCGCAACTCAAACAATCCCCTGCCGGTGTCAGGCACCCGCATCTGCGGGATGGCATCGAATGCCTCGAGCAGATAACTTTCATATCTCAGATAAGCACCCTCCTTAACAGTATCGCTAAAAAAACCGGAGGAACTTTTCTTAAACGCCTCATCACTCCACATGGCTTTGCGCACACGGTGGTAATCAGCCAGCGAAGGATATACCAGCAGGCTGTAGGTGGGGGGGGGTTCCGTCATTCCGTATTCTTCAAATGCCCCGACCTTGACCTCATGCCGGTTCAGCAGCGGAATGAGTGCCTGGGTATAATATTGATCCAGCATGTTTTTTTGTGCATTGTTTTTGAAGTGATGCACGCGAAGTTCATAGATCTGTTTTTCAGAAGGTGCCGGCCGGACGGCCGCTGTTGCCTGCCCTGTTACGGCGGCTCCCGCAACGAGCGCTGAGCCGGCAATAAAATCTCGTCTCTTCATAATTCATTCAGGTTAATTTCTGTCTAAGATACGAAAAGAAATCCCGTGAGCTGCAAGCTTATTCAAAAATTCCCATGCCAAAGAGCGCGAAATCATACTTCACCGGATCGGACGGATCAAACTGCCTCAGCGCAGCGGTCACCTCGTGCACAGCCTTCCAGTCATTCTGTTTCCTTTTCAGTATACCGAGCATGCGCGCCTGATTCCCGGTGTGGACATCCAGGGGCAACATCAGGGCAGCCGCCGGGATCTGTTTCCACAGGCCAAAGTCAACACCCCCTTCATCGCGCCGGACCATCCAGCGAAGGAACATGTTCAGCCGCTTGGCTGAAGCGCCCTTGTCGATATCGGAAATATGCTTGCCGGAGCGGACTTCATGTGCGGTGTCGAAGAAAATCTTCCGGAAATGCCGCAAAGCCGAGTCGATCGACTGCTCCTGTCCGAATCCATGGGTAAAAACAGCCTCCAGGCCGCCGTGATGAAGATAAATGTTCCTGAGCGACCGAAGAAAAAACAACAAATCCGTTCCGTTGAAGGTGCGGTGCCTGAATTCTGAAAAGCGGGACCAGTCCTGATGCTCCGCCTGCATCAGGAAATCATAGGGGTTTCCTTCCATGAGCTTCATCAGGTGCATCGCATTGCGGATGATGGTTGGACGCTGTCCCCAGGCGATCGCCGCAGACAGGAAGCCCGCTATTTCGATGTTTTCTTTCAGCGAAAACAATTTCGGCACCTGAATGGGATCGGTATTCACGAAAGAGGGCCTGTTGTAATACAGGGCTTTCTCCTCCAGCAATTCTTTTAGCTCAATGAAATTCATCTAAGCGGCATCGATCCGCCCGTCGCGCATCCGGATGATCCGGTCCGACTGGCTGGCAAAGTCCTCGTCGTGGGTAACAATGACCAGGGTCTGGTTAAAATTGTCCCTGAGCCGGAAAAAGAGATCGTGCAGGTCTTGTTTGTTTTTGGTGTCCAGATTGCCGGAAGGTTCGTCGGCCAGGATGACTGCTGGATCATTGATCAGCGCACGGGCTACAGCCACCCGCTGCCTTTCGCCGCCCGACAATTCAGCGGGTTTGTGATCCAGCCGGTTCTCCAGGCCCAGAAATGCCAGCAATTTTTTTGCCTTTTCCTCTGCCTCGGCTTTGGTTCTCCGGCCAATGAACGCCGGGATACAGACATTCTCCAGCGCGGTAAATTCGGGAAGAAGATAATGGAACTGAAATACAAAGCCGATTTCGCGGTTACGAAAGGCGGCAAGTTGTCTTTCCTCAAGCGAAAATACTTCACTACCTCGGATCTTCAGCGTTCCTGAGTCAGGCAGGCTGAGGGTCCCCAGAATCTGAAGTAAGGTTGTTTTTCCTGCTCCGCTGGGACCGACAATCGAGTACAGGCTCCCTCTGGGGATGTCCAGATCAATCCCTTTCAACACCTGAAGGTCGCCAAACGATTTTGTTATGTTTCTGGCTTGAATCAATGCTTTTAGTCCTTAAACTCCTGATCAACCTCATTGGTCAGATTCGTGGTCTTTTCTTCCACCTCCATCGAAACCTTCTCGATGTTCTCACCGATCTTTTTGGTTTCCTGCTCCACCGTCTCCTTCATTTCGCGAATATCGCGCTTGATGTCACTTGTATTTTCCTCAAGCTCGCGTTTAATTTCTTCGGTGGCTTTTTTAAACTCACGGACTCCTTTTCCGAGCGTTTTTGCAATATCGGGTATGGCTTTCGACCCGAAAAAAAGCAGGGCTACCAGCATCACCAGAACGATCTCCCCGCCACTGATAAATAGTATATAATGGGCCATCTTTTCAATTTTCAGCAAATATACGAACAAGTTCAGTATGCCCGACACAAATGTCGAAAAGCTTGATTTTCCTTTTTAAAAAAACAGGCCCCGGCTTCAGTTAAACCGGGGCCTGCATATGGAAGCGGTCATCTGCAATCGCAGAAAGACCATTGAGCAACTATTTCTTTTCCACCGCTTTTGCGACCCTTCTCTGTGTGTCAAACACAATGGGTGTTGCCACAAAGATGGACGAATAGGTTCCCACCAGGATCCCGATCAACAAGGCAAAGGTAAAGCCCTGGATGGAAGTTCCTCCGAAGAGGAAGATGGCAAACAGAACCACCAGTGTAGACAGTGAGGTGCTGAACGTCCGGCGCAGGGTTGAGTTCATGGCCTCATTCATATTCTGCTCCCGGCTCCGTTTGGGATGAATGGTCAGGTATTCCCGGATACGGTCGTAGACGATCACCGTGTCATTGATCGAGTATCCGATCACAGTCAGAATGGCTGCGATGAAAGCCTGGTCAATTTCCAGGGAGAATGGCAAGAGCCCGTGGAACAGGGAGAAAATACCCAATGTAATAGTCGTATCATGAGCAAGGGCAAGCGTTGCACCCAGACCATACTGCCAGTTGCGGAACCGCAGCAGGATATAGAGGAAAATGGCAATCAGGGAGAAGAAGATCGCAATAGTGGCGTCTTTCTTAATGTCGTCCGAGATGGTAGGCCCTACTTTTTGCGAGCTCTGCCGGTATTTGGCATCGAATTGCTGCATACTGACATCGCTGCCCACAAAACCGCCCTTCTTTAAGCCATCCAGAAGGAGCGTCTCCACTTCATTATCGACATCATCCGAAAGTTCCTCGATCTTATACTCAGTGGTGATCTTTACCTGGTTATCCCCCCCAAAGGTTTTCACCTCCGGAGCTTCGCCAAATACAGCCGTCAGGGCGCTCCCTACTTCGGCAACCTTTACATCTTTGTCAAAACGAACCACATAGGTCCGTCCGCCCTTGAAGTCAATCCCAAAATTGAATCCGCGGATCGCCATCGACAACACGGAAATGGTCAGCAGAGATCCGGATACGATGTAGAAAATCTTCCGTTTGCTCAGGAACGGGATCCTTGTATTGCGCAGCCAGTCTTTGGTGACCTTCGCCGTAAAGGTGATGTTCCTGTTTTTTGAAAGCTGGTATTCAAAAACCAACCGGGTAATGAAGATTGCGGTGAACAGGGAGGTAAAAATACCGATGATCAGCGTGGTGGCAAAGCCTTTGATCGGGCCGGAACCAAACAGGTAAAGGACAAAACCAGTGAGCAAGGTGGTTACCTGACCGTCGATAATGGCTGAATAGGCATTCTTAAAACCGTCAGTGATCGCCATACGCAATCCCTTTCCTCCATTCAGCTCATCCTGTATACGTTCGTATATCAGCACATTGGCGTCAACGGCCATACCCATGGTCAACACGATACCGGCAATACCCGGCAGGGTAAGCACAGCGCCGATCGAGGCCAGCACGCCGATCAGGAAGAACAGGTTGGCAAGAAGCGCCAGGTTTGCTGTCAGCCCCGCTTTTCTGCTGTAGAAGAACAACATATAGCCCAGTACCAGCAGGAAGGCAATGACAAACGACCACAAGCCGCTTGAAATGGCTTCCTTACCCAGCGAGGGTCCAACTACTTCTTCCTGGATGATGTGGGCCGGAGCCGGCATCTTACCCGACTTCAGAATATTGGCAAGGTCCTTTGCCTCTTCAACCGTTTCCAGGCCGGTGATGCTCGAACGCCCGCCGGTGATTTCACCCTGCACCGTAGGATAGGAACGGACATAATCATCCAGCACAATGGCGATCGATTTGCCGACATTTTCCTTCGTAAGGCGTGCCCAGGTTTTGGCTCCTTCCGAGTTCATCGTCATGGAAACTTCCGGACGGCTTCCCATCTGTTCGTAATCCTGGCGGGCATCTACGATCACATCCCCGTCGAGGGGTGCGCGACCGTCGCGGCTGGTCACCTTAATGGCTATCAGACGAAAGTACTTTTCATCCTTGTCGATTGCCTTCGAGGTCCATTTAAATGCCATGTTGCGCGGGATGACCGACTGTACCTGCGGCAATTTCAGGTAATGGTTCACGGTCGCTGTGTCGTTGTACTGTGCCGTACCGGCAATGGGGCCCGGATACAATTGTCCCTGGGGACTGAGGTTAGGGCTGAGCACGGCGAAAAGCGGGTTTTCCTTTTTGAAGGCTGCCAGATCGCCTGCCTGATTGACGGAATCTGTTTTTGCCTGCTCCAGTTCCTGAAGCAAGCTGCCATCAGCTTTTGCCGAGTCGGCCGCCTGTACCGCGGCGCTGGTGTCGGCAGCAGCGGCTTTGACCTGGCTGAGATCTTTCAGTTTTTCATTGATCTGAGCCAATACCGGGTAAATTTCATTGCTTTCGTAGGTCTCCCAAAACTCCAGCGTGGCAGTCCCCTGAAGCAGTTTGCGAACACGCACGGGATCGTCGATTCCCGGAAGCTCAACCAGGATCCGCCCGCGCGTCTGCAACGGCTGGATATTTGGCTGTGCCACACCAAAACGGTCAATTCGGGTCCGGATCACGTTGAAGGCATTGTCGATCGCGGCATCGGTTTCATCCCGGATCACATTCAGCACTTCAGCATTGCTGGAATTGAATTTCACTTTCTCTTTCAGTTCCAGCGTATTGAAGATCGCTGCCAGACTGGCACTCGGATCGACTTCCTCAAATGCCCTCCCGAAGAGGGTCACGAAATCATCCTGGCTACCCCGCTGCATCCGTTCAGCGCGCTTCAGTGCCGCATTGAAGGTCGAATCGGTGCTGTAGTTCGACAAGGAGCGGATAAGGTCGACCACCGAAACCTCGAGGGTTACGTTCATACCGCCCTTCAGGTCAAGCCCGAGGTTCATTTCAAGCGACTTGACATCTTTATAGGTGTATTTCTTTAACCCGAGAAAATTGTAAACCGTTTCACCAGACATGGAATCCAGATAGGCCAATTCCTTTTGTCTGTCGCCGTTTGCGTATTCCCTGGCGTCTTTCTCCACCTGCCGCGACTTGAAAGTAAAGGTCAGCTGGTAGGCACAGACCAATGCCAGTAAAATAGCAAAAGCCCTGATTAGTCCTTTGTTTTGCATATGAACAAAAAATTTAAGTTGATGTATGTTTTAGTTTTTGAAAATTTCGGGAAAAGCTTTCCCTTGCCTTAAGACAGCAGGGCAAATGGCGCACCATCCGGGCTCGCGTGGTGGCAGGGGTTGAACTCCATGAAATGAATATTCCTGAAAACCGGAGGGAGATTCCGCCGGGATTCAGCCTTCAGCATGTAAAAAGTCCGGCAATTGTGGTATTTTGAAAGAAAGTCATTCCCCGTAGCGGCAAACAGCAAACCGGCAAACAGTTTATCCACACCTTTTCTAATCTTGAATACGCTTACCTGATTATACAAAAAGACGTGTCCGTTATGCTGAAATTGTGTTTCCGATCGCTGACGGGTTTCGTTGACCAGTTCTTCCGAACCGGCGTGAAGCGCATCGAACAGGGCCGCCAGAAATACGATGGTCAATACCATCATCCCCCTGAGCAACAGTTTTCCCGATATGTACTTTTTTAAATTCATCCCTGTCAAACAGCTGGCAAATATAAAAAAAAGAATGCTTGGATGATCGAATGACAAGGACGATTTGAGCGGGCAGGAATTTTTTTCTGTCTTTTTTATTTATTTCTTTCGAAAGTGATCACGGCCGACGCGAAATCAATCCTGCAACCATATGCTTTCAGCACATCGCTTCCCAATAGGCCGGCGATCCGGATGTCCCGGTATTTCCGGTAAATATCGTTCACATGCGACAGGTCGATCAGCGCCACTTTAAGATCCCTGATGCGGAGCTTCCCAAACCTCAGCTTTTCAATGCAGCCGACCCTTGTTTCAACCATTCCGACACTGATTCCCGCGCTTTGGTATTGTTCCTGGTCATTGGTCCTGATCAACTTGTAATATTCTTCCAGGTTACTGTCGAAAACCGTTTTGGATGCACCTGTGTCGACAATCCAAAAGAGCTCTTTCCCGTTGCCTAGTTTCCCTTTCAGCACAGGATGGAAATTATTTTCCTCCAATTCGATTAATTCCAGCGGAAGTATGATCATGCGGGTCTGAGATTAACGGTTAAGATTGCTTCCCTGTGGTTTTGTCAACTTCAGTATCTGGTTTCAAGGTGCGTCCGGCACAAAAAAACCCCTGCGCTATGCAGGGGCGGTAAAGATAAGAGAATATTTTATTCTTTGAACGCCGGTCTACAGAATGTTCATTCCATCCAGCACATCCATCACACTTTTAACAGAGCGGGCAGATTCGTTCAGAAGCTTCTTTTCATCCTCATTCAGGCTGATACCGATCACTTCTTCAACACCGTTTTTGCCGAGTTTCACAGGAACGCCCACAAAAATATCGTTCAGTCCGTATTCACCTTCCAGCTTCACGCAGCAAGGGAAAATCCGTTTCTGATCCATCACAATGGCTTCAACCATTTGTGCAGCGGCTGATCCCGGGGCATACCAGGCCGAAGTTCCCATCAGGTTGACCAGTTCGCCGCCTCCCTTTTTGGTTCGCTCGATAATCGCATTCAGCTTGTCTTCGGCAATCAGCTCGGTAACGGGGATCCCTGAAACAGTGGTATAGCGCGGTAGCGGCACCATGGTATCTCCGTGACCACCCATCAGCAGGGCCTGAATATCGCGTGGTGACACATCCAGCGCTTCAGCCAGAAACGCACGGTAACGGGCGGTATCCAGCACTCCGGCCATACCCATGACCTGGTTTTTGGGGAATTTGGAGGTTACATAAGCAGCGTAGGTCATTACATCCAACGGATTGGACACAACAATAATCTTGGCATCGGGCGAATACTTCACCACATTTTCAGTGACACTTTTTACAATCCCCGCATTGATCGAAATCAAATCATCGCGGCTCATTCCCGGCTTACGGGGAAGACCCGATGTGATGACAACAACTTCCGAACCGGCTGTCTTTGAATAATCGTTTGTGGATCCCGTCACACGGGTATCGTATTCATTAATAGGCGCCGTTTGCCATAAATCCAGCGATTTTCCCTCCGATAAACCTTCTTTGATGTCGATCAGTACAACCTGCTGAACAATATTTCTCTCGGCCACGATCTGGGCGCATGTCGCACCGACGTTCCCGGCACCAACTACTGTTACCTTCATAATTGTTTGCTTTTGATTAAACCTACTTAGTTATTCAACAAATATAACAGTATTTTGGTGACCCGGCAAAAACGGCTTGTCTGATACTGTCTCTTTAACAATTTAGTAACCGGAGAAAACCACTCCGCCTGTCAGAGTTTACCGGGTTCGTACAAAAGAACTTTTTCTCCGGCTTTGACGCCATCCAGCACCACCACATCCTGTTCGTTTTCTGCACCCAGTTCGACGGTTCGTTTCGTAATTTTCCCCCCATCCTGTACGTAAATATAACAGGTATTGTTCTCCCTGAAAACAGATTTGAGCGGCGCAAGCACGACCTGCCGGAACTTGTTGACCACAATGTCGTTATTGCAGGTCATACCGGGTTTCAGATCCGGATCGGAATGATCAAGACGGACAATGACCTCAAAGGCATTCATGTCAAACCCTTTCTTTGTCTCTCCCATGTTGGCAATCTTGTATACCTTTCCGGCAAGGATCTTTTCCGGAAGGGCATCGACGGTGATCCGGGCAGAGTCTCCCTGATGGATTTTTGTGATATCGATTTCCTTAATGTAGGTGGTCACCACAACCGACGACATATCGGGCAGCATGGCAATATTGGGCCTCCAGAGCGATATCTGGCTGTCTTTTGTCAGCTTCTTCCCCAGGAAATCCTCATCAATGACCACAATCCCGTCGCCGGGAGAGGTGATTCGGGTCAAGGCAATGGCTTTCTGGTACCGATCGATCAGAGACTGCAGGTTTTTGGCATTTTCCCCGTACCTCCGAAGGCGGATTTTCAATTTATTTTGTTCCAGCACATAGTCCCTTTTCTTTTTATCCAGCGCGATCTCCGCTTTTTGATAAGCCATCATGGCTTTCCTTTGCTGCGCACCCGACTCAAATGCCGAAACATCGACATCGATCTGCCGGTACTGGAGGTCGAGCATCGCATTGACGATGTCTTCCCTCCGGGCCGTTAAATTCACCGTACTGTCGATCACCGCGTTTTTCATATCCACATCGAAGCGTTCCATTTCGATCATCCGCTGGCGCATGTTATTCGTCAGCTCGCTTTGGTCAAGCTGGGCAATAAAATCGCCCTTTTTTACGCGTTTGCCTTCCTGCACCAGTTCAATGATTTTGTAAGACCATACCCTGAGTTCATAGTTCTGCAGCAAGGGGTCCAGGCTGATCCTGACCGACTTTTCACCGCTGATCTCACCGCGGCCGGACACCACGCTTTCCAGGTCGCCTGTTCGGACGGTAACCGATTTTCCGCCAACTCCGCCGCCTTTAAAAAGGGCGATCAGGATGGCCAGCAGAATCACTCCGGCTCCGGATAAAAAGGCCATGCGCCGCTTTGACAAATATGCAATGATTGTTTTCATTCGTATAAATCGTTTTTACTTTTTGAAATCTGGCACGTACTCATGGAATAGCCATTTATATATTTTCGGTTTGTATGAGCAATTGCTCCCTGATGGAGCTCACATGTTGCTGAAAATTATTTTCATTGGTGTTTGCGTTATCGCGCAACATGTTCGTTTCGTGATATGCTCCAGGCTATTTTTCAAGTAATTCGTCGTATTCGGCAGATAAAGCCCGGCGCGAGACAAAATCAAAAAGAGTTTTTCGCCGGAGCGAGTAATAATAGTTCCAGTAACCCCTGACGGTGTTGATATACGACAACCGGGCACTTTGAAGGTCATTTCTGGCGATGTTCAGTTTCACGACATCGACTTTGCCGATCATAAAGCGCTGCAGGGTCACTTCATATCCTTTCTGCGCCACCGTATCGGCCAGGCCGGCGGTTTTGACCTGCTGAGCCTGAAGGTTAAATTCAATCACATCCTGAAGCAGTCCCTGTTCGAAGTCTATCTTATCCTGTTCGATGGAAGCTCTGACAACTTCCCTGTTATATTGCGCCATCTGGTAACTTCCTTTCCGTCGTCCCCAGTCGACAATGGGGATGCTCAGTCCCAGCCGCAGCCGTTGGCTGTTTCCCGGATCTTTGTAAACTTCAGAGAACTCCCGCGACGACTGATCCAGTCCGTACAAGGCAAAAACACTCGTGTTAAATCCGGTTTCCGACCGTGTTCTCGCTACCGCCTGGTCCTGCTCCAGCATCCGCTGGCGATGTTCCAGCACAATCGGATTGTTCTCCATGGCCTTGTCGATCACCTCCCCGGCGCTGACCTGTAAATCGGGAATCTGCGTAGGGACGATGCAGGTGATGGTGGTGTTCTTATCGAGCGAAAGAAATGAATTCAGTTCAGCCTGGGCCCGGTTCACATCCGATCTGGAAACGTTCAGTGCCTGCCTGGCTTTTAACAGGCCCAGTTCCAGGGTCAGCAATTCGTCCTGCGTAACAGTTCCGACCTGAAAACGTCCCTTCCCGATCCGATAAAGTGTGTCGGCGCTGGCCATATTATTTTCGGCGATATTCAACTGGATCTGAGCGCCGGCCAGGTTGAAAAACCGACCGACCGCCTTGATAGAAAGTGCCTCTCTCGCCTCGATGAGCTCCTTTTTCGCCTTCTCAAATTTAACAGGCTCAATCCTGGATTTCCATTTTAAGGCGTTATATCCGTTCAGGCTTTGCTGATAACCAATGCTGATCGGCGTACTTTGGTATGAATTGTTCTGGCTGTTGCCAAGATTCCGGACCATTCCCAGTTGTGACTGCAGGAAAAGATTTCCCCCGGTAAGAGCCACGTTCTGACTGAGCGAAAGATTAAAATTGGAATTCAGGTATTCCCTCTGAACATACTCCTCTTCGTTGGTGCCGAAGTTATATTCTTTCGAGCGGTAATGATTGAAATCAAGAGGGGTGGTCTGAAGGGTAAGCGAGGGCAGACGGTCGGCCTTGAAGTACCTGAATTCCCAATAACTGGCCCGGTACATGTTACTGATCTGAAAGGCATCGATTGAATTCCGGGAGGCCATGTCAATGACCTGATCAAGGGTCAGGTTCACTGCCTGCTGGGGATAGGCAACTCCGGTCAGGAGCAAAGCCATCGTCAACATCAAAGTATATATCTGCTTCATATAGAAAGATTCAAAAAGTTAGTTTAACGGCAATGTGTCAAAATGAATCCATGATCCGGTGCTACTGCCGGAGTGATTCGACCGGGTCTTCTTCAGCAGCCTGTTTGGCGGGAAAATAACCAAACGAAATACCGACAACGGCCGATACGCCGAAGGCGATCACAATGCTGAAAAAGGAAATGATCGTTTTAATATCAAAAATCATGGTGATCGCCTTCGACAGGGCGATCCCGAACAGAATACCGATTATCCCGCCTGTAACGCTGATCAGTGTCGATTCGGCCAGAAATTGGATGATAATGTCTTTGCGTGATGCACCAATGGCCTGCCGAAGCCCGATCTCCCGGATACGTTCCAGCACAGAGGCCAGCATGATGTTCATGATACCAATCCCGCCGACGATCAGCGAGATGCCCGCGATCGCTCCCAGCACAACATTAAAAATATTTTTGGTGCGCTGTTGCTGTTTTAACAGCAGCTCGGGAATGGTCACTTCGAAATCGTAAAGATCGGAATGGCGCCTCAGCAACATCTTCTTCATCACGTTGGCCGTCAGCCCCAGTTGTTCCGTTTCCTTCACCTGAACGATCAGCTTACTGAGCTGATTGATATCCGGATCATCATCCACTTCATTCTCGTTCATTTCCTGACCGCCGATGATGATGATCCCTCCGTTTCCCTTGTTTGAATTCGCTTTTTCAACCTCATCGCTGCGGATCAGCGCCCTGTTCTTGAAACGAAGCAAAACCGTCTGTACCGGCACAAAAATCTTATTATCAGAACTGCTGATACCCATTTCATCAGACGCCGAGGCGGTAAAATCGCGGCGTTCGGCCACACCGATAATCCGGAGCCAGACTTTTCCGCATTTGATATACTTTCCGATGGGATCTTCCTGATTGAAAAAGACGGTTTTCACGTTATCCCCGATTACACAGACAGGCTGTCCGCTTGCGTTTTGAAACGCGTTGAAAATCGCTCCCTGCTGCATCCGGATGTTAAAAAGCCGGAAATAACTGTCATCGGTTCCCTCCAGCACAATTGGCTTACTTTTCCCGTTGAGAATGGCAGAATAATTAAAGGAGACCACCGGGCAAACGGTTTCGACCGTAGGGATGACCTCCCGGATTGCCTGCGCATCCAGCAAGGTTAACCCTCTCGAGAAGCGGGTAGCTGCTCCTTTTTCATCGTCATCCTCTTTTTTGCTGTTTGCCCCGACCACGTGTTCCGATGGAGTGACAATGATGTTATTGACCCCCACCATCCGGATTTGCTCCAGGATCTCATGCTCCGCGCCGTTTCCGATGGCCATCATACTGATCACCGCTGCCACCCCGAAAATAATCCCCAAAGCAGTCAGCAGCGACTTCACTTTATTGTCGACAATGGCTTCCATTGCAATGACAATGTCATGGATATAATTTTGAAAGATCATTCTTTACTGAATTTAAGGATTACCTGGAAGGGGGATTGATTTCTGTTTTTGCGGGAGACAAAGGAGAGGGCTGTGGCGGGTTCTTCGCGCTAAGCCGCGCCTGTTCTGCTTTTTTCCCCTGTTCCTCCTTTTCTTTCCGGATCTCCGTATAAATTTCCAGTCCTTCGTAAGGGATGGCTTCTCCCTCTTCCGGCTCAGTGAGACACACCTGATCGCCCTCTTTCAGTCCGCGGGCCACAATGACATAATTCTCGTTCGCATCACCGGTCTTGATGATCTGCCTGATCAGCCTGCTTTTCTGCAAATACACATATTGCAGGCTGTCATTTTCAAAAACGGCATCAGCCGGGATAAACAAGGTATCCGAATAGCTGTTCGTATAGATCACGTTGCTGGTGGTCATGGCGGGTTTCAAATCGCCGTCTTTCCCAAATATCCTGATCTTCACCTCAAATACCCGGGCGTCGCTGTTCGGCATCGACTGCCCGATGTTTGCGATGGTGGCCACTTCGCCTTCCATTTTTTTCTCCGGAAATGCATCGATACCGACCTTCACCTGCTGGCCCTCCTTTACTTTTGAAATATCGATCTCATTGATAAATGTTCTCGAGATCAGGTTGCCCATATCCGGTATGGTTGCCACAGCACCTCCCCCTCCTACTTCCGTTCCCACCTTGATCGCCCCCCAGGGATATTTGATATAGGTAACAATCCCGGATTTGGGCGCCGTAATGGTCAGCGAACGGTAAAGTTCGTTCAGCCCGTCAAAACGTTCACTGATTTGCCGGTAGTTGATGTTCTGCCGGCTGACCTTATTTTCCTCCTGCCGCGTCTTTAACTGATAAGCCTTTTTTTCCTGCTCATGTTTCCGGACAGCTTTGTCATAATCCATTTCTGCTTTTTTCCGGATGGAAGGAGATTCATAAACCGATTCCTTTACGATGATCTTCTTTTCCTCCAGATCGAGTGAGGCATTGGTGATCATATCCCGTTGATTGGACAAATTCAGATTGGAATCAATTTTTGCATCCTGAAGGTCAGAGTATGCCTTGTCCAGCTCATCCTGGGCACTTTTGATCTGTTCCTGAACGGCATCCGGATCCAGACGCGCTACAAAGTCGCCCGAGTCGACATACGTTCCCTCTTCCACCAGTTCCGTGATTTTCAGCCTCCATATCCGCAGGCTACGGTCATTCAGCTTCTCAGGAACATTTATATTCAACTTATTCTCTGATTCGATCTGGCCTGAAGAAAAAACCTGGACGTCGAACTTCCCCTTTTGAACCGGGACAGTGATCATCGTGAACTTTTCCTTATTGGTCCGGACCAACAAAATGAAAATGAGCAAAATGAAGGGAATGGAAATAAAAAGAATCAGTTTTTTTCGATTTTTCATAATTGGTTTAGCTTTTTCGACAGAAATTTAAGTAAAGATATGTTTTACAAAGTTATTCCGGTCGATTGCAAATAATTTTTGACAAAGTTTAACACTCAACAGATCATAAGAAAGGCAGACTTTCCCGTCTGCCTCGCAGCAATTATCATGCTAAACCTCTGTTCAAAAAAGAAAAATTATAACTGTTCCCGGATATTTTTTATGATTTGCCGGGCCAGGGAATCTGCTTTTTCCATCGAATCGGATTCGGAATAAATCCGGATGATGGGTTCAGTGTTGGATTTTCTCAGGTGTACCCATTCATTTTCAAAGTCGATTTTTACGCCGTCGACCGTACTGATCTTTTCGTGGCTGTACAAGGCCTTAATTTTTTCAAGGATCCGTTCCACATCGACATCGGGAGTGAGTTCGATCTTATTTTTGGAAATGAAGTAATCGGGATATGATTTCCGAAGTTCGGAGCATTTTTTTCCGGATTTTGCCAGGTGAGTAAGGAACAGGGCGATGCCTGCCAGCGCATCGCGTCCGTAGTGCAGTTCGGGATAGATGACGCCGCCGTTGCCTTCGCCGCCGATCACAGCCCCCGTTTGCTTCATCATTTCAACTACGTTTACCTCGCCAACTGCCGAAGCGGCACAGGAGTAACCATATTTTTCGGTCACAACGCGCAGTGCGCGGGAGGAAGACATATTTGACACGGTATTCCCCGGTGTGAGCGACAATACATAGTCGGCCACGGCAACCAGCGTATATTCTTCATTGAACATGGTACCGTCTTCATTGATCACCGAGAGGCGGTCCACATCCGGATCGACCACAAAACAAACGTCCACCTGCTTCTTTTTCACCAGCTCACAGGTTTCGGTCAGGTTCTCAGGAAGAGGTTCCGGAATATGGGCAAAATCGCCGGTGGGCTCCTCATTGATCGGTACGATCCGTTTCACACCGAGCAGCTGAAGGAGGAGAGGAAGAACCAGTCCGCCGACCGAATTGACTGCATCGAAAGCCACTGAAAAATTTGCAGCCTTTATTGCCTCCACATCCACCAAAGGGAGCTCCAGTATTTTCAGGATATGGTCGCGGGTATAATCCTTTTCCGTTATTTCTCCAAGTTCATCCACTCCGGCATAGCTGAACTTTTCTTCTTCGGCCAGGCGCAGTACCATCTCCCCGTCTTTTGCAGAAAGGAATTCACCCTTCCCGTTCAGCAGCTTGAGCGCATTCCATTGCTTCGGATTATGACTGGCCGTGAGGATAATTCCACCGTCAGCCTTTTCTTCTGTCACAGCGATTTCGGTGGTTGGAGTCGTCGCCAGTCCGATGTTGACCACATCGCAACCCATGCCCGATAAGCTGGCACAGACGAGTGCATTCACCATCGTGCCGGAGATGCGGGCGTCTCTTCCCACCACGACCCGGAGTTTCCCGGAAGAGGTGGTTTGTCTCAGCCATGTTGCATATGCCGACGTAAACTTTACAACGTCCAGGGGAGAAAGCCCCTCGCCCGGCATCCCGCCAATCGTTCCGCGGATGCCCGAAATGGATTTAATTAAGGCCATATGTTATTGTATTCAGATTTTTCATCAGTAAATAATTTGCTTTTTAATTGTCTGATGGAACTCCCATGTTGCTGAAAATTATTTCTATTGGTGTTTGCGTTGTCACGCAACATGTTCGTTTCGTTCAAAATAAAAGCGCGTTCTCTGTTCTCCGGCTTTCGGTTTCCGTCCCTACTTCAGCCGGGCTATCTGTTCTTCGAGCGCCTTGATTTTGGCTTCCGCGTCCGTCTTTTTTGCATATTCGGTGGCCACAACGGCCTGCGGCGCACTGCTGACAAAGCGTTCGTTATTCAGTTTTTTCATCACTGAGTGAAGAAATCCCCGGGCATACTCCAGTTCGGCAGTCAGTTTTCCAAGTTCCTCCTCCACATTCAGCAAGTCGCCCACCGGAATGAAGAACCGGCTCGATTTGACCATAAACGAAACGGCGCCATCAACCTCCTGTTCCACTTTTCTGAGCGAGGAGAGGTTTCCCATCCGGAGCAACACCGGATCGAAAGTACTGTCATAGCCCTTATCGCCGGGCATCACAGCAAGTTCCAGCGGCTCCTTGTTGGGCAGGTTGTTCGCGGTCCGGATATTCCGGATGCCCGTGATCGTTTCCTTCACATCCTCGAACCTTCCGGTCAACGCTTCATCGTACGGTGTACTTTCAGGCCATGAACTGATCATGATACTTTCGCCGGCTGCACGTTCCCTCAGCAGTTGCCAGATTTCCTCGCTGACAAAAGGCATGAAGGGGTGCAGGAAGCGCAATACGGCATCAAACAATTCAACCAGCCCGGCATAGGTTTTGGCGTCAATTGGCTGCAGGTAGGCCGGTTTGACAATTTCCAGGAGCCAGCCGGAGAACTCATCGCGAATGGTGGTGTACACATTCATGAGGGCATCGGATATGCGGAATTTGTCAAAATGGTCGTTTGTCTGTTCCAGTACGGCGGCAAACCTGTGTCTAAACCATTCAACGGCCAGGCGCGAATGTTCCGGCTGCGGGATGGACGGATCGACAGTCCAGCCCCTTAGCAGCCGGAATGAATTCCAGATCTTGGTGGCAAAACCGGCTCCCTGAAGAGGCAGACTTTCATCGAAAAGCAAGTCGCCTCCGGCCGGAGAGCACAGCAGCATGCCCACACGCACCCCGTCAGCGCCGTAACTGGCGATCAGGTCAAGCGGATCGGGTGAATTGCCCAGCGATTTGGACATCTTCCGGCGCAGCTTATCGCGCACCATTCCCGTAAAATAAACATTCTTAAAGGGATACTGCCCCCTGTATTCGTAACCGGTCATGATCATCCGTGCAACCCAGAAGAAAATAATGTCGGGAGCGGTCACCAGATCATTGGTCGGATAATAGTATTCTATTTCTTTGTTTTCAGGATACCGGATGCCGTCAAAGACCGAGATGGGCCACAACCAGCTGGAGAACCAGGTGTCGAGCACATCCTCGTCCTGGCGAAGGTCTTCCGGGGCCATTCCCGGTACTTTCTGACGGGCCAGTTCAAGGGCTTGCTCCGGGCTTTCGGCTACCACGTACGAACCGTCGGGGAGGTAGTATACCGGGATACGGTGTCCCCACCACAACTGACGGCTGATACACCAATCCTTGATATTTTCCATCCAGTGCCGGTAAATATTTTTAAATTTTGGCGGATGGAAAGCAATCGGACCGTTCATCACATTCTCCAGCGCCGGCTTCACCAACTCGCTCATCTTCAGAAACCATTGCGCCGACAGCCGGGGTTCGATCGCGGCGTCGGTCCGTTCCGAATATCCCACCTTATTCGTATAGTCTTCGATTTTTGCCACATGGCCGGCTTTCTCCAGTTCCGCCGTTATTTTTTCGCGCACGGCAAAACGGTCTTCTCCGACAAACAGGACAGCCTTTTCGCT
>JBFXKJ010000006.1:0-42273 GCA_050173895.1 Mangrovibacterium sp. | reverse complement strand
GTCTTCGATGGAACGGACCATCTCCCTGGTTTGATCAGAGGAACCGTCATCTACAAAAATAACCTCATAATCCATCCCGTTCAACGCCGCAATGATCTGTTCGCCAAGTGGTCTTATATTTTGTTCTTCATTGTAAACGCAAACAACCAGGCTTAACTTCTTCATCTTCAATATTCGGTTTTGGTAACAAACGAAAACAGTCCGCTTTTCAGCAGTAAAAAAGCGACAACCATGGATCGTTTTATAAGACGAAAGTACAAAAAAAACGACTTTGCCGTACCGTCCAAACAGCCAAACTGCCCAACGCAAAAAACAGTGCGGGTTTTTGATCCCTGCGGTGAATAAAAAAGCTCCTCTTTCAGGAGCTCTTTTCTACAGATCAAGTTTTTTTCTGATACTTTTAGGAATGGCATCCTTATGAACCATGATGCTCATTGTTTTATAACGGACATAAGGGCGGGACGCATAAAAATAGCCTTCATAATCATTATAATCGCCCCAGGAGTTCTTCACTTTATAATAGGGATTGCCTGCCTGGTCTTTCGCTGTTCCTACGATCAGCATCCCGTGGTCATCAGTGGTCTGGTAATTGTCAAAACTGATTTGCCGCATTTCCTGGTTAATCTCCTTCTCCTTCCCCGGCTTTTTGAGCTCATAAAGTTTTTCTTCCTTTTCTTTTTCAGAAAGTTTTTCCCATTTGGCAATTTCAGCATCTGACATTTCCTTCAGATCAATTTCAGGAACAACGGCCACACCCTCTTTGGAAGTACTAAAGCCTTTTTCACTGACGTCGGCTGCCCAGGCTACGGTATACCCATTTTCCAGGGAGTTGTCGATGATCGCCTCCAGTTCTTCCATCGGCACGTTATAAACCTCTCCCCACATCCAGTTATCAGGTATTTCAAGAATGAATTTCGTGTAAAACGGATGATGCGTATACGAAGTGATCTCCACGTAATCATCCAGATTAAGCCCGACATAATCACGGGCAAAGCTCATAGGCGTATACTCTTTTCCCTGGTACTGAAATTTCCCGGGAAGGTCGCCCAGATAAGCATTCAGTGTTCCCTTGATCACGTTATCCCACGACTGGCTTAGTTTTTTATTCCGGTTCAACACGACCCCGTTTACCTGATCCTTCAGCAACTCATCCATTTCGCCGTGTACATGTTTTTCTTCGCCGTAATTCAGTCCGGCGTACACCGATTCCGGTACGATTCCGTATTTTTTTATGACAGAGGTGACATCATGAAAAGCTCCGCCGGCAGAAAAATTCAGGCTTCCATGGACACGGACTGTTTTCACAGCCTTCTCGTCGTAGGCATGCCAAACGACAAACATTTCCGACAGGTCCACTTCCGGTTTACCAAGGCGAAGCATCTCCGCCTCAAGGAACCCCAGACCTGAAAAGGCCCAGCAGGTACCGGAACGGTACTGGTCCTTCACCGGCGTCACCGGAAGTTCGCTGGTCACTGTGAACCGATAACCTTTTTCCTCCTTATTTTCCTTTTCCTGCGCAAATACTGCTGCATTCAGCATTAAAAACAAGCCTGCCAGCAGCACATAGAATCTGATTCGCTTCATGTTCATTCTTTTACTTCAACATCTTCTTTCCCAAGATCCGGACAAAGATAATTAAACATTCGTCAGCCCGGAAAGATACCGGAATGTTCAAAAACAGAAATTTCCTGCTTCAGGGCTGCTCTTTTTGGAATGGGTGTGACGTTCCTGCGTTTCATTACAGGAAACGTAAAAAAATTATGAAGCGGGTGATCAGCTTTTCCCGGTTTTCCCCTCTACCTCGTCGAGCCAGTCCTTCCCGATAGCGGAAAGGAATTCCGACCTGTTCCAACCTTCCTGCACGGCTTCCCTCCCCGGATCCGGCTCAAAGAAATAAATTTCCTGTCCGGGACTATGGACAAACTGTAATCCACATGACCGTGCCATGGCTTTAATGGCCGATGAATTGGGAACCCACCAGTTTGTCGGGTCTCCGGCAAGCCTGTTTTCTATAAATGCCATGGAAGGCCAGCCTTCACGCAACAGCAATTCCCTTTGCTCCAGCGGAAAATCAAGAACAGGTTCCACCTCTTCAGTCTCCAGGCTCAGGGACTGGAAAATGAGCAGTTTCTTCACTTTGGAAGCGATGATATCCAACGCCAGCAAAGGGTAACGAAGGTGATAAAAAACGCCCATGAATAAGATGATATCATATTTTTTGTCTGTCCGGGCCAAATCATATACCTGCTGTTGTTCAAAGCGGATGCGCGGGGTTAAACCCGTAAGTCCTGCTACAAACTCGGCCTGCTTCAGGTAATGCCTGTCCACATCGATCGCAGTCACCGAAGCATGTCGCTTAGCAAGTTCGAGCGAGTAGAAACCGGCGTTACAGCCGATGTCCAGTACCTCATACTCCGTCATTTCCAGAGGCAAATAGGTTGACAGGACCTCCCATTTAAAGGAAGGGAAATCGCCTAAAGGATGTTCCGGCGCCGTCTCCAGCCCTCCCGGAAGATGGATGTTGTGGAACCAGGGAGACAACACTTCTATCTGGTGCTTCAATGCATCGAAATCACTCATTTTTATAATATTTGCAGTTACAACAAGACATCTTTCTCCTGGAGTTCCAGCACGTATTCCTCCAGTTCGCCGGCACGGTGTTCGCCTGTATGTTCGGATAAAACCCTTCCTCTCGCATTTTCCGCGATCAGGCGCCTTTCCTTTTCGGGCATATCCTTCAGATAAGCCAGCGTATCGGCCGGAGCCCGGGCGATCAGGATTTCACGGCCCTCCCTGAAAAACTGGTCCAGCCCTTCCCAATAGTCACTGATGACGGGCACTTTGCAGGCGGCTGCCTCAAAAAGCCGAACGCTGGGGGAATAGCCCATTTCAATCATATCTTTTCTGGTAAGATTCAGGGTAAACCGCTGCTGGTTATAAAATTTATTATGGTCGGGTGGAGCCAGGTGATCGATTCGTTCCACATTTCCCGGCCAGTTGAGGCTGACCGGATATTGCGGTCCGGCAACTACAAACCGTCCTTCCTTCCAGCCGCCGGCCGCCCCGAGCATGAGCTGCTGAAGGGCAGGCTGGCGGTCATCGCTGTAGGTCCCCAAGTAACCCAGGTCCCAACGGTTCGCATAAAGATCGGGGAAATAAAGGTCAGGATCCACCGAACAATATAACGGCCTCGCTGCGGGAGATCCGTATTCCTTCATGAAGACATCCAGCGCCCTGCCTCCTGAAAAAGACAGATACAGATCATATTGAGGGATCAGGTCCGGGTGAATATACTCATAATCATTTTTCTTTAGTTTTGCCAGCGTGACGGGAGTGTCAATATCGTAAAAGGCCTTCATGCCTCTGGCTGTGGAAATGACCCACTTTCCCACTTCAACGCCGTCGGGCACATAGGAGCCGACAATCACCAGGTCTGCTTTCCAGATTTCCGCAGCATATTTCCGCTTTAACTCTTCAAAGGAGGAATAGAGGTTAATGGTGCAGTACTCCGCAACCTGCATATCCCGTTGCTCTGCATACCAGGGCAGGTCCCGTTCCAGAAAAGTGACATTATGCCCCCTCTGATAAAGGCCTTTTATGAGGCTTCTGTAGGTGGTTGCATGGCCATTACCCCAGGACGAGGTAATGGAAAGTCCTAAAATAGTGATATTCATATATTTATATTTTCAATTTAACCATCTGCAATCCAGGTATTTTGCGTCATCTCCTTGAGACGCTTACCAACGGTATGGAATTCGTTTATAAAATCGCTTCCTGTTTAAGCAGGATGTTGCTTACCTGCCTTGCTCTCCGGACATAGGTATGCTCATTCAATACTTTTGCCAATGCCCGGCTGCCATATTGTTTGATCTTTTCTTCATCCAGATCATTCAAAATTTGTGACACTTCTTCCGCATTGTGTGTAATGAGGATTTCCTCTGCAGGAGAAAAGAACTGGTCAATGCCTTCCCAGTAATCCGTAATCAGGCATGCCCCGGCGCCGGCAGCTTCAAATACACGGGTAGCAGGGGAAAAGCCATAATCTGCCATACTCTGCCGGCTGATATTCAACACGACCCGTGCCGACGAATTGAAGGTATTGTGCTCGTGCGTATACACGTGACCGGCGTACTTGACATTAAACGGCAACTGAACGTCATCCCATCCGCTTCCTCCCAGAAGAAATTTCTTCTCAGGCATCAGGCGGGCCGTTTTGAAAAAAAATTCCATCACTCTTTCTTCCCTGTCAGGGAGCCGGTTCCCAAGGAATGCCAGGTCGCAGGTAAAGCGGGGTTCCGGATCCACCCGGTAATGTGTTTCAGGATCAAGGGCGTTGTAAACCGGTGTACATTCTTTCGCTCCCAACGACCGGTAAGCATCCGTAACCGGTTTTCCTCCTCCGTAAGTTAACACGTAATCATAAAGGGGAATGACTTCGCGAAAAGAAGCTTCAGGATTCCGGATCACCGAATCGAGGGTGGCAGGCGCATCGACGTCCCAAAAAATAACCTGCTGACCCGGTCTTCTGATTTCGGGAAGCGTTCTTTCCAAAAAAGCATCAAATACGCCAACCCCGCTGGCTTTAATCAGCACGTCCGCTTTCTTCCCCTGTCTCACGGCTTCTTCAACACCGTCAAGGGTGTTTTTGTAGACCTCCACGCCGGCAAAGCCGGGGTCGGGCAGATCAATGTGCTTTTGCCGGTCGAATGCGTCCGGTTCATAAAAGGTAATCTCATACCCTAACCGGTGAAGGTATTTCAGAATCCCCCGGTAGTAAGTGGCCGCTCCGTTCCAGTAAGACGAAACAAGACTGGATCCAAAAAACGAGATTGTAGGCTTCTTCTGATTCATATTATCTGTTGTTTTTTAAGTTTCTCCTTCCGACTTCGGGTTCTCCCCTGAGTTCTTCCAAAATCCGGAACAACTCATCCGCACGGTGAAAACAGGTATGCCTTTCTCTGACAGTGGCCAGGCCCTTCGATGATAAGCTTGCTGAGAGCTTTTCGTCGTTGAGTACCCGATCGAGTTGTTCTGTCATCTCTTTGCCACCTGATGCCCGCAGATAATCCGCTCCTTCTGCAAACAGCCGTTCTGAGTCCTGCCAGGGGGAACAAAGCAGGGGTATACCTGAGGCCATTGCCTCAAAAGGTCGGATAGTCGGGATACCGGGGAGCTTCGTCACGTAGGGCTTCCTCGGGACATGAACCGTAAGGCTGTAGCGGGAAAAAATCTGAGGAACAAGATAATTGGGGATCCATCCCTTATATTCGATCCCGGCGCGGCGCAGCAAGCGAATGGCATGAGCAGGGTAACGGACCCCGTAAAATGCGGCTTTCAGTCCAAGCTTGCGAACGGGATTGATAATAAATTCCTTCAGCTCAGTCGTTCTTTCCTCGTCACCCCAGTTGCCAATCCACACCAGATCACCTTCTTTTTCCCGGGCCTTGTTCATCGGATGAAAAATGGTCGTATCTGCTGCCTCATGCCAGGTCCACACCCGCCGCGCCCAGCCTTTTTTGAGATAAATCTTTCGCAAAACCTCTCCAAAAGCCAGCACCCCGTCGTAGTGCCGGAGATCATACCGGCGCATTTCATCAGGACTGGTCACAGCCCGGTGATGGGTGTCATGAAAGAACAAGATAAAATGAGCATGTTCCGCCCTGTAATCACCGATCGATTTTACCAGCTTCGGATCATTCCATTCATGCACCAGTACCAGATCTGCATCGTGAAGAATTTCAGCCGGATTCAGATGGTCAACATGATACAATTCCGGTAGATGCCCGGGAAAATACTCCCTGAACGACTCGATCACGGAGGTGCCTTTCATGTTGATCAGATTTTGAAGGCTCCACCCGTTGGCAGGCTCATATATTTTCACCTCATGCCCGTCCCGGAGAAAAGCAGTCACAATTCCTCTTAAAAAATGGGCATTCCCATGATTCCAGTCTGAGATAACGGAATGATAAAACAAATATATTTTCATCTTGTGCGTTGATATTAGATCCGGACACACTCTCTCATTCAGAATCGATCCTGTTACCCAGGTTTATCTTTGCCCGGCCAAAGAGCCGGACCTCACGGTAGAGTTCCCTGTAAGCCCCCACCATTGCGTCACGGGTATACCTTGCGGCCCTGTGCCGGGCCGCTTTTGCCAGATAAGCTCTTTTATCCCCCTGTTCCATTAACTCTGTAACGGATTCGGCCAGAGCTGCGGGATTATCGGGATCGACATATACCATTGCATCCTTCCATATTTCGCGGAGAGTCGGGACATCGCCCCCAATGAGGGCGCAACCCGAAAATGCAGCTTCCAGAAAGGTGTATCCGAATGGTTCATAGCGGACAGGCAAAGCGTACACCGCAGCCTTCGACAACCATCTGGCGATCCCTTCATGTCCGAGAAGGCCTGTAAAATGCACATTAGACGGTATTTTATCCGGAATACTTCCCTTTTGGCCCGCCACGTATACCGGATAGGAAATCTTCCGGGCAGAGCGGATCAACAAACTGATATTTTTAGCTTCATCCCATAACCGTCCCATGCTGAAAACAATTTTCTCCTTTTTCCCGGCCGGGAAACACAAAGGATCCCTGCCATTGTAAATGATCCGGCGGCGTTCGAAAGGCCCGTAGAACTGTTCAGCCGCTGCAAGCATAGAGCTGCTTGGGGCAGTCAGCATTGCTGCCGCCGCCATTCCCCGGGCCACCTTTTCCCGGTACGTGTTCCAGCATTCAGGCGCGGAACTTCTCCTGACCCCCTGCCACCAGGACAGCACACAGGAGTGCACAGTCATGACCACCGGGCATTTCCAGTCGAGCACTCCCCAGCTGTAGCTGTTCAGGTGAACGACATGAGGCCTGACCTGGGCGGCTATTTCCATGAGCCATTTGCCGGCCCTTTCGATGTCTTTCCAGGGCTCATCCATCCATTCCTGCCGAAAGGGGGCAAAATAAAACGGTGTACCTCTTATTTCTTCCCGTTGAGATGCCGTGAGCGGATTACCGGTAATGACAAGGGTCACATCCACCTCCATCTGTTTCAATCCTTTGGCCAAATCGGTCGAGAAAGTCCATACTCCGCCAATATTATCTGTTGTCATCAGAATCCGCATAAGCCAATTTTTAATCAATTTTTTGAGGACGAATATCTTCTATGTTTAGTCTGCCGTATATCCGGTCGATCGTTTCAGCAACCTGCAGGTACGTGTTTATTTCCGGATTAAAGGAACGGTTTTCCGTCAGCTTTATTGTCCACTCCCTGAGGGCTTTTCCACCCCAGTCGTCGGGGGGACGGATAAGAACTTCAGAAGAAGTTCCCTGACACAAAACCATTTCAAAATCATAAAAGGACCCGTTCACATTGCTGAACCCTGCTGCAGCCTGGGTTCCGTAGAAGAAAGCTCTTATTTCAGCGTTTTTCCCTGCCGGCAGGTTCCAACTGCAGGCGAGCCGGACGGAAGCACCCTGTGAGGTCGTAAATTGAGAGGAAATGTAATCTTCCGTTTCCTGCTGTGGGTCGGAAAGCGGCTTACCGCGCGCCATCAAAGAGGACGACACATGGGTGGCCCCCGGAAAATCCAGCATCCACAGAGCCAGGTCGACAAGGTGAATACCCAGGTCGATCAGGCAACCGCCTCCGGATAAAGCCGGGTCATAAAACCATGCTTTGTCCGGTCCGTAGGCATTGTGAAAAACCAGGTCAACAGCAAATATTTTTCCGAGCTTTCCGGTGTGAACCAATTCGTAAATTCGCTGCATGCCATCGGTGAAACGATAGGAAAGATCGACGCCCAGCAGACAGTTTGATTTTTGTGCTGCAGCAATGACACTGCGGCTTTCGGCCGATGTCCGGGCCAGCGGTTTCTGACAAAAAACAGGAATCCCTTTATCGAGCGCCTGAATACATTGAGCCGCATGCAGGGCACTGGGTGTTGCAATAATGATCCCGTCGGGGCGGCTTTCGATCACTTCATCCAGTGTGAGAAAAGAAGTGATTTCCGGTGCCAGTTCCCGTGCCTGGCTGATATGCTCCTGCACCGGATCAACGATGGCCGCAGCTTCGCATAGTCCGGACCCGATCAGTGATTTCATCCTGTTCAATCCGATCCAGCCGGCCCCAACAAATGCCAGCCTGGGTTTTGCTTTTATAACCACTGTTTTATTTTCCATGTGCGAGTAATCTGTTTTTTTAGACTATTGCAGTGCAAGCTGTTAGTTTCACTTCCTCCTATGAACCGTTCATGATCACTGCCTTTAAAAATCCTTCCGGTCTCCGGTGAAGTGTATGGAAAGCCTCATTAAGATCTCCCAACTCAAAGAAATGTGTAATCAGTTCACCAGGGCGTAAAATCCCGGTCCGCGTTTTTTCAACTGCTTCGCGGAGGCCCTCCGTATAAACCCGCGGATCGCGCTCGTGGGCATTGATCACGTCAATTCCTTTCCAATTCCAGCTTTGAAGATTGATGCTCCGAAGCCCTCCCTGATGATAACCGGCGATGATGAGTTTTCCGCCTTCCGAAACAAGCTCCGTTGCCAGATCGATTGACGATTGTTCGCCTGTCGCTTCGATGACGCGGGGAACCGTTCCTCCTGCAATGCGTATCACTTCTCCCGCCGTATCAGCCGGATTCTGAAACTGTATCAGCTGATCCGCCCCTGCCTTTTCCGCAAACTCCAGCGACGTTTTCCGTTGGGAAACGGCAATAATTTTACCGGCTGTTCCTTTTATCAGCTGGATCAACAGACAACCAAGAAAGCCGGCGCCTATCACGACCACCGGCTGTCCGGGACGGATGTCGCTCCGCCTGAACACGTTCACGGCACAAGCAAGCGGCTCTCCGGGGAACATATCATCTTTCAACACCTCAGGAATTTTAACGATGGAATCGACATGCGTCTTATCATACTCCGCATACGCATGATAGGATATCAGAGCCACACAGTCCCCCTTCGAAAGGCCTTTCGTGTTCTGTCCAAGCTGTTCCACCACACCAAAGCCTTCATGGCCGGGTGAGCCGGGCTCCTGTGGATACCGGAACCAGTCCCGGCCCTGCCAGACCGACAGATTGGACACACACAGGCCGGAGCCTTTTAGTTTCACCACGACTTCTTCGGCACCGGGCTCGGGAACGGGAAGCTCCCGCATGGCAATTTTTCCCGGTGACACAATTTCAGCAGCTTTCATACGGGTTATCGGATAATTTCAGCAAAAGCCGTTGATTTCTGCAAATGTCCGTTCATGCGATACTGTTTCAGCCAGTCGTACAGCAAACCGATGCCGTGTAAAGCAGGAACGGAAGCCTTCCATCCTGTGGCCTGGCTGAACTTCGAGCTGTCCGAAACATAGTATTTCTGATCGCCCTGTCTCCAGTTTTCAAATTCGAAGGAAACCGGAGCCCCCAACTTTTCTTCCAGCATTTTAATGAGCTCCAGCAGACTGATCGCATTGGCTGGTCCGCCACCCATATTAAAAGCCTCTCCCCTGATCAGATCGATATGCTCCCACGCTTTCAGGAAGGCATTTATCAGGTCGTCGACATACAACACGTCCCTCACCTGCATGCCATCGCCATACAGGGTGATTTTTTCCCTCTTCAGTGCTTTCAGAATAAAGTGAGCCACCCATCCCTGATCCTCATTTCCAAACTGATGCGGACCATAGATACAGCTCATGCGAAAAACGGCATTTCTTAAGCCAAACGAACGGGCATAATCGAGAATATATTGATCGGCCGAACCCTTTGAACTGCCATAGGGACTGTGAAAGTCCAGGTGACGGTTCTCCCCTACGCCTGACATACGGATCTTTTCATTTTTGGGCGAGTAGCTGATCCCGTCGTTTGTCAGTTCGATGTCTGCCAGGTTCCCGTAAACTTTATTGGTAGATGTGTAAATCAGGGAAGGCCGGGATGGTGATTTTCGGATGGCTTCCAGCAGATTGATCGTTCCGGCCACGTTTACTTCAAAGTCATGCACAGGGTTCACCAGGCTGTTTGTAACCGCGACCTGAGCGGCGAAATGAAAGACATGACCGGTGTCGTTTACAGCCTCTTCTACGGTTCTCCGGTCGCGCGTGTCTGCAATCAGCACACGCAGGCCGGGATGCTGCTCCTTAAGCCATTTCAGATTGTGCTCCACTCCCGGTCGCGACAAATTGTCCAGCACCGTCACATGATAGCCGCCGGTCATCAGCCGGTGAGCGAGGTTCGTACCGATAAAACCGGCTCCGCCGGTGATCAGCACACGCTGTGCCGAATTTTCGGGCAGCCGTTCATTCGCAGATACCAGCCATTTATTCTGCATGATGTTCTCAATCCCTCCCGAAATCCAGAAACGATGAAGCAGTTTGGAAGTACCGTCGGCATTCATGAGTCCCAGATAACGCCCGCTGCCACCAGCCGCGCGGATTCGGGGTCCTTCTGCCCGCATATCGGTCAGCGAATGCCAGTAAACCCGGCTTACAGGCAATTCGGCCACGCTCACAAATTTCTCCAGTTGCATCCTTTCATCAAAATCATCGGTCGAATAACCGGTTGCGGTAATCCAAAATTCCGGATTTAATCCCCCGCCACTGAACACCGTTCTTAACTGCTCCACTTTTTTTCTCCATTCATCTGCAGGAACCGGTTCTTCGGGCGAGTCCTGAAGGCCGAGCACATCGATTTTTCGAAATGCATCGTATTCGGCCAGGCCGGTAAGCCATTTGGCAGCCTCGGGATGGATGCCTGCCAGCACCACTTTCTTTCCGTGCATCCGGAATGAAGAACAAGCCATATCTGTGAGCCCGACGAAAACATCGGGAGCAAAAAGCTCCCCGCCTGCCCCGGGATTCAACGGCTCGTAACAGAGGCCGGCATAGGAAAAGTATTTCCCGTAGCGCCCCGTAAACCAGTCAGCAAATTCAGCCGGCGTCTCCTCAGGATCTTTCGGGGAAATTTCGTCAGCCTCTTTAGCTGCGCCCGGGACGGAAATTCCGAAACAGGGAAAAAGATCGAACTGCTGTGACAGAAAAGGAATCAGCCAGTCAAGCCAGGCCTCACCTTTTCCCTGCGCATAACCCGTCCGGGCTAAACGTATTTGCAAATGCGTGATGCCCATTTTCTTCAATCCCTCCGCTGTTTCTTTCGCCTTTTCTTCATCACCGGCGCAGAACTGCTCCAGTATTCCAATTACCGGCCGTTGGTCTTTTGAAGACCGGACGCTTTTGCCATTTCTGTTTTTTATTTTTGTATTCTTCATACTTTTTTAATTTGTTTTTTATTTGGTATTATGTAATTATCTTCGTGAATCGAGCTTGCGGGATCCGTGAAAAGAATAGCCGTTAAACTGTTAAGCCCCTTTTTTCGAGCTCTGTCCTTGCTTTTTCCACCTGATCCACGGCAATTTGACCTTGAAGCCAGGCAGCCAGCTCGGAAAGGCCGGCCTCCATGTTCACCTGAGGACGATAACCGATCATTTCACGGGCCTTACCGATATCGGCAAAACAATGCCGGATATCTCCGGCCCGGTATTTTCCCGTGACGGAAGGGTTTATATCTGATTTTCCCATTACCTGAGCAAGTTTTCGGGCGATTTCGGAAATTGTACAAGACTGCCCGCTGCCAATATTCAGCACATCGCCATCGCCATTCCCGGGTACACCGGCCAATGCACAAGCTTCCGCAACGTCTTTCACATGCACAAAGTCACGTTTCTGCTGCCCGTCCTCAAAAATGAGAGGGGCTTTGCCGTTCAAATAGCGTGACGCAAAGATGGCCAATACGCCCGTGTACGGGTTTGAAAGCGCCCGCCTTGTTCCAAAGACATTGAAAAAGCGCAGCGCGGTGACGGGAAACCCATAGGCTCTCCCTGTAATCAGGCACAATCGTTCCTGATCATATTTAGAGAGGGCATACACGGAACTCAGCGACGGCGACTTTGTCTCCGTTGTCGGAACAGGTTCGAGCAGGCGCCCGGAGGGGTCATGTAACTCCCAGACCCCTTTTTTGAGTGCACTCAACGCACGCTCCTGTCCCTGATAAATATTGCCATTGGGGCTACGATAAAGACCTTCGCCATAGATACTCATACTCGAGGCCACGACAAGCTTCTCTACCGGCTGCCGAATGAGCGACTCAAGCAAAACCGCTGTACCTTCATTGTTTACCTGCGTATAGGAGCTAATTTCATACATGCTTTGCCCCACACCCACCTTAGCGGCCAGATGATAAACCCGGTCAATGCCTTTTAACGCCTCTTCCACCTCACCTTTCACACAGACATCGCCCACGATCAGCTCTACATCAGGATGAAGATAGTCGGGACGCAGGCGTCCCTCCCCGTGGACCTGCGGGTCAAGATTGTCCAGCACACGAATATGGTGACCTTCCGCTATCAGCCTGTCGCACAAATGAGAGCCAATAAAGCCGGCCCCGCCAGTAATGAGTATTTTTTTCCGCATAACATTTTTTTTGATACCGTAAGGGAAACCACAATCATACCATTTGAAATTATCCTCACCTCCCCTAACCAAAAAACAAAGAATAACAGGTGGTTCCTCCGGAAGATGAAGCTGTAGCCAATTTCCAATCAAAAGTGCAGTTACCCTGCTTTTGTTGGAATAGCTCCACACCTTTGTTGCCTGACCTCTACACCGGCATCTCCCATGGATGATCCTTCCGGAACCGGTAACCAGTCCGCGCTGTTCTGGTATAACTTTTGGCAAACGCTTCCTATAACACTAAATTGTATGGTATGTCAAGTTCAAAAACAACAACCGATCACAATGTGATCAGAAAATGGATTGAAGAACGAAACGGAGAACCCTCGATCGTTGCAGGAACAGAAAATAATGAGGAAGGCGCAGGGCTTTTACGCATAAGCTTCTCTGACGACAGTAAAGGAAACCTGAAAAAGACCGACTGGGATACTTTTTTCAAGACCTTTGACGAGAAAAAGCTTGCATTCCTTTATCAGGATGAGACAAAGGAACACAAGGAAAGCCGTTTCTTCAAGTTCATCAGCCGCGATCAGCAGTAAGGAACAAAGGCAGGAATGCAATAGCCATGATTTGGCAAACAAACGTTAACCAAAGATGAGAAGAACGTTTCAATCATGGTTATTTGCTTCGCGGATTCACGAAGTGGATTTTCGCTGCGCTCCGATTCGCGAGCTCAATTCCATGTGGAAATTACAAAAACATATTATTCACACATGCGATCAAAAAGTTAGTTCCGGCAGCGATAAATTTCTGCTGGCAATACACGTTTATTCTGTTCAATTTCCTAAATTTGCACAAATGATCAGACAAATCAACGAATAACGAACAACGATGTAGCACGTCTTTTGATTCCAGTCCTTCTCTTTTTGCGCCCTGCGATACAAAAAAACAACCCGGGTAAGGGCCAAATGAATATACTGCAAAAAGCCGGCTCCTGTTTCCGGCTCCGGCTTTTTTTCGCTCGCGGGGATCGATCCCTATTCTGTTTTGGGGGCCAGTCCATTCAAATAAACCTCCAGGTTGGTATAGGAATCGCTTAGCGTATATTGATTCCCGTCTGCTTCATCGATTGCATTCAACTGGTTTTTTTCCTCCCATGAATCCGGCATTCCATCGTTGTCACGATCTGACGGAGGCGGCAGTGATGCAAGTTCCGGCCATCCGCCGACTTCTTCCTGCGAATCGATGAGGCCAGGTCGTTGACTGTAGCGGCCGGTGTAAGTCGCTGTTCCGCTTCGTACTTCCGATATAATCCGCGTATCAACCTGATCCCTGACCAGGCTTGCCCCGGCCGAATTTAACACAGCCTCATAAGCGACCAGGGCCGATTGCTCCGGGGTCGCTTCAGCAAAAAAAGCCTTTCCGGCCTTCACCTCGCCAACGGCCGCTTCGGTATCGACTCCGCCATTCCAGTTATCGGCACTCACAGATGAGTTCCCGTCCATATAATTCCCTGAAACATAAAAATGACCGTAAGGATAGTCTTCCGAAGTCGTAATATTCAGGACACGGTTCCGGACACTCTTCCTGGTTGCCGGACCGGGTTTGAAATAATTGTTCACCAGGTTATGGTTTCCGCGTTCACCTCCGTAGATACTGTTGTCACCCCAGTTGTAAATGACATTATTCCTGAAATCGACCAGATCCGTCCATGGCACCTGATAACGGGCGCCGTTAAAACGGGGATTGCGGCTCAGGTTGTGTGCAAACAAATTATGGTGAAAGCTCACGGTGTCGCCGCCCCAGATTCCGCCGTAACCATGATCGCCCTTCTCATGGACCGAATGGTTCAGGCTCTCGGCCACCATACACCACTGAATGGTGGCATGGTGCATTTCGTAAAGGGAGGCAACCTCATCAGTCGCCCAACTGAAACTGCAATGGTCAACCAGTATATTCTTCCGGTTCCTGCACGAAAAAGCATCATCCTGAACCGCGTTCACATCGCCCAGACGGAAACGGAGGTAACGAATAATGACGTTATCGGCCTTGATGTGGACAGGATACCCCTTCAGACAAATCCCCCCGCCCGGCGCCGTCTGCCCGGCGATGGTCAGATTTCCGTAATGAATATCGAGAGGCGATTTTAAATCAATGATTCCCGAAACCCGGAACACGATCGTACGGGTCTCATTTTTTTGAATGCCGTTACGGAGGCTCCCTTCCCCGCTGTCGTTCAGGTTGGTCACCTGATAAACGGTCCCGCCGCGTCCACCGGCAGTATACTTCCCGGCGCCTTCGGCTCCCGGAAAAGCGATCTGTTTTCTCACTGAAGGATTCTCCGGCCTGTTGGTACCGCTTTCCTGGCTTTCACCCGAACAGGAAAGCATTCCGAGTAAAAATCCTGCTGCCGACAGCAAAAACTTCAGCTGATGCAGTCTTCTTAACCGTTTCATTGCGCCCTGTTTGCTTTATCCATTTCAATGCAAGCCATAATAAACGGTCCGACACCTTTCGGATCATCATCCCTTACTTTCGTGCTGATGTAGTAGCTGTATGATCCGTCCCGGTATGGGTTCCCGCCCAGGCCGGCAACGGCGCAGCAACTGGTCAGGGAAATGGTTCCGTCCGCATTTTCCTTGATGAAGTTTTTCAGAAGGCCTTCATATCCCCGTTTTGCCGGTTCCAGAAAACCCGGGTCCAGGTATCCCATTCTGACGCCTTTCAGCAAGGCATAGACAAACATGGACGAAGCGGTTGCTTCCAGGTAGTTTCCTTCACGCCCGTTTTGATCCATCACCTGATACCAGGCTCCGCTTTCCTGATCCTGAGCATCCATAACAGCCTTTGCCGCTGTATTCAGGATTTGGATGATCTCATTTCGCCCACTGTGATTTTCCGGAAGAAAGTCAAGAATATCGACAAGGGCCATCAGATACCAGCCTTGTGCGCGGCCCCACACGTGCGGAGAACGCCCCGTAATGGAGTCAGCCCATTTTTGTTCCCGGCTTTCATCCCATCCGTGGTAATTCAGACCGCTTATACTGTCGACCGTATGCTTCTGGATAACAACCACCTGACTGACCACATCATCAAAAGCAGCAGCTTCGTCGAAAACTTTGCCAAACTGAGCATAGAACGGACTGGCCATGTAAATACCGTCCAACCACATCTGATGCGGATAAACCTGCTTGTGCCAGAATCCGCCATCACTGGTCCGCGGATGCGTCTTCAGTTGCTCCCTCAGTGTAAATATCGCTTTCCGGAATTTCTCCTTTCCTGTTTTGTCATAGATATCAAAAAGAATTTTTCCGGAGTTGATCAGATCCACATTGTATTTGTCCATCCGGTAAGTGGCGATCACCCCGCTGTCATTGATCATTTTGTCGGCATAATCCAAACCGTACCGGTAATATTTTTCATCTCCTGTTTCTTCCGACAACCGCTGATTGGCGAGGCTTACAAGCCCCTGCGTATAACTCCATACCGGTTTTGGACTAAAATCGAGCATCGATGCGTCAGGATTACGCTTCATGTCCGAATCAGCCATTTTCCTTGCCCATTCCAGCGGGGAAACCGGATGGTCTTCTTTTTGGCTGCAACAGATGCTGATAACCGCAATCGCAATCAGCATGCCTGGTGTTCTGATTTTCATTTGAATGATGTTTTTAGATTTTTAAAAATTAAAGTTGAAATATACTTGACCCGGCTTCTTCCGGGGAATCGAAACAACTATCAGTCAAAAACGGGAAAAGGATGCTGCCGGCTAATTTACGGTAAAGCGATAATTCCCGGAGCCTGTTTTTATCAGCACATAGCCTTTTTCAGTACCGGTCACTTCAATATCTTTCACTGTCGAAAGCCTTTTTCCCCCCTCCTGTATCGATCCGGCATCGGTGGCCGGGATCCAAATCTCCGCTGTCGTATTGACGGGAATGTGGACGTTGAGGGTCAGCTTTCCCGCAACTTTCTCCCATGATGAGAGGATCCTGCCGTAATAGGTTTCCAGCTCGGCCTTTGCAAAATTTATCTTATCCGTCACATGTGGTTTGATACGGACTCGTTTGTATCCCGGCTGCTGAGGATCGGTATCGATTCCGGTAACAATCCGGTACATCCAATCACCTATTGCTCCGTAAGCATAATGGTTAAAGGAATTCATATCGGGTGTTTGGAAGGTGCCATCGGGCTTGATTCCGTCCCATCGCTCCCAAATGGTGGTGGCCCCCATGGTAACGGGATAAAGCCAGGATGGATATGACTTTTGGAGCAGCAGATCATAGGCCACATCGGTATAGCCAAAGCGGGTGAGCACGTGGCAAATATAGGGAGTCCCCAGAAAGCCGGTGGTCAGATGGTTGTCGTACGAACGGATATTTTCCACCAGCCGCTGAGCCGCCTGCGCACGCAGGTTTTCAGGCAGCATGTCGAACTGAAGCGCCAGCACGTATGCCGTTTGCGTCCCCGATACCAGGCGTCCTGAAGCAGTGACATATTCCTTTACGAAAGCAGCTTTAATTCTGCCCAGCAAAGCCTCGTAGGTGGCAACATCCTGTTCATTTTCCAGCACACGCGCTGCATTGACCAGCAATTGAGCAGAATGGGCAAAGAAACACTGGGCGATCAGGTTCTTGTCGGTAACCGCCGACCGTCCGTCATTGTCATCGGCCGGCCGGTAAAACAGCCAGTCTCCGAAGGACTGCTGCGGATACCACAGATCGCCGGCGCTGGCTGAGTCGATATAATTCACCCACGCTTTCATGCTTTCATATTGATTTTCCAAAAAGCGTTTATCACCGTACGTCAGGTACATGGTCCAGGGAATAACGGTAGCAGCATCGCCCCATCCCGGGCTGGACTGGTCATTCTTACGTACATTGGGAACAACCCAGGGAACGCTTCCGTCGGCGTACTGTTCTGCGGTAAGATCTTTCAGCCATTTTGAGAAAAAGCTGTGCACCCTGAAATTGAAGGCGGCGGTACGGGCAAAAACCTGGGCGTCGCCGGTCCATCCCAGTCGTTCGTCCCGTTGAGGACAGTCTGTCGGAATGTCGACAAAATTCCCCCGTTGCGCCCACTGAATATTTTCCTGAAGTTTATTGATCATGGCGTCGGAGCAGGAAAAACTGCCGGTTTTAACCATGTCGGAATAGAAGGCCGTGGCTGTAAAATTCTCAGGTTTTAGCTCACCGGGATATCCTTCGATTTTCACGAACCGAAATCCCTGCCAGCTAAAATGAGGCTCGAAAAGCTCCTCTCCTCCTCCCTTGAGGATATACACATTTGTCTGTTTTGCTGCTCTCAGGTTTTCCGTATAAAAGTTACCTGCCTTATCCAATACTTCGGCATGGCTGACTGAAATGCGGTCACCTGCCTTTCCGTTTACCTTCACCTGGACCCAACCGACCAGGTTCTGCCCGAAATCAATCACCTTCTCTCCTTTGGGCGTGGTCAGGATGCGGACAGGCTTGAATACTTCTTTTTTTCTGACCGGCTCACTTTCAGATGCCACCAGGTTGATCACCGGATAATCGCGAAGAACGATCTCATCCCAGTCAGAATCGTTGAATCCAGCTGCAGACCAACCTTTTTTTTCCAGCCTGGCATCATAGGTCTCCCCCATGTAAATTTCAGAAGAAAGGATCGGGCCGGTTGACGATCGCCACGATCCATCCGACAACACCTGTTGCGTGGTCCCGTCTGTATAGAAAATCTGCATCTGAAAAATAAATGCCAGGTTGCTTCCGTACATATCTGCTTTGCCACCGGGGCCGATTTGTCCGCGGTACCATCCGTTTCCGAGCGTAACGCCAACGGCGTTTCTTCCATCCTGCATCAAAGCGGTCACATCGTATGTCTGATACTGAATGCGTTTGTCGTAGGCAGTCCATCCGGGAGCCAGGCAAATATCTCCTGCCTTCTTCCCGTTGATCTCCGCTTCATACAGGCCTCTGGCCGAAATGAAGGCGACGGCAAGCCTGACTTTCTTCTCATTGATAAATTCTTTCCGGAAAATTGGAGAAGGACGGCTGTCCGGCTCCCTGAAGCCGGCTCCGATCCATTTTGCAGCCCAGTTCTCCGGCCCCATGATACCCATTACCCAGGAGGCAGGTTCACTCCATTTTGAGGGCTTATCATTATTATCCCAGGCTCTTACCTGCCAATAATATTTTCTTCCAGGCTGAAGCGTACTCCCGGTAAAGGGAACATAAACCGACTGATCGGAAGGAATTTTCCCCGTGCTGAAGATCAGCTCCCGGCCGGAGAGCAACGTTTCCGTGCTCTCGCTGACCCGAATATCAAAGGCAGTCTGGGAGACATTCCTTTTCGACGATTCCAGTTGCCAGCTCAAGCGGGGATACATTTCGGCAATTCCTACGGGATTGACCTTGTTCTCCACCAGCAGGTTTCTTACCTCGACCTGAGCATGCCCGGAGTAAGCCGCAACAACAAAACCAATGAAAAGCAATATCGTTTTTCTCATAGAAGATCAAATTAGGTTTCCGTCAGTCAGGAAACAAAGTTAATGCTGTCTGCCCGGAAGACATACAAAAAAGTGATGTTTTTTAAACGGATGAAAAATAATAAAAAAACTTAACTACTGATTGTTCACATGCCCGGAAGCAATTTTTTGAGCTGATCCAGCCCGTGGACAGCGTGAGCCGGCAATTCTTCACCATTCTTTCCGAAAACAAGCATGTCTTCCCGCTTCTGGACAGTCACGACCGATTCATCAAAGCTGCCTTTTCCGTCACTTACTTTCGACGCGTCCAGTCCAAGATTTTTCACCATAAATCCGTATACCGCCAGTCGTTTTGACGGCCCGTAGTCATGAAATTCATCAGGAAGATGGACATTTTCCACCTGTTCCGGTTTTTGATAAAAGGCATAGATCTTTTGAAGGTACGGAAACTCAATCTCCGGCACATTGGCAGTCCAGTCGCCACCGTCCGAAACCACCAACAGAGGACGGGGTGAAGCCATTGCTGCTATTTCGGCGTTGTTCGTTCCCCACTCCCCGCAGGCATGGATCGGGCGCCCGCTCTCACAGGGACAGCCTCCGTAAAACCAGGAAGAGACCATGATGACGGGAGCGCTGATATCAATCCGCCGGTCCAGCGCTGTCAAAAGAAAGGTCTGTGTGCCGCCTCCGGAGGCGCCCGTCATGGCAATCCGGGTCGTATCGACTTCGGGCAGGGAACTCAGGTAGTCCAACACCCGCGAGCTGTTCCAGGTTTGCATCGTGGGGGCGATATCGGTACGGTGGTCTTCAAAGGCAAACTGAAGGCCCGATTCGCCTTTCGCAAACATGTCGTAACTGAATACAATCGCGCCCATGCGCGCCAGTGTGGCCGCCATCTTCTGCGGACTCTCTCCGTAATGCTGATCTTCACCATGGCCCTGCGCCAGTAGAACAGCCGGATGTTTTCCCTTCACTTTCGCCGGCTTGTACAAGCTGCCGCTGACATAAACTCCCGGAAGGCTTTCCAGTGCCACCTGTTCAACCGTGTAACCGGCCATTTTTTCTTTTTTTGTTGCGATCGGATTTAACGGTCCCCGCTGCGGAGCCGGGGACAAATTCAAGGCTTTCAGAATGCCTTCTCTCAGTTCGGCTTTCCGGCTTTCCCACTGCTCCTGATCGGAATACAGGCTTAACAGCCGTTCGAGGTGCTTCTTCCCTTCGGCAACGGGACGGATGTGATACCGGAACCGGTCGATCCGGTAGGTGCCGTCGTTGCTTTCATTGAAGGCCAGATCCAGAGGCGACAGAATATTATAAAGCGTCTTTTCGAGGTCGTCGCGGAACCGCCATTGGGCAAACTGAACCTGAACGGTGTCGACCAGCTTGCTGTCGTAGTTAAACTGAACACCAAAACGGTTCCCGACTTCCGTGAGAACGTTTTTCAGCGGCCGGCTGAAGTTATTTTCAATGGTCTGTGCCTGGAGGTTGACTGCAATGGCCAGCAGCAGCAGGAGGAACGGAAAACGGAAAACGGAGACCGGAGACCGGAAAAGGTGGCAGGGTTGCAAGGTTGCAGGCTTACGTATTAACATAATTAACAAGATATTAAGGTTTTCTGGTCTATAGCACAGGGCATGGAGCGTAGAACGTGGAACATGGAACATGGCGGAGAACACAAATTGTCGAAACTTCTGACGATCTGAGTAACTGGCATCTGAATGTCTTGACTCCTGGCTCTTGCATCCTGACTCTTACGTGTTACGACTTACAACGAATTACTTATTACTGATAACTTCTTCCCTCCACACCAGCACGCCCGCCGACGGGATAAGCTTCGCCCCGATCAGAAGCTTCGCCCCGGCCGGGAGTTTCATTTCCCAGGCTTTGTCGGAATAGTTCATGGCAATGCCAAAACCGTCGCGGTACTCCACGATGATGCCAGCCGGATAATGTTCGGCAGCAACACCCGCCTGAGTGAAAACCTGATCCAGCACATCATATTCCAGTTGGCCCTCACGGCTGTCGACCCCGACATAGGTCACGGAGCCTTTTCCCAGCTTCCGGTGGGTCACGGCCGGTTTACCTGCGTAAAAATCGCCGCTGTGCGTTGCCCAGCTTTCGGTGCCTTTGGCCGGCTTTAAAATCTCGCCCCAACTGGTCCAGCCATACTTTTGCTGTCCCATTTTAATGGTATCGGGCGCATGCGGCATCAGCAGGTCATAGCATTCAATCTCCGAGCCAATCAACTCATAGATGGGCTGAGCGAACGGCGCTTCCCACAGATGCCCCTGGCTGTCCTGATGGCCGGTACGGCAGCTCAGCACCAGATTTCCGCCGTTCTTCACGTAATCGGTAAGTTTCGCAATCAACTTCAGGCTGATTTGCTGATAAGCCGGCGCCACGATAAACGGATAGGAAGAAAAATCCATCGTGTCACGGATAAAATCGACCGGAGCGCCAAACGATTTCAGGGCGCTGTAATATTTCAGCACATGCTTTTCGGTGTTCCATTCGGTGGTCTGGCGGTTCTGCTCAATGGCCGCCATGTTATCGGGATCGAACAAAACGGCTGTCTTCCGTTTCAGATAATCCGCAGGAACTTTGGATGAAGCCTTGTTTTTCCGGAGCAGCTTGATTTCTTCAATGAATTTTTGGTATTCCAGTCCCCCGGGAGTTGGGGTAAGCCCGTCATAGCCCACGATACCATAGTGATACTGTTCATAACCATAGATGGGCGCCCTGAACCGATAGGTGCAGGCAAATTTGCTTCCACCGGCAAACACATGCCACAGCCAAAGTCTGACGGCGCCAGGAACCGGCTGGGGATTAATTTTTCCCCAGTTTACCTGTCCCGGCTGCAGTTCCATCACCCCGTACAAGGGCGACAAAGGTCTGAAAAAGTCGTTCGCCATGCCGATGCGGGTATATTCGCCAAGGCGGTATCCTTTGCAGCCAATGCCCTTTGCATCGCCATACACCATGTACCGGGTGTAGGAAATAAAATCCATTTCGCGGCTCATGCCAATATAACGGCCGCTGTACACCGGAACATAGTTGGAGGTGATCCACTGGTCCTTCCGCGCATATTGACGAATTGTTTTGGCCTGTTCATCCAGGAACGAAGCCGTTTCGGAGTCGCAGAAGCGGCCATGGTCCAGCTTCTGATACAAATTCATGCCCCATTGCTCGTACTGCGGAATGTTGATCTGGTCGAAGCTGCTGTAGGTTCCGCTCCAGAAGTCGGTTCCCCAGGCTTTGTTCAGGGCATCGATCGAGCTGTACTTTTGTTTCAGCCACGCCCGGAAACGCTGCTGCGCATCCTGGCCATAATCGACATTCGACCAGGGCTCATTGTCGAGCTGCCAGCCCATGATCCGCTCATCCTGTCCGTAATGTCGGGCCAGTTCAGCGATCATCTTCATGGAATACTCCCGGTAAAAATTGCTTGAGAAAGAAGCATGCTGACGCCCTCCGTGATCGTAGGCAGTGCCGTCTTCATTGGTTTTCAGCACCTCCGGATATTTTCGCACCAGCCATACCGGAGGTGTGGCCGTCGAGGTGCACATAATCACCTTCAGCTTGTATTTGGCGGCCAGCGCCACTGCCCGGTCGAGCCAGGCAAAGTTGTATTTCCCTTCCTCGGGCTCAAGCTGCGCCCAGGCAAATTCGGCAAAATGGGTGAACTCGAAGCCCATTTCCGCCATCTTCTTCAAATCGCGCTCCCACTGCGATTCATCCCAATGTTCGGGATAATAATAGGCACCGACAGTCGTTAATTGCTTTTCGGGGAAAAACGGGCTCTCCATCTGTGCATAACCCGAGATAACCACACCAAGCGAACAAATGAGGAAGAAGATTTTTATCATGACCAATTCTATTTATTTCCATGTAACACTCCGTTTCAGGAGCAACGTTTACCCGCCTCGTTTTGCAGGTTTCTTTCAAAACATTAATAAAAGTACGGCTTACTCATAAAATATACAAAAAAATCCACGGCATCACCGAAACCCTGACCCTGTCCGATGGCTGCAGGCTGAAGAAAGAGGGTCCAAAAATTCCGCAGGCACATTTCACTTTGCCTGAAAAATCGGACCGTCCGACCTGACTTCGGCGGGATAAAAAATCACAGCACTGTCGTTTACCTTTGGCCATGTATTTTTCAGCAGGCTGATGATCTCGGCTCCGGCGAGCAGCACCGGGCCGTAACCATGTGCCGCGTAAGGATTGACCGGCCGGTAATAGTAAAAGGCGGGGTCGAATCCCATCCCAGTTCCCACGCAGGTACCTCCCACCTGTCCTTTGTCATTCACTTTGGTCGACACGGCGTTCCAGGCCAGCAGCGCCACCGGACCGTAGGCCAGTTTGTCGACATAGCCCCTGTTGACAGCCCGGGCGATGCAGAAGGCATAAATGGCCGTAGCCGAGGTTTCCAGGTAGCTGTCGTTGCGGTCGAGGAGTTGATGCCAGAAGCCGGTGCCGTCCTGATAAGATGCCAGTCCGCGGATATGCGCCTGCAACTGTTTTAAAACCGGCTCGTAGCCCTGATGTTCTTTGGGAAGCACCTCCAGCAACTCGGTCATGGCCATCACGGCCCATCCGTTTGCCCGTGCCCAGTGGAACTGCGGGTGTTCGTTCATTTGCTGAACCCATCCATGCATATAGATATGCTTCGCCGGATTGAACATCCGCTGCGAGAACTGCAGGATTTGCCTGACGGCATCATCGTAATATCGGGCTTCGCCGGTCAGTTTTCCCATCTGGGCCAGCGCCGGGACGCTCATGAACAGGTCGTCCAGCCAAAGGCTGTTTGGCAGCGGGCGGTTGCGGGCCAGGGTCCCATCGGGAAGACGAAATTCCTTGTTATGGATATAGTCGATAAAATGGTCGATCATCGGCCGGAGGCTCCCGTCGCCGCCGCTGCGTTCAGCTTTGATCATCGCCGCACAGAGAGCACCGGAATCGTCGAGCGCTGCCGGATGCAGCACCGAATGGACAGGAGACCGGCGATCAACATCCAGCGCCGGGTTCTCGCGGTAAAAGGCCGTCAGGTCGGACAGCAGTTTCATTCGTTTTCGTGTGTAACCGGTGTACCGCTGGTCGCCGGTCACTTCGCCCGCCAGCAGCATTCCGGCATAAGTGACGCCCCATTCATAGCTGGTGAGGCGGAAATCGCCCTGCATCAGTTGAGCATCTTTGGTGATTTGGCTGAAATTCGTGATCTCCTGCCCGGTATTCCGGTCGGCAATACGGGCCGGTGTAACTTCATCCAGGTAGGCTAAGACCTTGTCAAGCACCTGCTTCACAGTCTCTGTTTCCGGTACGCCGTAGGGAACCGGATAGTCGGGTTTCATCAGGTGCAGCGGCGCGGTCACATCGTTCGCGGGCTTTTGCTGAGCCGCCAGCATAGCCGGCAGCAGCGCGCAAAGAATCATGATGGCCACCTTCCACCCCGGTGCGCCGGTTTTTACCCTGGAAACAGCAATCGAAGAGAAACCAGATTTTTTTAAACCCATGATGATTTTTTTTAATGACCGGATAAAATGCGATATTACCACGGCCGTTTTATCTTTTCTGCTTAGTTGATTAAATTCGATTCAAATTACATCATTATTCTTTACCAGCCGAAGGTTTTGCAATTTTTGTGCGAATAACGGTCAGCGAATAAGGCGGCAGGTCGGCGTCAAAGTTGTCATCATCCCCGAAGGGAAAGACCTTCGGGATCAGATAACGGCCACCAGGCATCCCCGTCAGCACCGCCCGGGTCCCGCCCGGCATTCCTGCGGTTTTTCCCGGTTCAATGCGGACATTCGCCTTGACCGGAAGCAGATTGACCAGTTTAATGATCAGCTCATCGCCGCTTTGCACCACCGAATAAGCCAGCCTTTTCCGCACGGCATCCTGCCCGGGAGTAACCGTCAACCCACCTTCGAGGTACTGTTCGCCTGCGTTCAGGCCAAAAAGCTTTTGCACCTGATAATTGACCGTCGGCTTCACTTCCTTCCCGTTGAAATAGATCAGATCGGGGTTCCACTGGGTATGGCCTTCCCTGGCCAGCAGCGGCGCATACGAGGCCATACAGACCACATCGCCGTTCCGCTCCAGCGCCGTCATATAGGCTGCCTCGGCCAGTGCGTGATACAGGGTATTGCCCCGGGAGGCATACTCACCCAGGTAGACTTTCGACCCGCCCCTGGGATAGTGGTCATAAAAATCCTGGTTATGAATAAACCAGCCCGGTGGCTGATAATAATGCTCATCGACCACAGAAACATCCAGTTCCCGGGCTATTTTCCAGCCTTCTTCATAATCGGTTCCCTCGCAAAACGGCCCGGCAGTGCCAATAACTGTAATTTCCGGATGTTCTTTCCTTAACCGTTCGTAAATCATCCGGAAGCGTTCCTCAAAGCGGTCGCTGATCTGGTCTTCGTTCCCGATGCCGATGTACTTCAGGTTGAACGGTTTGGGATGACCGGCATCGGCTCTCACTTTTCCCCATTTCGAATCGGCCGGGCCATTGGCATACTCAACCAGATCGAGAATTTCCTGCACATAGGCATCCATTTCGCTTAGCGGGATGCCCTGCTGACCTTCCTCTCTTGAATTCTGACAACTCACCCCGGCCGGTACAACCGGCACCGGAATGGCGCCGATATCTTCACAAAACTGAAAATATTCGAAATAGCCCAGTCCTGCGCTCTGGTGATAATTCCAGATATTGCGCTGTCCGGTGCGTTGTTCGACCGGACCGACCGTATTTTTCCAGCGGTACATGTTCCCGAGTCCGTCGCCGTGCACCAGGCAGCCGCCGGGGAAGCGGACAAAACGCGGCTTCAGACCGGCAATTGTCTGTGCCAGGTCAGCCCTCAGTCCGTTCGGCCTGTTTTTAAAGGTTTTCTCCGGAAACAGGGAAATCATATCCAGGGCCACCTGCCCTTTTCTCTTCAGGGTCACCACCAGCCGGGCGTCATCGGCATTGGCCGAAGGAACCAGCGTAGCCGCATGCCTTTCCCATCCTTTACTTATTTTTCCGGTCTGCGCCTCCGCATAAAGCGCTCCGTCTGTCCCGACCAGTGAAACCGTCAGTCTGTCACCTTTCCCGGCAAGCAAGCGGGCGAACACCGAAAAGTTGTATGCGTCGCCGGCTTTGATCACCATACCGTCGTAACCCGGATTGGCCAGACCAACAGTACCGCCGGTACTTTCAAGAGTGAGCACGGCATAATGGGGATTATTCGGATGAAGGGGCGAGTCTGCCCCGATCTCCAGGCCGCCCTCCGCTTCGCCGGTTTTCATCAGTTCCCAGCTTTTGCGGCTGTTCCAGGTGGAGTCCCTGTTCGCCACATCGGCCGGCTCATATTCGAACGAACGGTTCTGCACCATTTCGGCATACAGCCCGCCGTCGGCCGCATAATTGATATCTTCGAAAAAGATCCCGAACAGTTCCGTGCTGACGGGTTTGGACCTGCCGGCATGGATGGTCAGGGTGGCATTTACCGCCGAAGCAGGCAACAGATTTACGTAGGTTGTCTGATTCCGGTCGGCTGTGATCCGCCCTTCCCGGTCCAGCTCCAGTTCCACGACCTGGATCGAGGTACGGCGCTGCTCATAGCCGTCTTTTTTCTTTCCTTCCCCTACCCTGCCGGGATGGGTGAAATAGTAGAGATAGGCCCGCTGACCGCTGACCACCACATTGGCATGCAGGGCATTGGGAATATCGTCCGGTCCCGTACCTTCGCCGTCGGACAACAGCGGACTGCCCGGCTGTTTCTCCCATTTGTCGCCGTCCTCTGAACCAAATACCGTTTGTCCGTTCCAGGTGTCAACCAGCATCCAGTACCGTTCCCTCCACCGGAAAACAGCAGGCCCTTCCCCGCTGATTTTGATTACCTCTCTGGGCGCCGACCAGTTGAACAGGTCACGGCTCTCCGTCATGCTGATATTGGAATGCGGGTGCGAGCCTTTATAGTACATTCGCCAGGTTCCATCGGGCATTTTCAGGATATCAGCATCGATGACGTGTGTTCCCAACTGACTGAGGCGGCTTTCGAACTTCCAGTTCAGCATGTCGTTGCTGGTGAGGTGTGCGATAAAGCCGGGCAGGCCCCACTTCACATCGATGCCCGGCTGGATGCTCAGGTACATATGCCATTTGCCGTCGTCACCGAAAACGACGTCGGGAGCCCAGAAGGTCGCATCCTTTCCCCCACAGTCGGCTGTCAGCCCACTGAACTGAGCCGTGCCGACATAGCTCCAGTTTGCCCCGTCGGCCGATTCGGCAATCCCCACAGGCGTACCGAATACCCAGCTCACCCCCGGCAGTTCGGTCTGATTGGCCCGGCGATTGGTATAATACATCCACCATTTGCCGGCCACCGGATTCCAGATCACCACCGGATCGGCTGCTCCGTCGTAGACCGGATCCCTGAATACAGGCTTCGGTGCAGGTACGCCCTCCTTCCCGTTTGCTTCCCGTTCTTTTTGTGCCGCACGTTGCTGTTCTCCGATCAGCTTGTCGACCATGGCCATGGGCACTTCAATAATTGACCCGTGCTTCAGTCCGCCGGGAATGCTGATCCGGTCGTTCATATCGTCCCACTGTACAAAATCGCGGGTTCGTTTGGCTTCGTAGCGATGATCGCGGTAAGCATCCATATACACCAGAAAACTGCTGTCGGGTAGCCGGCAGATCGCCGGACCTTCCACCCAGTCGCGTGTAAAGGGCTTCTCACTGATGGTCCGGTAAGGCCCCTCGGCATGGTTGCTTACCGCAACCAGCAGGTTCTTTTGCGGCACCGGAACTTCCTGTTCATTTTTATAGATCATGTAATATTGGTCTCCGATGCGGCGAACGGTGGCATCGATCACATTATGGCCCGGATCGAAAAAGATCTTTGCGGGGGTATAGCTTTTGAAATCTTTGGTGGTCGTATAGTACATCCGGTTATCGTACGGGTGTCCGGCTTCGGTTTTCCATTCCCCGTTCACCCTGATGGCACTGGCCCAGAAAATGACGTACTGCTGCTTTTCCTCGTCGTAGACCATTTCCGGCGCCCAGCAATTCCGCACCTCATAGCCCGCCATTACTTTGGGGTAACTCTGACGCGACCAGTGGATCAAATCGGACGAAGCAGCATGGCCAATGGCATTGGCTTCCCAGTTCAGCGTCCAGAGGCAATGCCAGAGCCCGTCGCGTCCCCGCATGATAAATGGGTCGCGCATTCGCTTTTCCGTGCCCCACGAACCATAATCCGAACGGAGAAAACTGTGCTCAGGCCCGATGGCCGTCCACCGGTAACCATCGCTGCTCCAGGCAAAATGGAGGCCGTTCCGGTTACTGTTTTTATCGGTAAAATACGCAAAGAGGTAAGCCTTTTCACCGGGAGTTTCGAGGGTCTGCGCCGGTCCGCGAGGCTCAGTCGCGTGCTGCGGGCCGGCAGTTTCGGCAGCTTGCAGCAAGCCTGAGGCGTCTGTGACGCTGATGTTGGCGGAAACTTCGCTGCCTTGCATACGGACGGAAGCTTCAATGGCCTTCGTCCGGACGGGGTTTGTCAGTATAATCGCCTGGAGAACTATAAAAACAAGCTTTAACTTCATCATCGTTTTTCACAATTTCAGGGTTATGTAGGGTAAAAAATTTTAAAAGTACTAATTACTGTTAAAATTAAGGAATTGTTTGAATCGCGCAATTCAAAACGGGAGAAAAGAGCGCGTGTTATATAACAGGACCTGCCGCAGATCACAGCAGGTCCTGTTCATTCATTTGAGGATTATAACCAAAGATCTCCGTACCGGCGGTCTTTAGTAACCGGTGTTCTGAGTCAGGTTAATTTCACTAATCAACAATTAAAGCTACGTCAAAAACAGTCATTACCCTGTAATTTTGCGAGGCAAGCCTTTTAAAAGCACCGGTTTTTGATCGTTGGGTTTGATCTCAAACATATCGGCTGGTTTTAAACCACATTCCTCTATCATTTGAAGGCAGTATTCCAATTGACCCAGATCACGGCCGGCATTATTCGTTCCAAACGTAAACTTTACCCCCGCTTCTTTGGCCATTTTAATCATTTTAGCACCCGGAACTTTTCGCCGGGCATTAATCTCAAGCGCCACTTTATTTTCGGCCAGTACTTTAACCACCCTGGCAATCCGTTCATCCGTCCACAACTGATCATATTCTCCGGCAATCACATCCGGAAGCACAGTCGGATTTACATAGATATCAACAGGCTCCTGCGAGAAGATCGCTTCAATCTTACTGACCTGCTGTTCCATAAATTGCTGCTTGTCATCAACCCAAACTTCTTCAGGGATCCAAATCCGGGTTCTCCTGCCTTTGTAATCGGTGAAAGTCATGGCATCCGTAAATACATAGTCAAATTTTGCAACAGCTTCGGGCGAAAACAAGGTAACCCATTCCCTGCCCTCGGCCTGCATTCCCTTGAAAGTAGGGCTCCCTGCAACCGAATTCATGTAGCCATAAAGCGTAGAATCGCTCGTCACCGGAAATCCCAGTCCACAATTGGGAGCGATTCCGTAATTGATTCCAAGCCGTTGTGAGTTTGCAACCACTTCTTCGATCGTCAAACCGCCTTTCAGATGAACGTGGTAATCAATCAAAGGGAAACCGGCTGTCATGAGTTTAGTAACTTTCGTATCCCAGTTCTTATCTGTTCCCGGATCTTCCCGCGTGCCCTCGGGCAACGCTTTAACCCGAATGTTCCGGTACCAGGTCGTACTTTTCGCATCATGCGCCTGTAAGGCAAACGTGCCCCTGTCCAGTCTCACGCCTTCGTTTCCTCTGGCTCTCCAGGGATCTTCCGGCTCGATATATTCGTTCACTTTCACATCGTTCACAAAGATCCCGATCCGGTTTTCAACCACCTTGATGCGCATTTTAAACCATTCATTGTCTTTCGCTACCGGGAAATACACGTTCCGAATGTTGTACAAACTGCCTGTTTTACGAAGTTCCGGATGTTCAGCCGGACCGCGGTAGGAATTATTTACCTGAATTTCATAACCTTTTTTGGGCCAGCTTTTACTTTGGTATTGCGTATGGATAAAAATTCCGGAATTTGAATGGTCACTTGTTTTCACCTCCGTTTCAAATTCAAAATTCTTAAAATCACCTTCATAAAACAAATGTGCCCGGGGTCCCGCACATTTGATTGTGCCGTCCTCAACGGAAAAACTTTCAGGGTTTTCTGCAGTTTTCTTCCATCCATTCAATGTTTTACCATCGAAAACAGAGACCCACTCGCCAACTTTATTCCTTGTTTGGCAGGAAACTAACAACAGCGATACCAGAAGCAATGCCAAAAAAGATTTTTTTTTCATAATCGATTTTTTAAGGTTTTTATAGGGTAGCTGCAGAAGTGAGCTATCAGCCGGAGCCGGTTTTTCCGCAGGGTGCGGATCAATCAGCTCCGGCCAAACCGGCAAATAACGGCCATTCGGTTTACCGGAAAGATCCTACTGAAATAACGTTTTATTGGCTTCGCTTCCCATGGTAAATTCCAGCGTACCTCCGTTCATGATCTCCTGATGGGTAATGTAGGAACGGGTTAAAACTTCGCCGTTCAGTTTGACTTCCTGAATATATTTGTTTTCGTTCGAAGCCTGTGGCGCCTTAACGGTAAATGTTTTTCCCGGAGCGATCTCAATCTGTGCCTCCTGCACAACCGGCGAACCGAACTGGTACTGCAGATCAGCGGGATGTACCGGATAAAAACCCAGGGCGCTGAGTACATACCAGGCCGACATTTGTCCGCAGTCCTCATTTCCGCTTAATCCATCGGGTTTATCGGTGTACATGGTTGTCTGGATCTGGCGGTTCAGTTCCTGGGTTTTCCAGGGCCTGCCTGCATAGTTGAACAGGAAAGTGGTATGGTGCCCCGGTTCGTTTCCATGGGCGTAAGCACCAATAAGCCCTGAAATATCGCTCGATGCCTCTTCGCCTTTCACCCCTTCTTCCACTTTGAACAATTGTTCCAGCTTGTCGGCGAAAGGTTCTTTTCCTCCCAGCAACCCGATCAGCCCATCCACATCCTGCGGCGCCAGCCACAGGTACTGCCAGGCATTTCCTTCAGTGTAATCGCTGCCTTCGTGTTTGGAGAAAGCAGGATCGAAAGGTGTGGTCCAATTGCCGTTTCTGAGTTTTCCCCGCATAAATCCCGTTTCCGGATCAAAGTAATTGCGGTAGTTTTCTGAGCGTTTGCGGAAATAGGCCGCATCTTCGGTTTTACCCAGTTTTTCTGCAACCAGGGCCACGCTCCAGTCGTCAATGGCCACCTCTTCCGACTTCGCCACCGACTGTTGAATTTCGTCGGCAGGCATGTATCCCAGTTTATCATACAACGCCATGCCATCGCGGTCGTTCATGGAAGTTGCTTTCATGGCTTCGAAGGCCAGTTCCCGGTCAAAATCGCCGATATCTTTCAAAATTGCTTCAGCGATAACGGTAATGGAGTGATTTCCCACCATGCAGAATGTTTCATTCCCTTCCAGTTCCCAAACGGGCAGGATCCCCGTCTGTTGATAGTGACTGAGCATCGACTTGACCATGTCATTTACCCGGTCCTGTTGGGTGAGCGTGAACAGCGGATGCAATGCCCGGTAAGTATCCCACAACGAGAATACTGTATATTGACTGTATCCTTCCGCCTTCTGCACATCGCCTTTTACACCCTTGAATTCGCCGTTCAGATCGGAGAATAAAGAAGGAGCGATCATGGTATGGTAGAGCGAAGTATAAAAAATCTTCTTCTGCACGGGGTCGTTGCTGGTAATTTTAATTTTTGACAGTTCTTTTTCCCAGGCATCGGAAGCGGCCTGGCGGGTTGCGTCAAAGTCCCAGCCCGGAAGTGATGCCTTCAGGTTGGCCATGGCGTTCTCCTCACTCACCGATGAGATACCCACTTTTGCAAGTACCTGCTTGTTGCCGAAACTGTAGACGCCGACTGTTCTCCCCTCTCCGCCCACATTCTTTACTTCTGAAGAAATGACGGGAGAAGAAAAAGCAACGGCAAAATAAACGTGCTGATCGGCAGCCCATCCGTGCGACAGCCGCTTGCCCGTCACCGTCACACTGTCGATGAGCTGCAGCGCTGTCTCATAGGGTTTGTCCCAGTTGATGGCAAAGCCCAGATTGATGATCAGGTTATTCTTCGCGTTTTCAGGAAAGGTATAGCGGTGCAAGCCGGCCCGTTCCGTGACAGTCAGTTCAGCTTTAATCCCGTTATTTTTCATCGTCACGGCGTAGTAGCCTGGAGCAGCTTCTTCCTGGTCGTGCGTATATTTTCCGGCATAGCGGTACACAAAATCCATATTCTGCTCACCTTCCTTAAACGTGACGTCGCTTGCCGCCGGAAGAAAAGAAATATCGGCCAGATCGCCGATGCCGGTACCACTCAGGTGCAGGTGGCTGAATCCGGCGATCGTGCTGTCGGAATAATGATAACCCGAACACCAGTCCCACCCCTGGGTGCCGTTATCGGGACTGAGCTGGATCTGCCCGAAGGGGAACGCCGCCCCCGGAAAGGTGTGCCCATGAAAATCTGTCCCGATAAATGGGTCTACAAAGGCGGTCAGACGTTCCTGATCCTGACTGGTCAGTTGTTTCGGCGCTGTATTGCAGGCGGCAAGTGCGAAAAGCATCGTGACGGCTGCACTGAAGTTTAATTTGAACATGGTTAATCTTTAATTTGTTTGAGGACGCAAGATACAAAACTTCTCACCTGTTGTTCAGCCATACCTTCATTTCTCCTGCCCCGCGGTTCGACCATCTGTAATCGGGTATTAAATGCCACGTCCGGCATCACCGGACCTGAATCGTCAGTTCAGCCGGTTTCAGCCAGTTTGCCGTAAACAACAGTTTAATTTCCCCAGGCTGGCCGGTTGGCCGGATGTATGCCAGGAGGCGTCCATGGTATACGCGCTGCCGGTTGTCGGTATAGTCGCTCATATCGCGGTTGTCGCTCGCTTCAAGCCCCAGAAGTTTTGCAGGTCCCTCAATGTGGCAGGTGACTTCATCGTCCGACAGCATGACAGGAACCCCATGCTCATCGACGACCTGCAGCACTACCTGCGCCAATTGGCCGGCATCGGTTTCTTTTTCGGCAGCCATGACCTGAATTGCATACGGCCGTTCTGAAGACTGAATGGAATAACGGCTCTCTTCTTTGCCATGGCCGTCCATCCCAACAACTTCAAGTTTTCCTGTACTGAAAGGAATATCCCAATAAATAATTCCGGTGTGATCATCATAGGGTTTGGCTTCTCCGGCTTCTTTTCCGTTCAATAACAGCCGCGCCTGAGCGGCATTGGTATAACAGACCACCCGGATCAGTTGTCCTTCCCGGTAATTCCAGACCGGCCAGGCGTCCATCGATGGTGTCTGCTTCCTTTGTTCCGCACCCGGCGCAGGATAGGTCCCTAAATAAGCCATCGGCTTTTCAGACCACAGCGACTGACGGAAATAACCTCTTGGTTTGATAAAGCCGCCGAAATCCAGCAGTCCGGAGTGGAAACCCCGCGAGGGCCAGCGGCCGGATTCTCCCAGGTAATCAATTCCCGTCCACAGGAATTGCCCAAAAATGAATTCGCGCGATGTGACCGCCTTCCATGCTTCCGGATCATGCCGGTTTTCACTGCCGAAAATGACCCGTTCAGGATATTTTGCATGATCATGGTCGTACAGGCTTTCGGTGTAGTTGTAACCTGCAATATCCAGCGAAAACGGATAGGCCGTCTGGTTGGACATGGCCACCCCTGCCAGGCCGGCAGTGACGGGTCTTGACCGGTCGTGCTGTTTTACTACGCCAACCAGCCTTTTCGCGATAGCGCCCAGGCGCATGGCATCGGGAGCATCCTTTTTATAGCCGCCAAAAATGGGCTGGGTGAACCCGGTTTCCTTGCCTCCATCGAGCACCGGATGCGAATACGGGTCGTTCGGATAATCCACCTCATTGCCAATGCTCCAGGCAAAGACCGACGGATGATTACGGTCACGTCTGACCATATCGCCCAGGTCCTTTTCTGCCCATTCTTCAAAAAAGTCAAACGATCCCTGATACCCCGGAGTGCCCACGTTCCAGCCTTCTATCCACTTCCGCTTCGGAAACTCCCACTCGTCGAACGCCTCATTCAAAACCAGTAAACCCAGTTCATCGCACAGATCGTACAAATCGGGCGCCTGCGGGTTATGGCTGGTACGAATGGCATTCACTCCGATTTCCTTCAGGCTGAGCAGCCTTCTTTTCCACACTTCTCTGGGTACGGCCGAACCCAACACGCCGGCATCGTGATGCAGGCACACCCCCTTTACCTTCATCCACTCCCCGTTCAGTGCGAAACCTTTGTCCGGATCGAAGATGAACGTTCTGAAACCGGTGGTGGTGCTTGTTTCGTCGATCAAAACCCCATCGCGATAGACCGAAGTCTTCAGAGTGTACAAGGCCGGATTGCTTAGCGACCAAAGTTCAGGATTTGCAATCTTCAGAGCTGCCTGAAGTTTTCCTGTTTGACGGGCCTCAATTGTCAATTTTCCGGAAGATGCAGCTATCCGCTTCTTATTCGCGTCGAATAACTCATGTTTGACTGTTAAAGAGGCTGAAGCAGCCGACCCGTTTTCAATAGCCGATTCAATATTCAGCCGATAGCCGCTGCCCTGTTTTTCCGGCCAGGCATAAACGCTCCACTGTGCAAGATGAACCGGGTCGGCATAAACGATCCAGACATTCCGGTAAATACCGGAGCCGGTATACCAGCGTGAATCGGCCGACCGGCTGTGGTCCACCCTCACCGCAATCACATTATCCTCTCCGAACTGAATGTGAGGAGTGATGTCGTACATAAAGGAAATATAACCATTGGGACGCTTTCCGACCGAAACCCCGTTGACAAATACCTCGCTGCGGTTATAAACCCCTTCGAAGTATAAATAAACCTTCTCCCCCTGATGTTCTTCAGCAACCGGCAAATGTTTACGGTACCATCCGATGCCGCCCGGCAAATAGCCCGTGGCGCTGGCCAGGGTCGGGCTAAGCTGCTGCCCGATGCTCCAGTCATGAGGCAGATCAACGACTTTCCATGCTGAATCATCCAGGCGAACATCCACACCGTTCGGGACATCGTTCAGGACAAAGGCCCATTGATGATTGACTTTCTCAGGTTTGCCAAACGACACCTGCGCCAGAGCCGGACCAAGCCGGCACAAGAGCAAAAACAGGATAAGGAATAATTTCAATTTCATGCTACTTAGCTTTCTGAAAGAGTGATTGGCGGCCCTGTTTTTGTTTCAAACCAGAACCGCCAATTAACAATTTATTCGACCCAGGGCACCAGCTTCGAAGGATAGAAATTCAGGTTTTGTGCTTTAAACCTTTTTCCGTGTTGGGCAAGCCTTTGCTTATACTCGTCCCAGTTTCGTTGTGTAACGGGAGTCCATCCGATTTCGGCGTATCCGGGCAGGCGGGGCATGGTAAGATATTCGATATCAGCCCTGTCCTCTACCGTTTCGGCCCAGAGTGGTGCTTCAATTCCAAGGATATTTTCACGGGTAATGCCCTGCTCGAGCGCAGCGGGATCCCAATTATAACCGGTGTCCACTTCCACGTAACCGGCCCAGTGCAGGCCCAGCGGTGAAAGCGAATCATACTGCATGTCAAGGTAGGCTTTTTTTGCCGGCGACATGATCAGTTTTACATTCTGGGAGGCGGCAGCTTTGGCATTCTCCGCACTCGACCAATATTGGGCAATCGTGTTGCTTTCGAGCCTGGCAAGCGTGATCTCGTCCCAGCCGACAGTGATCTTATTATGGGAGGTTACGATTTGCTGCACCCGTTCAACAAAAGGAATGTAATCTTCTTTTTTAGTGGCATGCGATTCATCGCCGCCCATATGAAAATACGGACCAGGCGTGATCGCAGCTATTTCCCTGACCACATCATCAATAAACCGGTAAGTGATTTCTTTTTTTGTGCAGAGGGTACTGAACCCGACATCGGTTCCGGTATAAAGCTCGCGGGCCTTGCCGTCGCAGTTTAACTCGGCGTAAGATGCCAAAGCAGCATTCGTATGACCCGGCATATCCACCTCCGGTATGATCGTGATAAAACGTTCGGCGGCATAATTCACGATTTCCTTGTACTGCTCCTGGGTGTAGAACCCGCCACTTTCACCGCCTACCTCTGTACTTCCGCCAATTTTTGTCAGTTCAGGCCATGACTTGATCTCAATTCGCCAACCCTGGTCGTCAGTGAGATGCAGATGCAGGACATTCATTTTGTAAGCCGCCAGCATATCAATGAAATGCTTCACATCCTCCACACCAAAAAAATGCCTCGCCACATCGAGCATTGAACCACGATAGGCATATTCCGGGTAATCGGTGATGGTGCCCCCGGGAATGATCCATGATCCTCCGGCAGAGGATGAATCGGGTACTGCCGGCAAAAGCTGACGAAGGGTCTGAACTCCCCGGAAGACACCTTCGACGGTATTCGCGGTAAGGATGACCCTCTTCTTATCAACGGTCAGCTTATAACCTTCCTGACCCACTTCAGGCAAATTAGCCAATGACAGGTAAATACCACGCGACGGCTCTTCCTCCACGGTGTCAATTTTCAGCGAAAAACCGGTGGTGAAACCAAGCTGTTCAGCCAAAAGATCGGCGATACCGGCTAACGAATCAGCACCCTGCTGAACTGAAACCACCGTCTTTCCGCTAAGTTCAAAAGCTGAACCGTCGGCAGTTACCGAAACAGGTTTGGGGATGATCGCCTCCCTGGTCAGATCAGTAGGTTCCGGTTGTGTACACGAAGCCAAAGCCAGAAGGACTACCGGAACGGACAACCATTTCATATCCAAAAAGTTGTTTCTCATTATCTTGTCGGTTTAAAATTGAAAGAGCAAGTTAAAAAAAACAGTCGGATTAACCATACGTTTGCCAATGAAAGGATCTTTCCCCGGGAGAATACCGCCCGCAAGCAATCGCAGCGGGATACAGCCGGCATTTCCCGGTGCGGTTCATCTCACAGGAGATAAATACCGGCTTACACTGATTTCGGAAGGAAGCTGCCCCACCCTGCCCAGAAGATAAGCGGCAAACACGCGGGCTACGTACGGGCCGTTCAGGCATCCCTTTGCCCCCAGACCGTTCAGGATCCCCACGTTTGGCATAGCCGGATGAAGCCCTGCCACGGGCCGGCGGTCATGGGTAACCGGTCGTACGCCCGCCTGGTGGCCAACAACCGAAAAGCCGGCTTTCAACACCTGCGCCAATTGCCCGGTCAGTTCGGCTTTCGCTCCCGGTGTCGGGACAGAATCCAACCGGTCCCAATCATAAGTGGCTCCTAACCTGTAGCGGCCTTCTCCTACCGGTAACAGAAAAAATGACTTGCTCAGGGCGCTTTTTTCACGATAGCTTTCAACCGTAAGGTCCAGGATCTCCCCTTTCACCGGTTTGTAATTAATTTCTTTAAAAAAAGGGTTCTGCCGTCCCTGAAACCCTTCACAAAAAATGATCTTTCCTGCGCTGATCTCCTTATACTGAACGCCATGATCACTTTGTTTCAGCAAATCGTACTGCAAATTTTCTTTTAACAGCAGATTCTTCTCCGTCAGACATTGCCTGAATAACTGCAGCATGCGTCTGAGATTGACCCATGCACCTTCTGTAACCCAGCCACAACCGTAGGGCATGTTCAAAAGCGGATGTTCTGCCCGATCAGTGGCCGGGGAGATATAATCCTCCAGGTTATTTTCAAAACACTTCCGCTCCCAATGCAGCGCATCCCCCTCTCCAAAAACCTTTCTGATTTTTAGGGGAGAAAAGAACGTTCCCACGAGCATGTGCTCCAGTCCGGCATAGGTATCCAGCATTTGCGCATAGGATTCATCAAGCCGCCAGCTTTTTGTCATTCGTCTAAAAACCACCGGATTAATCAGGCCTGCCGCTACTTCGGAAGCCCTGGGGTAAAAAGGAGAATCAATATAAAACACTGTTTTCCCTGCCCGAATCAGTTCATAGCCCAACAGCGTTCCGGCAAGTCCCTGCCCTACAATGATGAAATCGAAGTTCACATTTTCAGTATTAAGTATCAACACACAAGATGCAACAGACTGTCAGCTATTCGGATGCCTGGACAGGAACCGAAAATCTGCGGGTCTGAGAATCCGGATCTGGTTTCCATTCTCCGTTCTCCTGTTCTCCTACAATGTCAGTTCAACAAGGACCGGCAGGTGGTCGGAGGGATAACGCCCTTCTTTAGAATAGGTGATGATGGCGTATTTTTTTACTGTGATGTTCTTATCTGCGAAAATATAATCGATCCGGTCGGTGAGCGGACTGTTAAAATCAAATCCGTTAAACGTTCCGGCAGGCCCTTCAGCCGGTGTTTGGCTGACCTCCCTGCAATCTTCCAGCCTTCTCCTGATAAATCGGACCGGATTATCATCCGGCAACGCGTTGAAATCGCCGGTTAAAACCACCGGATATTTCTTTTCGTTCAGCTCCGCAATTTTCCGAAGGATCAGCCGGGCTGATTCGTGCCTTGCTTTTTCGCCCTCATGGTCGAGATGGGTGTTGAAGACCCAGAAATTTTTGTGGCTCTCATAATCTTCAAGCAAAACGTAGGTGCAAATGCGGGGCAGTGCGGCATCCCAGCTTTTTGAGGGAATGTGCGGGCTCTGCGAAAGCCAGAACCATCCCTGCTGCTTTAACTGGTATTTTTGAGAATTATAAAACACCGGCGCATATTCGCCCCGGTTCACACCGTCTTCTCTTCCCACTCCCACCCAGTCAAAACCAGGCATCATTGAAGCCACATCATTGACCTGCCCGAGCAGTGCTTCCTGGAGACAGAAAACATCGGGTGCGTGCGTACGGATCAGTCTTACCACTTCATCCTTCCGGTTGGGCCAGGCATTCAGACTGTCTCCGGGATTGTTGTACCGGATGTTATAGGTCAATACCTTCACATCCAGTGCATAACTCGAGCTGCTCGCTGCCAGGGCACACATGATCAAGAGAAATTTATGGTTCATACAAATATGAATTTAACGGATATAGGGCCATTGAAACGTTATGCCTGCAACATACATGCTTCCGGAATAAATTTGCTCTCCCGCCGGCATGATGCTGCCTGTTTGTCTGATATGCCGGAAGCGATGCCTCACCTCTGATCGGAGCAATAATTATATGCCGGATAGTCGCAGGAATGATCGCCGGGGATGATGGTGTGGATCTGATCCCGTTTCCCGTTCAGCACAAAGTCGTAGCAAAAGCGCAGCATTTCGTCAAAATAGCGGGTCATGGGCGTACCGGCCAGCGCATGATCACCGCCGCAGGTTGTGTGTAGCCAGTATGGCTTTCCCAACCGGCGCAGCTTTTCAGCGATCACCTGCCCTCCGTCCAGAACCAGATAACCAGGCTGACCGGGTTTACAATACCGGTGCGACGCCTTTCCGTAAGGCACCAGATTATCGCAGGTCCCGTGAAAAAACATCGACGGGATAGCACGATCGTTTGTAATTTTTGCCGTATCGGGAATGGCACCCGCCATGCTGATCACACCGGCATAGGCTGCCGGCATCTGCGGTGTGGCTATCAGTGGCTGGTCGTAAACCGCATCCAGCACGGTTTCCGCACCGGCGCTGCTCCCTGCGAGAATGATCCGCTCAGGATCAATGCCAAACTGCTCCCCGCGGCCTGCAATAAAACGGGTGGCGTCGTGCAGATCTTCGACTGCAGCAGCAAAAGTTGCCAGTTTTTCCCGCGCCTCACAGTCACAGCCAAAGCCCGTTTTGGTTCCTGCCCGGGTGAGGCGGTAGGAAATCGAAACGGCCACATAGCCTCTTTGAGCAATCTTCCTGCAAAAATCCTTTATCCCCACGCTATTCCGGGTGCCGCCCGAGAAGCCGCCACCGTGAACATACAGAAACACGGGCCGGCGCTGTTCGCTGTCGGTTGCCGGGAAATAAACATCAAGGTCAAGCTTTTTACTGTCTTTGACAACATAGGTATAGGTTTCGGCAACAACCGAATCGGTGATAACGTCCAGATAACGGCTCTGCGCCAACAGGCCCGGCAGGTTCAGCAAAAACAAGACCGGCAAGAATAAAAGGCTCCTCATAGCAGAAAAAATCAATTGGTGGTTTAAGATAAATTGTTAATTCCGCTAAATTAAAAAAAATGGTGCAATGTGCTTCTGTGAGTGAATACTTTCGCAAAGACTCAGAACAAATCCCTTTTTCTGAAAATCACGACGCCCATAAATGACATCAGGGCGGAAAACAGCAGGACAATGACAAAAGCCCAGCTGTTGTTCTCAAGATGATTGGGGACATTCATCCCGTACAAGCTTGCGATAAGGGTCGGGATCATGAGGATGATGGAAATGGAAGCCAGTTGTTTCATGACTACGTTCAGGTTATTTGAAATCACCGAAGCAAAAGCATCCATCATTCCGCTTTGAATATCGGAATAGATCTGTGACATTTCCAAAGCCTGTTTATTTTCGATGATCGCATCTTCGAGCAGATCTTCATTCACCTCCCCCATATTTGATTTAAAGGAATTCCGAAGTTTTGCCAGCACGATTTCGTTTGCCTTCAGAGAAGTGATAAAGTAGACCAGGCATTTTTCCATTTTAAGCAATTTGTTCAGCTCTTTATTCCGGATCGACTTTTCAAGTTCGTTCTCTATTTGTGCCGTCTGTTGATTGATTTGCTTCAGATACCCCAGGTAGGTGCTGCCTGAGCGAAGGAACAGTTTAAGGATAAAATTCAGCTCATCGTGGATCAGGTGGTTCTGTCCGCGGAAAAGAGCAGGCTGTACAAAAGGGAGGACCTCATTCAGCCGGGCGCAAAGGGTGATGGTAACCTCGTTGATCCGGATGATTCCAAGCGGTAAGGTTGAATAGGGAACACCGTTGTCAGGTGTTTCAACCGGCACACGAAAAATGATCAGCGACCAGTCATCATCAACTTCATAACGAGGCCGTTCGTCGGCATCAAGAATATCCCGGATAAGATCGTCAGGAACCTGAAATTCATTTTGCAGGCGTTCGGTCTCTTCGGTTGTCGGCTCTACGATATTGATCCAGCAACCTTTTTCTGCCTGTGGAATTTCAACATATCCTCCAAAGCTTTTGTAAATTTTCAGCATAACAGTGCCTCCTGTGTTTTATCTCCGCAGGAGGCAAGACAAGATCAGGCCACCCGCAGGGAGGTTAATAATTCGCGTTTATGATCAGGGCCTTCGTCCATGTTGGTGTTTTTGCAATTCGCAGCGCAAATTTAATTAAAAGGATTCAATAATAAAAGTTATTTCGCATATCTGGACAGGCGGTTTTCATGAATTTTTTCGTCGGTCAGATAGTCACTGAAATCCATATATTTGTCAATTACCCCGTCGGGGGTCAGATCAATTACCCTTGAACACACCGTTTCAATGAACTGATGGTCGTGCGAAGCCATCAGGATCTGCTCGGGGTAGGCCTTCATATTGTTATTGAACGACTGGATCGACTCCATATCCAGGTGATTGGTAGGATGATCAAGGACAACCGTATTGGGATGTTCGAGCATCATCCGGGCAATCATGCAACGCATTTTCTCGCCCCCGGAAAGGACCTTCACATTTTTCTGCAGATCGTCACCGGAAAAAAGCATTTTACCCAGGTAACCCCGCAAGAAGCCCTCGCTCGTGTCGGCCGAATATTGGGCCAGCCAGTTGATCAACGTTTCGTTTTTTGTAAAATATTCAGAATTGTCCATTGGCAGGTAAGCCTTCCTGATGGTCACTCCCCATTCGAAAACTCCGGCGGAAGGTTCAATCTCACCCATTATAATCCGGAAGAAGGCGGTCATGACCCGGTTATCCTTCCCCAGAAAAACCACCTTATCGCCTTTTTCGACTGTAAAGGTTGCATCCCGGAAGAACACTTCACCATCCTGCTCATAACTGAGCCCTTCCACCCTCAGTATCCGGTCGCCCGATTGCCGCTCCGGCTGAAAGATGATACCCGGGTAGCGGCGGTTTGACGGCTGGATCTCTTCAATGTTTAGTTTATCCAGCATTTTTTTGCGGCTTGTAGTCTGCTTTGACTTGGCCACATTGGCGCTGAAGCGACTGATAAATTCAAGCAGTTCCTTCCGCTTTTCCTCCGCTTTTTTGTTGGCGGCAGCCTGCTGACGCAAGGCCAGCTGGCTTGATTCGTACCAGAAAGAGTAGTTCCCGGCAAATGCACGGATCTTTCCATAATCAATGTCTACGACATCGGTACAGACATTGTCCAGAAAGTGACGGTCGTGCGAAACCACGATCACCGTAGTCTCTCAGTGGCTCGGGTAATTTTCATGCCACTACTCAGGCTCCAGGTGCTGG